>NZ_CP016621.1 GCF_002741015.1 Microvirga ossetica | reverse complement strand
ATGCACTGCTCCCCGGTGATCGGGTGGATGCCGTTCGCAAGGTCACGGAAAACCTTCGGGTCCACCGTCTGTCCGGTGGCAATGTCCCTCGTCAGGTCGCGCTTGTAAGGCTTGCCGTCCTTTGTGACCGGATCGTTCGGTGTCCACCAGAGGCCAACCGCTTCCTCGCTGTTCGCGCCGTTGTCGTAGTAGTCGAGGACACCCTTCACCTTCTTGTCGCGGGCCTTTTCCTCGGCCTTGATGACCCACGTCACCTTCTTCGCCTTGCGCGTCTCGGCATCGAGTGCCTGAACGTCACCCCATGTCTTCACATGCGCGAGGCCGACCTTCTCCCAGCGTTTCCGAAGCTTCTCGTCCAGCGGCTCATTGGCCCACTTCTCGGCAGCGGCCTGGATTTCCTTGAGCTCCTTCCAGGTGTGGATCTCGGTGATCCCGACTTCCCCGAGACGGGCCTTCACGTCGTCGGGAAGGATCATGGGGAGCTCCCCAAGGATCGGGATCGTGCGGACGGTATCGGAGGCGTAGAGGATCGCCGTGCGGGAAATCCCGCTTGCCATTTCGGCGGCGTGATCCTTCGCCATATGGTGGTAGTAATCGACGCTGTTGAGCGTCCACACGGTCATCGCCATTGTCGGTGTCCCCCTCCCCTGCCGCCGTCATCTCCGGGATGCGGTGCCTCTATCAGGCATCATGCATCCGGTCCTTGCATCCGACCGTCAGCCGTCAGTGGCTGGGTGTGGCCTCATGGTTGAGGACTTGATCCTGCCATTGCTCATGTTGCTTGGCATCGGCGGCGAACACGTCGGCCACTAGGTCAACGAGGACGGTGACGAGCTCGCGGTCACGACGCTGGAACTGGAGTTCGCCCCGGTCCTTCTGGACCTCGGCAATCAGCGCATCTACATCCCTTGCCTTGGCGACGGCCCAAGTGACGTATTCAGCGGGAGTGATCTTCCGGGCAGCGGCTTCGGCCTGAATGGTGCCGAACACGTCGGGATCGAGCTTGCACCGAAAATCCTGAACGACTTGGTTGTCATGGATGCACCCCCCTCTGTTTGTTGTCTCCTGCTGCCCTTGAGGGAGGCAACGCCACCCCTGAAAGCCTTACGCTGTAAGGTTTCCCCGCCGGAGGCGACACCTTTCACTGCGGAACGCGGTGAGTAGTGTGTGACCCCGTAGGGATACCTTGTAGCTAGAAGCCTGCTTGTCGGCGGAGCCGCCGTCAATCGAACGCGCTCGATACCGAGCCGCGAACTGTGACAAGAACGATACCGACAACCGGAAGGAGATCGTGCCGCGAACGTGAGGACTCATTCAGAGCCGAACGACAGCGGAAACGATCACGCGAAAGGCTTTGAGATCGTGACGGCAACCAAACCGACAACGATGACGAGAACCTGGAAGCGAACGCCTTGGGAACTTCCCCACGAACTACGGTGACAACCGACTTCGAATTGGCACCAGAACGCGAGAGAGAATTAAAACGGCAACCATCGGACTCACGATGACGGTATTTCGGCGCGAACGCCGTCACTCATTCCCCCGCGAACCCGAGAGCGAACAAGGACGGCAACGATGGTCCGAACGGCCTCGGAAACGTCCTGAATCTTCTGCTGGCAACGATGCCGAGATCTCCGGGGCAAACCCGAGAGCGAACGATCCGTTGACGAGACACCGAACTGCGGTGACACCTCCCCTGACAATGAGGCCGCGAACCATCGGACTCACGACAGCGGAAACGATGTAGCTAACGATGCCGAGAACGGACTCGGAATTGGCACCAGAACGCGAAAGAGAATTATGACGGCAACGAAAAGGCGCACGGCGACCGAACCCGAAAGGGAGCGATGCCGTGAACCTGATAGCGGACGCGATCGGGACTACAACGCCCTCCCTTCATGGGGACCTCCCACGGCCTCCCTGGCAGCAACGCCCCGGGGTCGGCGCCTATTGTTGACAGCGCGGACGCATGGTCGGCCGTTGCAACCCTGTCGGCTCCAGGCTACGGAGCGGGCATGAGCAAGCCCTCCCCAGGAAGAAGCCTTCCGCCGTCACGTCGGAAGAGATGCAGGGTCGGTATCGGTTCCGGCGGACCGAGCCCTCTTACGAGATCGACATGACCTCCCCGACGAGGGCGGAGATGCGCGCCCTCGGATGCACCGAGGCAACGATCGCGTATCTGTTCGTCAACCCGAAGACGGAGAGCATCCTGCGGCATCCCGAGGATTGGTTCTGGATCGACAAGAAGTGGTGGAAGACTGCATCGAAGGAGGTCGTGCGGAACTTGCACGAGATCTGCGGCGGGTGCTTCGGCGACCTCTCCCTCGAGGACCAGTGCGCCTTGCTCGACATTCCGCTCACGACGATCCCGGGCAGGAAGCTTCCTGACGGCAAGTGCGTTTGGCAACTCCCCTCCGGAGCCAAGGTCAATATTGAGAACTTCGCCCTCGACGTGATCCGCAAGCCTGGCGAACAGGGGATGGCTTGTGAAGGCACGGCGGCGGCCTCCCTGCACATGATCGTCGGACGGCAATTCAACGACATGCACGGCCATGACATTGCCTTCGATGAGACGCGACAGCGGCCGTTCCAACCCGGCAAGGCCCACGCCGACAAGGTGATGGCCGCTCTCCATGTGGTCCTCAATAACCCGAAGGAAGTCTACCTGCGCCATCGCGGATACCTGGACGGCCTGATGTATCGGCCTTTCGTGACCGTGATGGAATACCTCGATCTTGTCGGGGACTCCTACTTTGAGCGCACATTCCGTCACCGCTACGAGACAGGAGCCGGGACGTTTGGCGGCTGTCCCGACTTAACTCTGCGCGGCATCTCCCTCCGCTTTGTGGAGGTCAAGGGGACCGACAAACTCCATGGCAATCAAGCCATGTGGATCCGAGATTGCGCGAAGCCGCTTGGCTTGGACGTATCAGTCGTTCGGGTAATGCCCGAGGGTGAATACGTCGATTACCTAGAAGCCCAGCGCAAGCGATCCTAGCGCAAGGCACTGCGAAGAGGTTTGATGCGGCCTATGTCACGTCACGATGAAATCAGGAGCCGCCTCCTCCGCCTTGTCGGCCCTCAACTCCACGCGGTGGATCTCACGCACCTTTTCCTTTGGCTACGGGAGCGCGCATTCGGGTCAGCGGCCATTCGGGAGATCGGTGATTTCGTTGCTCATGCCGATGAGCGCGAGAAGGGGCCCGTCACGACCGAGCTTCGTGACTTCTTCCTGCACGCCAGGTTGATGCACCGCCTGGGGCCAAACATCGACTTGTTGAGTGTCCCCGCTGACTTCGCAGCCGTCCTATCGCGGAACTTCGACCGCCTTCCAAGGGAGGTTACTTCTCGCGAGACGGGAATGAAACCGAAGGAGGCACGACGCATCCTCGACGCATTGCTCTCGAAGTTCGGTCCCGCTCCTGACGGTGGCGCGACCCTCGTGCATGGATCGGTCATGCCTCCCGAGATCGGGGTTCTCCAGTGCGTCCTCCGCTACTACAACGCGAGGGCTGTATTCACGGCAGATCACGTGACACGCGATTTCCTCATGGCGGCGCAGAAGAACAAGCTAATCGAGGGGCGCGGAGACCAGTTCAAGGAGAAGCTGAAACCGTTGCTTGCGATGTTCACCCTGCAAGCGATGCACCGGACTACCATCCTCCTGGAGAGACAGTGGCGGGCAACGCTGAATGCCGGCACTCATCAGGGCGAACTGGCCGTTTTCGCCTCAACCGTCTTCGAAGCCCAACGGCCGGGGCCGCGGCATGGCATCCAGGCCCCCATCTTCACGACTGGCATACCCGCCCGGGAGTGGTGCGATGCCGCGTTGGATGTGGGCGAATACGTGGTGTGGGACAAGCCAATCGAGATCGGGCCGAAGGGGAAGTTGACTGCCTTGATCTTGCCAGAGACCTAATCCGTACAAAGTCACAAATGCAGCGGCAGCGTCGGGCAGCATACAATCGGGTCACTATCGAACGGGTCTCAGAAGGCGTATCATTACTAGAGGGGCCTTCGTAATGAGGGTTCGTCAGATGGCCATGCGCTTGGTTGCCGTAGGACTCTCCGCCGTCCTGCTCGGAGGGCAGGTAGTCTCTGCTTTGGCGCAGAGCAGAATTCCCGGAGCCCCATCGAACGCACCCCCGATCGGTGTTGATGTAACCGGACGGGCGGAGGGCATTGCCGACACCATTGAGAACATCTTCGATAACGTCAACCTGTGGACTAGCCACTTCCGCGAGGAGAAAATCAAGGGCAGGCTGGGTGACTATCTCGGCCGGATCGGCGCCAAGCCTACCTCTGGCGAGATCCATCTCTTCTATGTCCAGGCTCTTGTGGGCAATGGTTCCGTCGAGCTCAGAGACTTCCAGTATCTCACCCATGGAAAGACCTACGAGGATGCCCTGCGCGAGTCGTTCGCGCTAGAGAACGCTCCGGGCACCGAGGATCGGCTCGAGGGAACGCGGCCGGGGACACGCCTCGAAGGAATATACGTGTCCGCAACCCCGCAGGATGGCAACTTTGCCATCAGAGCCGGATCACTTTCGAAGGATTATTACCAAAAGATTCGGCAGGAGGGTTTTGCACTCCGCGACAGGCGAGCGAAGGAACTGGCAGAGGCCCAGCGGATCCAAGCAATCCGCCAACAGAGGGCAGCGACCCATGCCGCGAGTGACCCAGCGGCAGCAAAGCAGTTGAGAGACGCCCGTGCGAAGGGTCCACCACGTTCGGGGGTCGAAATAGAAGCGTCACGCCCGTCACCGCACGCAGCCCGGACCGTTTACCTGCCGCCTACTCGATCCGGCCCATCCAATCCGCAGCCGACCATCGCACCTGCGTTAACCTCGCCCCCCGCTCATCCTCGGGTGCCATTCAACCAGCCCCCGCCGGCCGCGCAGCCTCCGGTACCCATCCGCCCGCCTGGGTGAGCCGATCCACACGTCAACGAGGGAGGAACTCATGTCGAAGTCCCGGACCTTGATAATTGCCGCCGTTCTTATTCCGTCGCTCGGGAGCCCCGTCCCTGCCTATGTTTATCCCGGTCGCCCAAACTGCCCCTGGTCCAATCCCGCCAACGCATGGGCGAAGTACATCAACCAGGAATACGGGGACAAGGAACCATTTTTCAGCATCCGCTTCACACGGGACATCGGAGATATCCAAGCAAACGAATGCTACACGATTACCTATTTTGGCAATAAAAACTGGGGTGGCGCGGGCAAGATCCGGAACCAGAACAACGCCAAGAACGAGCGCCGCAACGGAGCAGATCCGACGCAATATCAGATCAACGTCTGGGGTGCCACGTTCACCTACAACGAGGCAGGAGAGGTCTTTTACACCCCCGATGGGCAACTGGCTGGCAATATGTACTGCCACATCGGGACCGAGTGCTGGAAGTAGGCCGGCGGACGGGCAGCACGCTTCGCTTCAAGTGTTGACATCACGGTCGCGGAACCACTCTCCCCTCCCCTATGCCGCCCGTCCTTCCGAAATCCGTGGGGACCTCCCCACGCCTAGGTGACCATCCCCTTCTGGTTAGCTTTCCCATGGAGCGGGGAACGGCTACGATTGCCGCCTGGGGGCCGTCTCGCGAAAGGTTCGACTATGACGAGCCGCGGTATCCAGCTTCTCACGGCCGCGATCTCCCTTCTTGCGCTCACGACAAGCGCGGTGCCGTCTGTCTATCCGGGTCACGCGGAATGCCCTTGGGAGAAGGCTCAAAATAAATGGCCGCAATTCATCGCCGGGGCCTACGGCGGTGGGGAACCCTTCTTCACGATCCACTTCACGCGGGACGTTGGCGACATCTGGGCGGGCCACTGCTACTTCATCATGTATAGGGGCAACGAGAACTGGCTTGCAGTCGGCAAGGTCCGACCGGAACCATTCACCTTCAAATACTTCACCTTCGCATATGAGAGACGGACTCTCACAGTTCCTCTGGCAGACACGGATAAAACCAAGAAAGAGGAACGCCACGGCGGCGACCCGCTGAAATACAAGATCAACGTCTGGCGCGCGATATTCACTTACAATGACGCTGGCGAGGTCTACTACGACCATGACGGGGAAAGGGTCGGCACGATGTACTGCCGCATCGGAACCGAGTGTTGGAAGTGATCCTAAGTCCGTGCATCTCGCTTCGCTTCGATAGTTGACAGCGGGGACTTGCTGATCAGCGGCTGTTCCGAGGAATGGCGGCGACCGCCTCCGTTGACACCCATCTACAACACCGTTGCATTCCGCCCTGCCCGCTCCGCCGCCCAGGTCTCAAAGTACACGTCTACCGGAACCTCACCAAAGGTGTCTGGAGCGTCCGCAAGTCGGGTCGCGTGATCGCCCATCGCCCCCTGATTGTCTTGAGGGACTGCAAGATTCGCGTTAGTGAGAGCGGGCGGCAACGCGCGATCCGTGAAGGGCAGCGGAACGTCCACACATGGATCGAGGGCCGCTACTGCGCCGAAGCCATCGCGGGCGAATTGACCCCGATCGGTTACAACCCTTTCCACGCGCCGACGTTCACGCGGCGACCTGGCTTCATCCCTGTCTTCGAGGCACTGGCCGTCGTCTTCGCGGAAGACGGCAGCATACGCCGTCCTTGAGCGGCCCTCTCCTGTCCGTGGGGACCTCCCCATGAAACTGCGGGGGCCGTGCCTTGCCCTGTGTTGAGCATTGCTAGATGATCCTTGGGCCCACGGAGGCGACGACGCGAACCATGACCGACGACCGCGACAAGCCCGACACCGGAAAGACGCTCGGGGAAGCCCTCCGTGAGATGGGCTTCGAGCCGGCCGCCGTGCCGCCCCTGAAAATCCGCTCGGGAGCTCCCGCTACAAGGCGGCTGAAACTCCACCCCCTCCCCGGGACGCTACGGCACGTCCGCGCTACCGTCCTGAACATGAAGGACGACCTTGAGGCGCGGGGCATCGTCCACGTTTGGGTCTATGGCTCGGTGGCGAGGCAGTCCCAACGTGAGGACAGCGACGTTGACCTGATCGTTGAGATCGCGCCCGAAGCCGGAATGACGCACACCGGACTGGCGCGGCTCCAAGCGGACCTGTCCGATGCCTTGCAGCGCAGGGCCGACCTCACGCGGTGGCATTCGCTGAAGGACAGGGCAGGGGAAACCGCGCGGCAGGAAGCCGTCCTGATCTTCTAGCCCATCCGTGGGGACCTCCCCACGGCTCATTGCGCCCTCGATCGGGGACGATGCCCTGCTCTGCGGGTGGCCTCCGAATCGGGTTCTCCCCAGGAGAATAAGGACTTAGCGGAAAACCGACTCGACTCCCGCCGCGAATCTTGACCATTTGTTTACACTCACGGATTTACCAATGCATTCAGGTTATTTCCGTGAGTGAGGTTGGAGCCGTGATCCACGAACAGATCCAGATTGAAGCCGCCGATTCGCAGGGTGGCCCGAGCGTAGAGGTTGGAGAATACGCGGCCATCCTGCGGTCGCAACTCCAGGCGATGACGACGGCGTTCTATCCCCCGACCGCCCACAAGTCCCTGCGGAAGTTTACGAGCGGGGAGGCCGCGAAGATTCTCGGCCTGTCGGACAGCCGTCTTCGGCAGCTATCCATCGAGGGGAACGGCCCACAGCCGGAAATCACGCCGACCGGACGGCGTTTCTATACTCTGTCCGACCTTCACGCCCTGCGGGAATATCTCGACCAGACGACCAAAGCGGGACGGACCTACTCACCCCGCCGTCGCCCGGGCGAAGACCTCCAAGTCATCTCGGTCGTCAATTTTAAGGGAGGCAGCGGCAAAACGACGACCTCCGCGCACCTCGCGCAATACCTTGTCCTCAAGGGCTACCGGGTGCTGGCAATCGACCTCGACCCGCAAGCCAGCCTGTCCGCCCTGCTCGGCATCCAGCCCGAGTTGGAGGTTGGCCCCGGGGAAACCCTTTACGGAGCCATCCGCTACGACGACGAGCAGCGTCCGCTGCGTGATGTGATCCGGCCCACCTATTTCACCGGACTCGACCTGATCGCCGGCAATTTGGAATTGATGGAGTTCGAGCATGAAACTCCAAAAGCCCTCGTTGACCGCGCCCAGCGGGATGCCATGTTCTTCACGCGCGTCGCCCAGGCTCTCGAAACCGTGGCCGACGACTACGACGTGGTAATCATCGACTGCCCGCCGCAGTTGGGCTTCTTGACGCTTTCGGCCCTATGCGCGGCAACCTCCCTCCTCATCACCGTCCATCCCCAAATGTTGGACGTAGCCAGCATGTCGCAATTCCTTACGATGATGGAAGAGTTGCTGGACGTGGTTCGGGAGGCCGGCGGCGCGGTCACGTTCGACAACCTCCGTTTCTTGGTCACCCGATACGAGCCGCAGGACGGCCCACAGACGCGGATTACCGCGATGCTCCGGAACCTCTTCGGGGAAGCGGTGCTGACCTCCGCGATGGTGAAGTCCAGCGCAGTGAGCGATGCCGGCCTGACCAAGCAGACGCTCTATGAAGTCGGGCGCGAGTCCATGAACAGGCAGACCTATGACCGGGCCATCGATTCATTGGATGCTGTCAACGGCGAGATCGAGGCCATGATCCGCAAGTCGTGGGGACGCAAGCCATGAGCGGGTTCCTCACCTCCAAGCCGTGGGGACCTCCCCACGGAATGCCCTCACAAGGTTCGTGGGGACCTCCCCACGCCTCCGACAACCTCCCTACCCTTTCGGCCTCCGGAGTCCTCGCATGAGCCGCAAGTCCGCAGTCGATGCAATCATGATGACGAAGCCCACGGTCCCGGCTCCCGCGATGCCGAAGAAGGCCAGCGCGTCCCCAGCCCCGGCGCAAGCCGCCGATCCGGCCGACAAGAGGCCGACGACGAACAACGGTGCCGTGGGTGCCGTCCGGAAGTCGATGCTCCAACTGGCCGAGAAGGCCCGCGCTGCCGACAACATCGAATCCGGCTCCGCCATCGTGGAGATCGACACCGCGCTGGTGGATGGATCGTTCGTCTCTGACCGGATCACCGATGCAACTGATGCCAGCTTTGCCGCGCTGGTGAAGAGCATCACGGAGGGAGGCCAGCAAGTCCCGATCCTCGTCCGTTTCCATCCTACGGAGAAAGGACGCTATCAGGTCGCGTTCGGACACCGCCGCTTGCGGGCGGCGCACAGCCTCGGGATCAAGGTCCGCGCAATCGTCAAGAACCTCACCGACCAGGAATTGGTCGTGGCCCAAGGCCATGAGAACCAAGCCAGGCGCGATTTATCCTTCATCGAGAAGGCGTTGTTTGCGATGCACCTCGAAGCCCTCGGGTTCGAACGTGCGGTGATGGTCCAGGCCGTGGGGATCGATGACAGCGACCTGACCCGACACCTGAAAGTCGCCCGCAACATTCCCGAGAACATCGTCCGTGCCATCGGCCCCGCACCGAAAGCGGGGAGGGCGCGTTGGCTGTCCCTCATGCAAGCCCTCGGGTCCGACGATGGGCTGGCAGCGGCCGAGAAGGCGATTACGGAACCGTCCTTCAAGAAGAAGGACAGTGACTCGCGGTTTGCCGTCGTCCTCAAGGTGGCGACCCAGCAGGGTTCATGGGGAGCTCCCCATGACGCGAAGCCCATCGTCTGGAAGGGCGACGTGGGGACGGCAACGGTCAAGAGGACGAGCAAAGGCGCCAGTCTGTCACTGGAGTCCGACAATCCGAAGTTCGCGGAGTTCGTCGTTTCGCAGATGAAGGCGAAACTCGATGAGCTTCACGCCGCCTTTCGGGCGCAGGGTTAACCCCCCTGCGTCTGGAGCATCCGATCAACCCGTAGCAAGGAGCTATCGGCAAAAGAAAAAGGCCCCCAAGACAACCGCCCTGGGAACCTCTCTCGTAGTCTCGCACCTCCGAGAATCGCATCCCCAGGAATCTTAGTCAACAGATTTAGCGCCGTTTTGGTGAGCAGATTTCTATTGCCTTGAGAAAAGGCCATGGAACCACATCGCAGCACGTCGCCCGCTGGGCGGCGACCGCTCTCGCTTGCCATGATGGCAGCGCGGGCCGTCGCAGACGCATGTCCGCCTGACACCATCATCAGGAAGTGGACGGTCCTCGATCACCTCCGGGAAGCGAAGAAAGCCGTGGGGGTTTCCGACCGCGCCCTGGCGGTCCTCCACGCACTGCTCACGTTCCATCCCGAGACGACGTTGACGGCAGGGGAGGGGCTGGTCGTCTTCCCCTCGAACTATGCGCTGTCACACCGTGCGAACGGAATGGCGCCGACCACCTTGAGGCGCAACCTCGCGGACTTGGTTGAAGCCGGGTTGATCATCCGGCGGGACAGTCCCAACGGGAAGCGATACGCCCGGAAGGGGGAGGGCGGTCAGATCGAGCAAGCGTTCGGCTTCGATCTCGGGCCGCTCGTCGCGAGGGCAGGGGAGTTCGCGCGTCTGGCGAAGGAAGCCCGCGACCGTGCCAAGGCGCGTCACCTCCTGCGGGAAGAGATCAGCATCCTGCGGCGCGACCTCTCGAAGACGATCACGGCAGCTCTCGCTGAGGGTCTGGACGGCCCCTGGGAGGCCCACAGGGCGGCATTGGAGGCCGCAGGACCGATGCCGGCACGGAATGCCGACTATCCCGCTCTGGAGGCTTACGCGGCCATCCTGCGGCCTCTATGGGCGAATGTGGACAAGTCCCTGCGCGACAACGTGAAAGCGCAAAAAGTGGACACCAATGAGTCCCGATCCGGTCGCCACCATAAGAGTCAGAATCCAGAATCCCTTTTAGAAGAGAAAACGGATTTTCGAAGGAATGATGAAGGGGAGGCTCCGAAGCCACGGCCGGCACCGCCATCCCTGCGGCTAGCCGACTACAAGAGGGCAGCACCATCCGGCCGTGGGGAACTCCCCATGCCGTCTCGGCCCCCGGCTCCGGTTTCCTGCTCCCTCGACCTCGGACTGGTCGTGCGCGTCTGCCCTGACATTGGAGCGTATGCGAGGGGAGGGCAGGGGATCCGGTCATGGCGTGACCTACTGGACGCTGCCGATCTCGCCCGGTCAGCCCTCGGGATCGCTCCCGACGCTTGGAGGGAGGCCCGCGCCGTCATGGGCGACGAGCAAGCCAGCGTCGTGATCGCCGTCATTCTCCAGCGGCACGAAACCATCCGCATCCCAGGAGGGTATCTGCGGGGACTGATCGAACGCGCGAGGGCAGGGCGGTTCACGCTGCGTTCGGTCCTGCTGGCGCTGCTCCGGTCGTCGATGAACGATGACGTGAAACAACACACGTGACGGCTATTCGACTGTTTCCGCATGCAACCGATTAACAGTCAGTTGGCGCTGGTTGGAAGGGGAAATGTAAAGTCCTTACTCGGGTCCGACAGCCGGAAGCCTCTTGCAGGTCTGTGGCCTAATTCGCACCAAGTTCGGGTCGGTTATCTTCCTGATGTCCGCGCGGGCAAAGGCGCGGGATTGCCTACAGGCGTTACCTTTGTCATGGTCTCTACGCAGCGAGGCGCAACAGGTTGCTCGACCAGGTTGCGGAAGACGGAATGCCCGCTCAGGCTCATCGTCGCGGTAGGTACTGGTCACGAGATTGAACACGTTCAGGAGGCGAGACGTATGGGTTGTGCACCACGAATCTTGCCTCCTCGTGCTCCGAGTTCCATTGGTGCTTGACGCCACCGATCAGGAGAAGCTGATGCTCGGATGTCGGCGTTCAGCTCCTCAAGAACGTCGGCAAGTATCTAGTCGAGGCTGTCGAGGGCGCCAATGACCGTCGTCGGGCTTACGCCGCCGCCTCTGTCATTCCCGATCTCGTCTGCGAGGACGGCCTTGAGGGTGGGGCTCGGGTCGAATACGTTCGTGGTCATACCCGGAAATCCGCTTCCGTTGGGAGGGCACATACGGATAGCTCGGTCGGTCAAGGCTCAATCCGAAAGCACCTTGATGATGCCGTCGGGACCCTTCTGGGCACCCTCCATACCTTTCGTTTCGCCGGGGCCGTAGGTGCCTTGCGCGCCGATCCGTTCGACCTTGCTGCTGCACAACTCGCCTGCCGGACCCCCGGGGCCTGGCTGTCCCGCGTTGCCACCGGAGCCACCGGGACCGATCTTCCCCGGTTCGCCTCCGGCGACAGACAGCTCGACGGTTATGAGCCATTCGTGGGCGCCCTTGGATCTCGCCTGGATCACGATCATCCCTCCGCGGCCGCCGTCGCCGCCGCGCCCTCCGAACCCACCCGGCCCTCCCTGCCCGGCCGGACCGCCTCGACCAGGCAAATCGTCGAAGCTCGGCCAGGCCGGCCCGCGTCCGGGATCCGGAGCGCACTTTCCTCCGCGCTGTCCATTGCCACCGGGGCCGCCTATCCCGCCTGGCCCTCCGGTTCCCCCCGTCCCACCGACGTTGCGTATGACGAGCTTGCCCGTCATCGTCGCCGCGGGTCCGAACCGTAGCGTGACCGCCCTGGCATCGAACCCGTCCGCTCCCGGGATTCCCGTTGGACCTCTCTCGCCAGTTCCGCCTGCCATTCCGTCTTCTCGATCGGCGGCATCCGCAGCGGGGTACGGACCAGGGGCACCGAAGTGGGGATGCCCCCGGCGACCCGTTCCGGCTGCGGCGGGCTGCGGCGGCAGGCGGTCGTCAGGGAATGACCGGATGATGAGGGTGCCCTTGATTTCCAGGGATTGCCTGATCTCGAGGTCGAAATCGTAGCCTTGCGTGGTGATGATGGTTCCGTCCTCGAACGAGAGTCCGTCGTACGAGAGCGTGGTGTCTCCCTGGAGGACGTACTCGGCCCTGGGGAGAATCCCATTGCGGCTCGGAGGCCATGAGGGCGGCGGCAGCTCGGCCGCCCTGGCTGCACACAGGCTGGTTACGACCATGAAGATGAGCGATCGCCTCATAGGGCACTTCCCAGCCGATTCAGGAGCAAGTCCCGCGGCACGCCGCTACAGCTTCTTGATCCTTCCATTGGGGCCCTTGTTGGCACCTGACAGTCCGGCCGTCTCGTTCTTCCCCGGCTTGCCGGGCGCGCCCATCCTGTCAGCCTCTTTGCCTTGGCAGTGGTGCGACCCACGTCCGCCGTATCCCGGCTGTCCTGGGTTGCCGCCTTTACCGCCCGGCCCCGGTTGGCCGGGGGTTCCGCCGTCGACCGACATCTCGACAGTCTGGAGCCAATCGAGGATCGTCATGGAACCCGGAGGCGGATTTGCGGGTGCGCTCGTCTGCACCACGATGGTGCCGCCCCTGCCTCCGTCACCGCCGCGTCCTCCTAGCCCACCCGGGCCGCCGTCGCCCCCGTTCCCCCCATTGCCGGGACCGGACGCGCAATCGACGATCCCGTCCTTGCCTCTTCCTCCCTGCTGGCCGTCTCCACCCGGTCCTCCCTGACCGCCCACTCCGCCGATCCCGCCGATCCCGCCGGTGTTGCGGACGATCAGCCTGCCGTCCGCCCTAGCGCCTGGATCGAAGCGCAGCGTGATGAACCCGGCGTCATCCCCCGCGACCCCCGGCTGTCCGGTCTGTCCCGGCATGCCCTGTCCGCCATCGTTGCCCTTGGTAGCGACCGTGGCTCCCTCAGTGTTCGGGCCGCGCTCGTACGAGCGCCCGGGGCCACCCGTGGCAGCTTGCGGGGGAGCGTCCGGCACGTGCGTCGGCGCGAATGACCTGATCACGGTACTCCCCTGAATGATGAGTTCCTGCCGGATTTGCAGATCGAAGTCATTCCCGTTCGTCGTGATAATCGTGCCGTCAGGCACAGTGAGCTTGTCGTAGGAAAGCGTGGTGTCCTCGGAGATGACGAATTCGCCTTTCGGCAAGACGGCGACAGGGCCGCTCGGCCACTTCGGCAGATCGAGGGCGTAGGACGACGTGGAAACGAAAAGAAATGCCAATAGGTATGCCGAGCGCTTCATTCAGGTGCTCCTGAACCATTGGGGGAACAAGTCCTTGAGGACGGCGATGCCGCGCTCAGACGCCTTGTCGGGATCATTGGGGCTCGATAGTCCCCATGTGTATCCGGCAGCCATGATCGCCTGTCTCTGGAGGTTGGTGCCGTGATGGCCGTGCGTGTTGGTCTGGATGTCGCCCAAGGCGAAGAACTGCTCGGCCGCCACGCGGAGATCGCCGACCTGCGTGATCCACCACGCCTGCGGCAATGCCCATCCGCTGAGGAAATCGGCGTGGGTCTCCACCAGGCGCACGGAATCTTTGGCGTCCGCATCCAGCAGCTTTTTGCTGATCCCCTTGCTCATTTGATAGACGTGGGCGAATTCGTGCCCGAACACCCCCGTCAGGGCAGCCCCGAAGTTGCCGTTCGAGACCTGCATGGCCTCCCTGATCGAACCCCTTCCGATCTTTACGTGCGGGCGCCTGAACCCGATGATCGGCGCCTCAGCAAAGGAATTGGGCTTGTCGCCATCATCGAAGAAGCTGAAGTCGGGCAGCCAGTCACCGTCCAATCGATAGATGCGGCTCAGGAACTCAAGGGTCGGCCGGACCCCGTCGTCGACGACTTGATAGCCCGACCTGAAGCGGTCCGGGTTGTCCGCCGCGAGAGCTGAGTGGCGCGGCGCCGCCGCGGCTGCCATGGCGCCGACAAGTGACCGCCTGGTGATTGTCCCTGCGGGCATGGCCCGATCTCATTTCTTGTCGAGCGGTTCGTTGATGATGTCGACCGATGACCTGAGTATGGAACTTATGTTTTTGGCGATGCGGAGAGCGTTCTCGATGAGCGCCTTCTCCTTCTTTTCGCAGGTCAGCTCTCCCACCTCAAGCACTCCCGCGAAGCCCTTGGGAGGAAGCTTCAGGGACTTGAACATGTAATACTTGCTCAGGTTGGTGGTGAAGTTGTCGCCCTGGAACTCGTCGTAGGTCTGTCCCAAGGACGTCGCGAGCGCGAATGCGATGGCATGCATCCCTAGGAGGCTCGAGTTGTCGCTATATCCAAGGCTTGGTCCTGTCGTGCAGCCGGGAGGCGGCGCGCCGTCAGCATGAATGGAAAGGAAGATGTCCGTGTTGAGCGGGCGATCATAGTTGTCGGCGGAGACGACGAGGATGTTCAGCTTCTTGTCCTTGTCTTCCTCAATCAGGTTCTTGGCGACGTTCGCCGTTATGAACGCTGTGATCTGCTGCTCCGTAACCAATTTCCCGCTCGTGCCGAGTTTCACGTCCTTCCCGGGAATTTTCACCCGCAGGTAGTGTCCAGGCTGGAGAACAATGTTGTACTTCGTCGACGGGTCTCCCTTGCTGAGAAGGGGCATCGTGACGGCGGCAGTGATCTCATTCGGCGCTACCACTTTCGCTCCAAAGGAAAATGGTTCCAAGCTGTTCAGGAGACCAGCGGACGCCACTTCCCCGAGCACCTTGTTGGCTTGTTGTTTGAACTCGCCCGTGGTGTCCTTGGCCACGTCCTGGTGCACCTCGTCGTCCGTCGTGTCGAATGGTCCATCATTTACCGTCGCCACTGGAGCCTGGGCGAGGATCGGTGTCGTGAACCTAGCGATTCCAAACAATATGACTGCACCCAAAGCAAAACGCCTCATAAGACGACCTCCCATGGGATGTTGCGCCTGCATCAGCAGATGCGGACGGTGAGGATTTCATCTAAGTTGCGTTGCGTCAATCGGCGTCACCCGTAAGATGTACTCATGCGTATTCGGAGGTATGCTACCGATACGTTCGCCCGTGCATGAATACTGGGCGACTTCCTCCTAGGCTATCTTTGTGGCGAGCAACCTACGCAATCGTGCGCCTGCCATTGCCTCCTTCCGGTACGTGACAATGGCGGTTATCACGCGTCCGAGTAGGAAGTTCGCGAAGTCGAACGGCATGTCAGCGATGTCCTTGAGGTTGCCCGTGACCATCATGTGCCGAGGGTCTCGTATTCCTCGCTTCCCGGTCCAGTCGCGCACCTAATTCCGTACCGCTATGCAATGGGGGAGGGCCAGGGAAGGGATAGAACGCTGGTGTGGACACGGCTTGCGCAGTCAGCATCGCAATACAGTGGCTCTACTTTCCGTTCTCCGAGAAGTGCTGATAGTCCTTGAGGCTCTTCCAGTCGCCTCCCCAGCCCCAATTGCGCCCCTTGAACGCTTTCGTGACCACGCCATCGGATGTGATGATCCCGATCACGTCGGCAGTGCGTTCTCCTGGGGTGTCATACTCCCTGCCAGCAGGTGGGTCGGTATTACCCTTGCTGACCCACGGGTTCTGGATGGGGTTGATGTCGATCGCGGTTCCGAACGCGTGGTTCGAAAGGCGCTTTCCGGCCGTCACGAGGCGGCAATTGAAGGCGCTCGTGTTATTCGCCGCCATCGACTTGCCATCATCGCCACCGTACTTGTCGATGAGCTCCATGCGTTGAATGCGGAAAGCCTTGCTCTCGAATAATTCCGTGAAGACGGACATCACCGTATCGGCAACGCTTTTGGCCACGATCATCTGCCCGAGATTCGGCTGCCCCTCGAAGTTGAGATAGGGCAGCGTGAGCAGGACAAGATCCTTCCTGGCAGGGCACTTCAGGTTGGGGCGCCAGGAACTCCCCTGCATTTTCTGCCACACGGCGTCCGGGATGGGTTCCTGGCGGGCCGTCATCTCCTGGGTGTATGCCACTTGGCACGTCATAGGTTGGACGGCGATCGTGAGGATCGCCGCCAATCTTGGCACCTTTCCGAAGGCACGGACACGGAACATAGCGTTCTCCTGCGGTTTCGCGCAGCGAGCATCCTACTGCCCCCGTCTGAGGCCAGACAAGATATCTACCCTTTAGGGGTGTGTCCTGGGCTGCGAAGCCTGGCGGATGGTAACGGTCGTCACTGTAAAGGGGTGTAGACGAGCTCAGCCATGCCGCCGCCGGTCGCTGTTCATTATGGCAACGAAGCGGCGTCGCATCTGCGGCGGAAGCTCGTGCTCGCGCATAAGGCGCTGGGTCTTCATTCGAAACGCAATCAAGCTGGCCTGCCGCAGGGTCTCTCCCACGCGACGGTAGCTGGATGTCTCGAACTCATCGCAGATGCTGGCCGCATGATACCTCTTAATCCAGACACGGAACAGGTTGCGTTATAGGTCGTGGCGCTTGGCCAGTCAGTGCAGGGTCTAAGGCTCAATGTCCGACAACCATCGGGGGCCAGCGTCCTGAGCGGCGCAAGTCGCCAACGACGCTTCGATGTCGGAACGTGAATGGAGACTCGCACATCGCTTCGGCATTCGCTAGCAAAGACCATGAAGCGGCTTGTAAGTCATGGGCTCGGAAGCAAACTCGCCAGCTTGACGAGGAATCTGTGACAATGAGCGATCAGACTTCCGTCCGAGGTCGGTCCTGCCAATGTGGTACGCATGCCGGCCTTCGGCCCACCAAGCGGTTGGCGTGTGGCCGGACCAGCGCCTGAAAGCTCGGGGCAAAGTGATGGTCTCCGAATCGGTAGCCACCGCGAATTGACTGCACGGCACCTCCGCATTCTCCAGATGTTGTCGGACGATCTCGTTCGTGATCGCACAGTAGCCCATACCGCCGCTTGCAAAGCGGCGGCTAAAGATGGGGCGGTGCATTGTGGGCAGATCGGCAATCTTCTTCGACGATAGGACTGATTCAGAAGGAGCAGGCGTTGGAGCTATAATGAAAAATTGATCATAATAGGAGCGCGATGACCGTCCTGTTATTGCGTAGATAATTTGACAAAAATCCATAATAGTGGCACTTTGTTGCAAGTAGCCGACAAGAATTATCTGAATAGCGTCACGCCGTTTTGCATGGGAGTGACTTAGATGTCAGGCGAACCTTCCCTACACCCGATGGCCAAAGAAGCCACAAAAATATCTGGAGGGAGCAACCGAGATCAGATCACGGCGTATTTTAACGCCTTACCCGCCTGGCATCCACCAGCTCCCCCTGAAAGAGTGGCAGGCCCTCCGGGCACACCAGTAGATGAATTCACCGAGCAGGGTACGATGTCCTGCACGACGACCCCATACAGTCTGACGACAAATCCCGATAAGATAGTTACATTCGCGCCGGATGTGGCCGCGACATGGCCAGGGGCACTGATGCAAGGCGCGGGTCTCTCCCTTGGGCTCGGATCCTTTCGAGAGCTGCCCATAAAGAAGCGTGCTCCGATCCACCTGTCCGTCGATCTCCTGGCTAGCCCAAACACGAAAACGGTCGTCAATCCGAGCGCTTCAACGATCAGAAGCGCCATCTCCGACTTGATCGTGCCGCTTCAAGGGAAGGAGGATTTCGGCGGATCGATCGCATTCAGCATGAGCGAGACCTTTTCGTTGGAACAGTCACTCCTGGAAGTAGGCCTGTCGGCAAAATATGCCGGGTCCGAATTCAAGGCGAAGCATCGAGCCCAGACTTCCCGTGAGAAACGAGTGTTGACGGCGTCCCTGATACAGAAGTGCTTCACAATTTACATCGACACCCCGCAGACCCCCGGCGCCCTCTTCTCAGACGACTTTACGTTGGAGGACTTGGCCGAACAGGAAGCGTTGGGGCGCCTCGGCAAGGACAACCTGCCTGCGCTGCTCAGCAGCGTCACTTACGGCCGGATGCTGTACGTCACCATTTCATCCAGCAAGAGCTTCGACGAGGTGAAGAGTGCCCTCTCGGCATCCTACGGCGCGGGGAAAACAGGTGCTAAAGCCGAATACGACGCGGAATCCAGGAAGACCCTCAACGAGTCGGAGATGAGGATCACCGGGACGGGAATCGAGGAAGAGAACGCCAAGGCGCTCATCCTGAGCGGGAATGTGGCGGACTACTTCAGCAATGACATGGATATCAGGTCGGTTGTCCCGATATCCTTCCTGTTCCTCAACATACGGGATCTGTCCATCGCCGCCATCGCGGACACAGCCCACTACAACATCACTGTCTGCGTGCCCAAACGCGTCGACAAGCCCAGCGATGGGATTGCTCAACGCGCGGCTTCCTTGGAATCGAGACTACAGCAATTCCGCGATAGCTGGGTAAACGCTGCTGGCAACTCAAGTGATTTCAATGGAAGGCGAGAACACAAGTCGCAAGGTCACGCGCATCATGCGGCCATCAGCGAAAACATCGAATGGCTGCGTACACATGCCAAGGAGTTGGCTCCCGACGACAGGGTGTGGCTGTTGGATTGGATGCCAGGCATCCAGGCCACGATAGAACGGCAGTGGAATGAATTTCGCGTTGGCTACGAAACCAACACCAGCGATAAAGGTACTCAGGCCATTTGCCTGAATGCCATGGATCTTTTGGATTCACAGAGGTCACAGGCAGTTGCGGCCAGAAATGCCATCGCCGATAGGACTACGTGATTTATCGCGAATGCCTACTTCAGGTCGCCTCAACAGGCACGAAGGCAGGCAGCGTAACCCTAGTCTATGGTCGAGGGCGTATATGGTTTCAAATGGAGAATAATACTCGATCTGCTTGTAGCGATTCGGTGGTGTCTACGCCCGAATGATTTGAGCATCGTACTAATCAGGCAGCCGACCTATGAAAATCCCCTTGGAGGACGTCCTCGCGAGGGGTTTCGTGTTTCCGGAACGAACCTGTGTGGATCAGGCGACCTTCGCCTCGACCTCGTCTCCCTCGTCCGCTGCGACACGGCCAGCTTTCGCAGGGCGCGGGGACTTGGCGAGGTTCGACTGAACGAGCGCCATGGCCGCAGTCTGGGTAGTGTCCCTAGCGGTCACGACTGCCTACACGATCAGAGAGGGGGCGTGATAGGAAAGCCTTTCTCGGGCGAGCGGCGTCCCTGCCGCTCATGACGAAGCTCTAAACTGCGTTTTCCTGTTCCCCAACGATCCGAAGGGATCAAAGGCATCCGCAGGCCCTTCGCCCGATACCCCCAATGGCTAAGCCAGTTTCCATCAATGGCGTTCAGTGACAGAATGGCTGGGCCACGGAGGGATCCATGAACAAGGGTGCCACGGACGATGGCTTAGTGGAGGACTGGGGCTCTTCAGCGCCGGTCTCCCAACCCACGACCATCCCTGTCGAGCCGCCTGGTGGATCGACAGGTCACGGCGGGAACCCCGGTCCGGCCTCCAATCCCGCGCCTCAACCTACGGATGAGCCCAGTGGAACGGAAGAGGAGGACTGGGGGGCTTCAGGGCCCGTCTTCCAACCCATTACAGTCCCGGTTGACTAGCCAAAGGGAGCAGCGATTTCGCATGTGTAGGCACCCGATCAGCATGTCTGTTTACGGGGGAAGGCCTGGAACAGGGGGGGGCCGGATAACGTTGTCGGACCATCCAAATGCCGCTCTTTTGCCATAGGATCGATGGCAATTTGATGGTACGATTTCGGACCTGATCAACCGGAGCTGTAATCGCAGGAGTGCAGGATGCCAAAGGTTACGATGTTGCTCAGCGACACCGATGCGCGCAATGCCTCTCAGATCAAGGAATCCACAGATGCCCGCAGCAAGGCTCACGCCCTGAGCATCGCGCTGGCGCTAACCCGGTTCGTCGTCGAGCAGATCATGAAGGGCAACGAGCTGCTGGTCCGCAACAAGGACGGAAAGCTCGAACGCGTCATTATGCCGGAGCTGGAGAATATCAGGAACCAAGAAGGACGCGTTCAGCACTCGTCAGGTTGAGCCTGCAAGAGCGTAATAACGGACGACCCAGGATGCAGGGACATCACGAAGCGTACCAGGGCCGTCCGTGACCGACTTGCCATGCTTCTCAAGGGAGTCGTCCGGTCATGGTTGGGGAGTCGCTCGGACCTATCGAGGACTGGGGTGCAGCACCGGGATCAGAAGCGAATGATGCCAGCCTTGTCGATTGGGGTGAGTCCGTGCCGGTCGGCACACCGATCACCATCGATTTCGTTCCAGAAGAAGCGACGGAAGCCAGAGATTGGTATGCGCCTAAATGGTTCAGGTCAAACCTGTCGGCGATTGAAGGTTTCATCGTCCATCAGTGCTATAAACTCTTAAGCAAGTCGTTTGACTGGCCGTCGGGCATGCGCTTCCCTATTCCTGGCACATTGCACAGGCACGAAATTGGCTGGCCCGATCTGCGCACCGACAAGGTCTCCCCACCGCCGACAATTCCAGAGACTTCCGCGTCGCCTCCTACTCCCCGATCCGAGCAGCGCATCTCGATCTGGCTCGATGGCCAGTCCTCTGACGCGCCTCCGCTCCTCCAGGTCGGCGAGAGCTACACATTGAACTTCAAGGTCGGCTCTGCGGTAGCGGTCAGCTTGGTGAGGGGCGAACTGACCTTCATTCCCAAGGAGGATCTACCCGAGGATGGACTTCTAACTGAATGGGAGGTCGTGACCGCCGATGCGGAGCTGTCGGCTCCCTCGGAAGAGGTCAGAGTAGAGAAGAAGGTGCTGAACGGCCAGGATCTCTGGGTCGCGCGGTTCTCCCTTCTCGTCCATCCGGTCGGCGAGAGCGACATCCGCCGGATCGGCCTAGTCCCGCTGTCGCGCCCAAGCCCAAGGATCGACGTCATCATCTACCGGGGCAAGGAGGTATATCGTGAGTTGACATTGCAGCTCCCGGTCTCGATTGACGCTCCCGCCATAGAACCCATCCTGCCCCTCGAACCCGTCGAAGAGGTTGTGCACGCACCCCTGACCCAGACCGCTCTCAAGCCGGCGCACGAATGGACGACCCCGCCCGGTAAGCTCACGGTCACCGTCACAGGGGACCGGGCATCGGTCTTCGGGGATGGGACGGAACCTGGAATGACCGACCCTTGGGATATCGTACCGTGGAACGTCACCCAGGCGGAAATCGACGGCATCGTCATGAACGTGCGGAAGGCCGCGGACAAGCTCCGGGGGAAATGGGACAAGTATCTCAATGCGATCGATCCGGATGACTTGACTGACAGATTGAGGAACTGGACCCCGCAATATAACTGGGGATCGATCGAGGGTCTCTGCGACGACATCCACAAGGACATGTGGGCGCAGGTTGAGGTCAGTGACGAGCTCTTCGAACTCGCCTATCACGGGCGATACCTGTTCGATGTCATATTCCGGGAAGACGATTCGCAACTCCATGAATGGATAACCAGCCTGGCCAAGGGAACCAGGCTCAACCTCATGTGGACCCAACGGACGGGACAGGCCTTCTGGCCTCACGTTCCATGGGGTCTCATGTACCTTCACAAGCTACCGAAAAGAGGGAGCCCCATCGATCCTATGGGGTTTCTCGGCCTGCGCTTCCGGATCGGGTACATGAAGCACGCAGGTAAGCCCAAGGGAAAGCGCTTCTCGAAGGCCTTGGGCGGCTTTGCCGATACCCATAAGGTTCATTTCCTGTATTGGGGAAACGACCCGAACGATCCCGTGGCGAAAGAGGCGAAACAGCAGCGCAGGGACTGGCACGCTTGGCCGAAACAGGTGTTCGTGCCGGGCGATCCATCGGCAACGACGACCGAAGCCAGGGCCGCCATGCTCGACCAGTTGCTCGAGCCGAAGCCAAGCCCGACCTCGATGCTCTATATCTACTGTCACTGCGAAACGGGAGCCGGCAATGACCCCGGACTCGTTTTCGGAGAATCGGCCACGGATGAGGACCGGATCGACAGCGCGGATCTTGCCAGGACCACACCTCTTGCGGATCGGCCGTTCGTGTTTGCGAATGCGTGCTCAACTTCGGCATCGGATACCTACATCGCGAACATGTTGGAGGAGACCTTCTTTCATCGCGAGTGCCGCGGATTCCTCGGGTCCGAGACGAAGGTTCCCATCGCCTTCGCGAGCCGATTTGCCAGCATCTTCTTTCACTTCTTCTACCCTGCCGGCCAGGGCGTTGCGATCCCAGCGGGTGAGGCAGTCGCACAGACCCGGCTGTTCCTCTGGAACAACTACAGGAACATCGGCGGACTGCTCTACACCTACATCAACGAATACGAGCTATTCATGGCGGACGAGCAGAACCTGCCGGGCTTGCGGCAGTGACTGTAAGGGAGGAAGCGGCGATGGGCGATGATTTCGGTGAGAGGTTCCTCAAGTCAGACACCAGGGAACGGCTTCGTATCGCACGGGATCCCGATCAGCAGGACAATCTCCGCACACTGCTCGGAAATAATGCATTCGAGGACTACAAACGATTGGCTGGTAAGGTAGATGAAGGCCAACATCTGGGCCCAGGTGACCGAACCAACGTCATCTTCGTCCCGGGCGTGATGGGCAGCCTGCTCCAGAGCAACAGCCGCGGAGGCATGTGGTGGATCGATGCCCGGACCCGTGACCGTATTGACAATCTGAAGCTGTCTCCGGACGGAACGACCGACGTGGATCCGGAGGATGACGTAGGCCCCGCTACGAGCGATCCATCCTACGATCCGTTCCTCGTGGCCCTCATGAAGGAACCCGGCCTCGGCCATACGATCTTCCCTTACGATTGGCGCAAGTCGCTCCGGCTGAGCGCAGAGCGACTGAAGAATCAGATACTCGACACTTACGCCAAGAACGGCGGGAAAGAGGTTCACGTCGTCGCCCACAGCATGGGCGGCCTCATGACCCGCGCCATGCTGATGGAATACGGCAGCGAGGTGTTGCCGCACATAGGCAAGATCGTCTTCATCGCCACGCCTCATTTCGGCTCGCCAGCCATCGCTGGCTATCTCAAGAACCACATGTGGGGACACGACATGATGGTCCTGCTCGGCCGATATCTCAGCAGGCCGACCTTTCGCTCCCTGTACGGGGTCCTCGGCATGCTTCCGGCCCCGCGGGGTATCTATCCAGGCACGCGCACTAACGATCCGAAGCCCTGGGTTCCGGATCAGGACGATGCCGATGCCGAGCGCTACCTCCATCCCTGCGCCAACTTCGATCTCTACCAAGCGGACGAGTGGAGGCTCGATCTTAAGCCGGACGAGAAGGAGAACTTGCAGAGGGTCCTCGATGACGCAAAACGCTTTCATCAGGAGATGATCGACGCTCACCTCCGCCTCACTCCGGACGAACGCCGCAAGATGCTGGTGATCGCAGGGGTCGGCTACCAAAGCCTGTTCCGTTTCCAGTACGAAGTCGGGATCTTCGGGGAGAAAGCCGGAAAGGTAACGGCACGGGTCAAGGGCAATGTTCACCGGGAGGGTGATGGGCGCGTTCCGGTTGCTTCCGCAGCGCTCGACAAGGTGGACATCCGGTTCGCAAAGGGCGAGCACGGTAGCATGCCCAACATTCCGGCAGTCTACAGGGAGGTGTTCCGCTTCCTGAAGGGTGAGCCCCTAGAACTGCCGAAGGACATGAACGAGGCGATGAGCGGACATCTCGCGCCCGGCGGAAAAAGCGACGCACCGCACCTGGACGGTTCGGACCGATCGGTCCCCGTGACAGATGTCGACGATCTCGATCCCGGTTACTTGCAGCCGGAGCCCGCCGACGATGCCCGGCTGTCCATCCTCGAGGATGAACTAGCTTCCGGTCAGAGACCCGAGTTCGCCCGGCTGCGAATCCTGTGATTCTGACACTCACCTGTCCAAGGGATGTCGCTTACGGCTTCGCGCTTTGAGGGATAGTTTCTGGCCTGATCGTCTGGGGCGAGTTGCCGAACGCTCTGGCCCTCGCCGGAACTGCCTGATCGCCGGGAGAGGCATCGCCACCGTCGTGCGCGACTAGCGACGTGGCCGCGAGGAAATTGCCCCACCTTTGCGCTATAAGCACAGGTGGCTGATTGTTTCAGGGCCTCTTCAACGATCCGTTGATCCTCGACCAAGACCACACCGCAGACATGGCTCCTAGCCGCCGATGCCTCGCAACTTTCCATGATCGGAATCGGGGAAATTTGCTGTTGTCAGAAAACTTATCCGATGCTCGTCTTCGCTACCGAATCCGCAGCCTCTTCACGGATGCGGAAAGAGGATTCACCCTGAAAGGGCGGACGCTTTTTTCGCCGGCGATTGCGCCATGCGTGAGCATATGTGCGAATATAACAGGATAAACGACCACAAAGGGCGGGGGATCATGGCGAAGAGAGGGAAGATCGAGGTTGAGAACACGCCCACGCTTGCGTCGGCGTTCCTTGCGCGTGTGAACGAGCCGAGGAAGCAAACGACGCTCCACGCCAAGCAATTGCTGGCGCAGCCCGAGTTCGTGAAGGGCATCCTCCGGGCGAAGGAGCTTGGCGACACGCTCGATAAGATCGCGGACGACCTGATCGGGTCAGGCATCGAGATCAAGCGCAGCACGGCAAAAGCCTACATCAGCCAGATCGTTGCAGGGACAGGAAGAACAACCCGGCTCCTGGGGGCTTGGGAGCGGCTTCGAGGCCCCCTGCCAAGCGAACGGAAAAGCCCACGACGGAACGCGTCACGAAAGCGCGTGAGACGAAGGCTCCAGTCACGGAAACGACCGTGACGGAAACGAAGCCGACGGCCTCGATCGAGAAAGACGTGACTCCTGCCCCGGCGACGGTGGCGGTCACTCAGGTTTCAGAAGGAACCCCGGCACTGCCCGAAGGACGACCAGAAGGAACGTCCGAAGGGATCGGCGCGGAGCCGAAGGCGAAGGCGCAAGTGGTCGAACACGGCCCAGCCTTTGGCCTGGACGACCTCTGAACCTGACGACGACAGACGAAAGGAGTTACCGAGCATGGCAACCAAGAACGCACTCCAGATCGAAGCTCCGGCCGAGGATGTGAACGCCGACGTGAAGCACTTCGGCGCGACCGAATCCGACAAGGGCGGCGCGGGCAAGTCGATCATCAACCGCGTCCACGGCGAGGTCCTGCGCCTCCGTGGCATCAAGACCCATCTCTACGATGGGGACGCTGGCACGCAAACCCTGCTCACGCAGTTGGGAACCCGCGACGAGAAGGGGAGGATTGCCCCCAAGCAGGAAGCGTCCGAAGGCGTGGATTTCTACGACATTACGGACGTGAACCAGCGCACCCGCTTCCTCGATTCCACCGAGGACGACGCGAGGGTCATCCTGCACGATCACCCGGGCGGAGCATACGCCGCGCTGGCGCGCATCATCGACAGCGGCGACCGCGACGCGCAGAACAACATGGACCTTTCGGGCATTGCCGACGTGCTGCGTTCGGCTCCGGTCAGTCCTTTCTTCTTCCATGCCTTGACCCATGAGGAACCCAGCACGGCTTCCGTGAATCGCTACATCAAGGCGTTCGAAGGCCCGCACTTCCGGCACGTCGTCTTCATTAACAAGCAGTGGGGCAAGCTGCCCGGAAACTTTCCGTTTTGGTTTGGTTTCCGCGACCACGAAGGGAACACGGTCGGCGGCAAGACCCGCGAGAGGCTGTTGGCTAGCGGCGGTATCGAACTCTGGTGGCCCGTCCTCCAGTCGGAATGCGCCGCCAAGGTCAGCTTCTACAAGATCCCGTTCCATCAGGCCGGCAACGACAAGCGTCTGTCGGTGACGGAGCGCGGCCAGGCGAAGAAGTTCTGGGAGGAAGCCAGCGCCGTCGTGGACGAATCCTTGAAGTATCTCGGCCTCTGACGGGGCCAGGGTATCTCGCATAAGAAAGGAGGGGGAGCATGGGGGACTTCGAGCAAGCCAAGCGCATCAAGGCGATCCAGGATTTCTTCGGGCTCTCCCCCGAACGTGCCAACAAGGTGCTGGCGTTCGCGGCGGCGCAAGGAATCAACGTAGACGACATTTACGCGATCTCCCTCTTTATGAATGAGGGTATCATCCAGGTCGCGGACGATCTCCCGAAGAAACTCGATGTCCAAGGGAAGCGCAACGCCGCGCTCGTCGCCAAGACCATTGATGACAAGCTGGCGGCTCTGCCGATCACGATCACGGAACGCCTGGAGGGCGCGGGTCCGCTGCTTGCGAAATCCGTTGAGAAGGCCATCGAGAAGGCCGACAAGCGCGAATACCGGATGGACCAGCGCAAGATGACGGGCCTCATCGGAGGATTCGCGCTCGGTGGCGTGATGCTGGCCGTCGTGTCCGCATTCGGCGGCTACTCGGTGCATGACGGCCACGCGATTGCGAGGACGGCCAGGGCGCAGATGCTGGCGGATGCTCCCGGAGCCGATACCCTCATTGCCCTCGGGCAAATCAACGACATGGACCGGACCATCAGGCAGCAATGCACGTCCGAGACGATCACGGTCGAGAACGGTCAGCGGACTTGCACGGTCGAGGTCGCGCTCGATGCCCCGGCCGTCCCAGGGAAGGGCGGTGCCGTCTCATTCTCCCTGATGCAGTGGCTCGAGATGGTGCCGATCCAGCGGCTGTTCCTGTTCGGATTGATCGGGCTCGTTGTGGCTTTCATGGCTGGCCGATTCTCTCCAAGGAAGCCCCGCTACTGACCGGAAGGTGGGCGCGGTGGGGAATAGGAAAGCAGAGTCAGTCCCGGGCGGGACGGCGACGAGCAAGGGGGAACGGACACATGAGCAACAATCCGATGGCATCAATGGAAGGTGCGATCACGTCAGCGATGGCAATGACGGGATTGAGCGCGCTGGCTTCGGCCGGCAATGGCGGCGGTGATTACGGCGATGCCGTTGTGAGCCTGGCCGAACACAACGCGACGGTCGCCAAGGCCAACGACAAGATCGCGTATCTCCAAAAGCTTCTCAAGTCGGTGTCGAGCGTCGCCAGGAACAAGATCAACGAGTCCGAAAAGCTGCGTTCGCTGCTGGCCGACAAGGAGGATTTCGCGGACTTCCTCGAAAGCCGGGTCAACTCCCTCAAGGTCGAGAACATGCTTCTCAAGAGCAAGGTGAACAAGCTGGAGCAGAAGGTAGCCCAGGACATTGCCGGGCCCGAACTGGTATCCCCGCTTCCGTCCTCGCATAACCCGTCCCCTGCCGATCCGTTCGCCCGCAAGATTGAACGTCGGGCACCTTCCAGGTCGTCGGCACCGCGTCACTGACTGGGCCACGTCGCAAAAGCGAAAGGCGGCATCCCAGCCGCCTTTTTCATGCCTCGTTGTCGTCGCCGTGTCAGGCCACGACTGCGGCCCTGCCCCTCGGCTTGACCTCCCTCACCTCAACGATCACCTTGCAATTGGTTTCCAGCCCGGCTTCCAACGCGGCCATCGCCAGTCCGACGATGTAGGGAATGTCCCGGCTTCCCCACTCCCAACGCTTGACGGTGGACTCGTCCACGTCGAGTTGCTTCGCGGTCTGACGGAGGCTGAGTCCTAGCCTTGTGCGGAACGCGAGGAAGGAAGCCGGGTCAATCCTCTTCACGCTCTTCATCTTGACCGGAACCGCTTTGGCCGTGGCCTTCCTTTTCGTCCTGGTCTGCTTCGTCTCTACTGCCTGTGCCATCCCTGTTCCCCCTTTGCTGTCTGTCGGCGGTTCTCTGATTTCTTGAAGGGGGCGACTGGAGCCGCCCACTTCATGGTTGTCGTCGTTTCCCGCGTTATCAAGCGGTCATGCGGGCCGTGGGTTCTTTCCTCCCTCCACGGCTACCCCTCTTTGCCTCGAAGGGATCCTGTCCTGCCTCCGGGGCGGTTGCCTCGGGAGCCTTCGTCCTGCTGGCCCTCTTCGGCTTGCCCTCCAGCGTGTCAGCCTTCGGAGCGTCGGGTTCCGGCGCATCCCCGAAATCCGGTTCCTTCCCAGTGGCGTTCAGCCCCTTGAGGTTCAGCTTGCCGCCCGTCCTCGGAGCTGGAGCCTCGGCCGCGACGGCCTCGGGCTTCACCTCGGGAGCCGGCTCCGGGGCGGCTGCGGGAGCCGTCTTGGGATCGGCACCGACGAGCGTCAGGTAGCTGCCATCGACGGTCGGGTCCTCGGCTGCGGCCACAACATCGGGTTCCGGCCTGACAGGCTCCTGAATGAGCGACAGATAGCTGTCGTCCACCTCGGGCTTCGCCGGCGCGGCCCCTTCGGCCATCTCGGACGCGAGGGCAGGGTCCACGCCGTGCGCCATCTCCTCCACGGTGCGAAGCCCCTCGATCGCCTCGCCGCCGCGAAGGTGCTGATTCAAGACATCCTTCTCCGCCCTGCGGATGATCTCGCACTCATGCGCCGTCAGGTCGTCGGCCCAATACTTGGTCGATCCCTTGAGACGCTTGCCAGCGGCCTCACGATCCGCGGGGGAAGTGGCGTTGATGTAGTCCTGCACGTCCTGCGCCTCCAGCCCGGCTTCGACGCGCTGGTCCGGGGTCATGTCGAGCTCGTCGCCGTTCTCCATGACCTCCGTGACCTCTTCCGCGACTTCCTCGGTGACGGCCTCCGCGACGGGCTCCGCCGCACCGCCGCCACCACCAGCACCGTGAAGGCCGACGAGGCCAGTTCCACCGCCTCCACGACGCGGAGTGCCGAAAGCCCTTGCGAGGCTGTTCCTGGCCTTCCTCATCACGTTCACGGCCGCTTTCGCCAGCCACTTCAAAATCTTCATGTCGTCCCCCTAGGTTCGACCCACAGCCAAGTGTGGGTGCGTTTTGCCTCCGCCGTCAATCAGCCGGCAGGGAAAGCCTGGAGGATTCGCGCGCAAGGAAGAAACTGGCCTCAAGGATTCGATCCTGCGTCCGGGGCGACGGACCAAGGACTTGTCGCGGCGCGGCTTCGGCTCCTTCCACCACGGCGGGTTCGAAAGCGTCCGGAGGCCGACGAAGAATGGCATCCTCTCGGGGGTGATGATCTCGAACTTCATGAGTGCGGCAGCGGCGTGTGCCGGCAACGCCACGGCTGGCGGATCGGCCACATCCTCCACGATCTCGTCGCCGTCCTCGACCGTCTCGGCGGCAACCACCGTCCCGATGCCGCCCACGTCCTCTAACGCAGCTTCAAGAGCGGGAGCGGCGGCGATCTCCGTCACGACCTCTTCCACGACCAGCGGCGCGGGAACGGCCACTGGCTGGGCGACGACCATCTGCGTGGCGACGGCAGGAGCGGGGAGGGCGTATGCGACCTCGATCGAGTGCGCGGCCGGCAGGAACGCCATGACGCGACCCTTCACGCGCTCCGGGGTGTCACCGGGGCGGAGCCTGATCCACCCTGCTGCCTCTTTCCTATTTCCCCCAAGGGAATACGTCACGCGGAGCCAGGTTTGCCCGTAAGGCGACTCATAATGAATCCCTTTATGATCCACCACACACTCAAAGGCGCGATCGTCGCTGCGGTCCGACTTCGCGGAGCGGACGGCCTCGGGCGACTTGAACAGGTGCGGGAACGCGTCCACCACGTCCTGCGCCCGGTCTGGAATGAAGCCCTCCGACTGCATCCTGTCGAAGCGGTCGGGAACAATGTCGTTCCACTTCGCCAAGCGGTCGGGGATGAGGCCGGGAACCGGGATGTTCGTGAGAAGCACGATTTCGCACGGATTGTCGGCCCCGCGATGCACCGGACGGACACGCGCGATTGCCTGGCTGATCTCGGCCTCACGGATCATGCGAAGGATTCGGGTGCCCCGGTCGTCGGGGTGGTAGGACACCTCGCTCTGAACCTCCTTGCCCCTCTTGTCCTTGAGCGTGACCTTCCTCTTCGGCAGGAAGGCATTGCCCTTCTCGTCGCGCTCGATGAAGGTCAGTTCGTCTTCGTCGGCGTAGAAAATCGCCCTCATCTCGTTTTCGAGATCAAAAGCGGCTGGCTCCGGACGGCCGGCGAACACTCCCCCAGCGGCGTGTTTGAACTTGTCGATGCCGCGCAACGCCCCGAAATGGCCCGTCCCAGCGGCGTAGCGGTCGGCCTCCTTCGTCCCGGGAGCCGGGATCTTCAAGCCCTCGATGTATGAATCCTTAATCGACTTCTGGACGACGAACAGCGGACGGCGATCCTCGTCGGGTCCGCCGTCAGCAATCCTGTCGGCCAGGCGGTCGGCCATTGCGTGGACCGTGTTCAGCATCTCCTGCTTGCGGATGCCCTTCGAGAGCGAATCCTTCGATCCTGTCCGGTCCTGGCACTGGATGACGGTGACGTTTCTCCATTCGGCGGCGATGCGATGGAACTTGGCACCAGGCCAGAACCGCGCCGTGATGATCGGATCAGCGTCAGCGTCGATCAGGACGACGGGCTTCTTGCCCTGAAAGCGCGACTCCTTCGACCAGTGGAGGTCGAGTGTGTCAACGATCCCGATCTGGGCGAAGCTCTTCTTGCCGAAGACGAGTCCGTTGGGTGCGCCGTTGCGCTTGGTCGCAAGCTCTTTCGCAAGGATTCGCCACACCCGGGCGAAACCGAACGCCTCCTGGATCTCGGCCCTCTCCAGGAAGAAGGCGCGACGCTCGGGCTTCATGCCCGGGGTGATCTTCACGTCTTCAAGACGCTCGTATTCCGTGACGGCGAGCTCGTCGCACATGCCGGGGTTGAAGCCCACGGTGCGGAAGTCCCCGAGGGTGACGTGACGGCCCTCTTCACGCGCCATTGCGACGGCCTCGTTGAATCGGCTGACACCTTCGTAGAGGGTGTTGTCGATCACGGTCTTCTCGTCCATCCGCTCCTGGCGCGTCTGGTGCTTGCGACGGCCGCGAATGTTCTCGTTCTTCTCGCGGTGCTTCATAAACCGCGCGACGTTGACGGACGAGTGCTTGGTCAACGTTCCGTTGGCATTCTCGTCAACGATCATGGCATCCACGTTATCCAGCACGTCCAGGTTCAGGGACAGATACTGATGCGAGGCGATCAGCAAGCCGCCAGCCTTCCTGTCGTGCATCTGACGGAGATACAGGCACTGGTCCGCGAACTGGCAACGCTCGATGACCTCGCCCTTGTCGTTCTTGAGCTCGCACAGGGTTTTCTTCACGTTCATCCCGAGGCCGGCGACGATCTCGGCCGCCTTGGCGATCTTGCACATCTTGTCGTCGGGTCCGGTCGCTCCGGGAACAAGCTGGGAGCGGCCGCGGAGGACGCGGGCGTTGATGCCGATGGCCTTTGCCTTCTCTTCCAGTTCCACTCCGAGCTCCACGGACGGAACCGAGTAGAGGACACGGAAATCGGGGAAGTCCTTGAAAATGCCGGCCAGGAGCGCGAGGGCTTCGGTGGACTTGCCGAGTCCCGCCTCGGCGGCGATGCACAGGACCGGGGGTGCGCCGCGCTCGTCCTCGGGCTGCTCCCTCCAAGCGAGGAAATCGTTGCGCCACTCGATCAGGAGCTTGCGGAGCAGCACCCCGGCCTTGTCGCGGGGAAGACGCTCGATCGCGTCCATCAACCCGTATGCGTCGGCCTCGTCCGTAACGATGGCTGTGTTCTCGCCGGCGGCTTCCTGCTTGGCCTCGTCGGCAATCTGCTGGAGGAAGCCACGATCGCTGTCGAGGTCGATAAAATCGAGGCCGGGATTGGCCTGTGCCGGATCGGTGAAGGTCGTCCTCTTGCCGTTGGAAATCAAGGAAACGGTGGGCATCTCGTCCTTTCTCGGACGACGGGACCGTCAGTGAGGTTCGGTCAACGATGCCGCGAAAAACGTTGTCAACGGCGGGCCTTGAATCTTGCCATCATCGGCAAAATACCCTATCTATTGACTTACGCGGGGTTCGGAAAACGGCTTGGTAACCCGTTGCCCGAAACCTTTCGCAGAGGAGACTTCGTAGACTTCTTCTCTGAGGGCCCTATCGTTCGTTCGCCTGTGAAACGTCGAAACGGTAGTGCTTTCGAGCCTCGCACCAAAGACACGAGGGCGGCCTGTTGGAGCAGGTCGCCCTTCTTTTATTGTCCGAGAATTTGTTCGGCGCAACCGCCGATGCGATTCCAAGCCACGGAAAACATTACGGATTTCGAAGCATCTCCGACAGGGCAGGGGATCGGACCCTAACCCTTTGGTGACTCAGGCGATTCAGGCCAATGCCTCTGCGGGCTTGCGGAAGTTCCGGATGATGGTCGTCCGATGGACCCCGAGGGCATCTGCGATCTTCTGCGGCACCGCTCCCTTCGCCAGCATCTCCATGGCGACGCGCTGCTGCTCGTCGGTCAGCTTCTTGGGACGGCCCATCGGTGGCCCGTCCTCATCAGCCGCCTTTCTCGCGGCAGACCGACGCTCCTTGTTGAGAACGCGCCCGACCTGCGCGAAGACTTGTGCCGCTGCGGCCAGAGCCATTCCGGCCGGCGAGTTGGCGGTGAATCCTTCGGCCAGGCTCTCGAAGCGAACGCCCCGGGAAGTCAGCGTGTCGATCAATCGGATGATTTCCGGCACGGATCGGGCGGCGCGGTCGAGGCTCGTCACCACGAACGTATCCCCAGCGCGGCATTCCTTGATGGCTTCGTTCAGGTTCGGACGGGCCTCGGCCACACTGAAATTGAAGTCAGCGAAGGTGTGCACACAACCCGCCGCCTTCAACTGTTCCAGTTGACCTTCTCCATCCTGATCCGGTGTCGCCGCCCGGCCATACCCAATCCTGCGTCCCTTTTCCCCCATCATGTCCTCCTGTCCTTGCATGGACGTTTGTGATCCCCGCCCTCGGTACACAGCACAAAAGAAGTCTGTCCCGGGGCCGTGCAAAAGGAAACACTTTCGCACGATGAATCTTCCTCGTATGACGTGCGCTCAACATCCAAGGAGAGCGCACGTGAAGCTGGCAGGGGAAGAGTTCATCAAACAGGCCGCGGCCTTGAGGGGGCAGAAGAAGTTCCAGGAGGCGATTGCCCTGATCGACGCACAGATCAAGGCGGGTGCCATCGACCCGGACATTGTGATGACGGCCAACCTTCAAGGTTTCTATGCCGCGCAAGAGGCCGGAATGGATGATGAGGCGCGCCGCTTCGCAAAAGCGATTGAGGCGGAGGATCCCAACGTGCCTTCCATCCAGGACTACCTTTGACAAAAAAAGGCCCGCTCCGAGGGGAGGGGCCAAGTTTGGTGTCAAAAGGGAGGTGGATCGTCAGCGTGGCTCACGTTTCGGGATCAATCCTGAGCCCGTGCCTCGGGCAGCGCAAGCCGGCGATGGCGAAAGGATCGCCGCCGGCACAAAGAGAAAGCCCGCTGGCGCGAACCAGCGAGCTTCTCTGCGAAAGGAGGTCACTTGACCGATCCGACCGGAGGAATTGCCGCATTCTCCGACGTGTCGATCACCACACCGAGGATGAAGGTCGCCCGTTGCCGTTGCCGGCGCAACCCATCAAGCGACCAGTTCCAGTTCGTCAAAGAAGGTGTCGATCTCCTTCGCGGTTTCGCCCGACCACGCGGCGGCGAAAATCGCATCCAGGAGTGTTTCCTTTGGGACTGGCTTCCCCTCGAAAATGCAGCCGCACCAGTTGGCGAACAGACGTGCCCTCCGTTCGTGCGGCTCCCGATAATACTTGTAGGCTTCGAGGAAGAAGGGCTGGAGCTCGTTCTCGATCGCCTCGATGACGTTCCCGGGGAGGCGGCGTTCGAGACCGTGCCAGGCTTCGTGATACGCCGTCGCCACGATCTCGGGAGGGCCGTCGTGCAGGGACAGAAAGATGGTGTTCGTGCGATAGGAGCAAACGCCCCGATTGTAGCAGCCCTTCCACTGGAGGTCTGGAGCGACGACGACGGCCATCCAAGGCGCGATCGTCTGGCAATGGCTGACGGCTTCCGCAACGATGCCCTGATGAAACGGATCGACTTCGCCGGCGAGGCAAGTGACGTTCCCCAGCACGTAGGGAGCGCGATGCTTCACCGCCGCCTGGCCGGGAGCGTAGACAGTCACGTCATTGAGCCATCGCCTCTCGTCCATGCGTCGTTCCCTTCCCCCTAGTGAAGTCGCCGCGCCGGCGTGAAGTGTTTTCGGTTGTGTGCCATCGCATCGAGGACGCGGGAAGCCTCGGCCATCTCGGCGTTCGCCTCCTGGTCCGTGTAGGTCGTCATCGGCCCGACGAGAACTTGCTTCCCGTCTTCGTGGCGTTCGTGGACGACCCAAAAGCGCACGTTCCGGCCGTCCTCTGTCTCGCCAGTCCCGTAGGCGACGGCTTCCATCGGCAAGCCGCCCGGATGCTGGCACCCGACGAGCTGGCCGGGTGTCAGCTTGGGACTGCCGATGCCTCGATGGGACCGGAAGAGCGGTGGCGTGATGCGATTGGTCATGAATCCTCCCTCGTTGTCGTGAACGTCTCTGGAAAGCGTGGGGGAGGGTGGTGGTGAACGCAAGCTGTTTCTACGCTCACAGCGTAACCAGCGGGGAGAAGGAAGGAACAGTGGCCGGCCCTCTCGAAAGCGTGGTTGTCACCTAGAGCCGCCGGCTCTATCGTCCCGGCATCGCAAGGGTAGGGATGCCGTAGATGAGCAGCAATCAGGCGAGGCACCCCGCCGCCGACTTCCTCCAAGGCTACGTTGACCGTCTCGTTGACCTTTGGCGCGAACGTGCCAAGGTCAGCCGCGATCTCAAGGATGCGCGCAAGGCCAATCCGGCCGGCGTTCCGGCACTCCAGAAGGAAATCCGTTCGATCGACGCGGACATTCGAAAGGTCAGGGCGGAAGCGGCTCAACAGGGCTTCGCAGTGAAAGCGATCGAGATCGTCGCCCGGGAGTCGATAGAAACCGAGGCCCAGCGGCGCAAGCGCGAGGAACTGGAGATCGTCGTGGACCTTTACCGCAAGGCACTCGGACTTGGAGGCCGGAAGCTGGTGTAGCCACTTGAGTGGCCGTTTCACGGCTTTCCGGTCCTGAATACGAACATGCGCCTACGGATTCATGGGTCTACAGCGGAGATTTCGGGTCGGGTGGTATGATCCCCTACCCCCGCGAGACTTCCATTCAGCCGAGGGCGTAGGCCACGACGGCCGCGACGTTTCCGAGGATGGACACCGTTAGGAGGACGGACAGGATCCGGATAATGCGGTTGCGGCTGCGGATCTTGAAGGCACCGCGTTCCGCGCCAGTGATCGCCTCCGCGAACGCGTGGTAGTCGTCCTCGGTGTAGGGCTTCCTCTCTTCCTTGGCCGGGACGAACTGCTTCACGTAATCGTCCCCGGTCGGCCCGTCGTCCTTCCGGGTGCCGTCCACGTCGCCCCACTCGGCGTTCAGGACCTCGAGGTCGGTGTTTGCGGTGTCGGTCATGGTGTTGTCCTCCCTTACCTTATGGAAAAGGACCCGAACCATAGGGTCGAGTCCTTGCCATCAGTGGCGGTGTCGTCCGGTTCTATCAGGCGACCTTCGCCATCTCCCGGGAGCCGGCCGAGAGCTGCTGCACCGGAGTATGACGCAGGGTCCGCTTGGGGCCAGCGAGTGCCGGGTTGCGGGAAGGAGCGGAGAGAGCGTGAACCGAAGCGGGTCCGGTGACGTTGCGGGTTGCGTAGACGAGGCCACCGCGCTTCACCGTCTCAATGACTGCGGCACCAAGAAGGACGGCGAAGCCCAGCATCATGCCGACGTTGGCGAACAGCCGGAGTCCGGTCTGGTCACTGCCAGTCCAGTATCCGAAGAGCCATTCCGGGCTGATGTGACCGAGCATGTAGAGAGCGCCGGCAACCGCTACCAGCGGCCACGCGGTGCGGATGAGGCCCGTAGCGTCCGTGCCAGACGGAGGCGTAACCGAAACCTTCGTGACGACGAGGACATTCGGCTCGATACCGTCCGATCCGGCCTCGGTGGCGACACCGCTCTGCACGGTCACGCCGTCCTGCTCGGTCACGGATACAACCTTCTTGGTCGTGCTGTTGGATACTGCGCTCATGGTTCGTGGCCTCCCTTTCGTTGTAGTTGCCAGAAACCAGTCTGCTTGTCGGCGGACTCGGGGTCTAGGGGCAAGTTACGCCCACAGCGTAGTTGGGCCATGTAGCCACAGGAGGGGCAGTCGGCTAAGCCATTGAAATAATTAATTAATTTTCGCATTTACCTGGAGGTGTTCTGTAAATCCTTAGGCAGGCCAGGCGATTAGACCTGATTGACATGTCATCCATGGGCATTTGCGATCGAGGTGCCACCGCCATGCTCGCTGTCAAGAACAGGCCTGCGGCCTGCCGCCTCCGGCGGGGCCCTGCGGGCCTTCTTGACCGCTCCGCGTGCCGGCGGCTTGGGGTGTCCAAGCCCTGACGGCTTTGCCCGTCATGGCTCATGACGACCCATAACGTGTCAACCGGCTGCGCACCTCAAGAAGCTCGGTCACGGCGCGCTGATGGCGGCTACGCCATTCCTCTGCTTCGCCGAGCGCGCGCTCATAGCGGCGATCCAGCTCCATTTTCTGCTGGCGGACCTCGGCCAGCTCCGACTCCAGCCGCTTGACCTTGTTGCGCAGCGCCACCTCGATCGTTGCGGCACGGCCCGCCGAGCGAACCCGGACCTCCTCGCCATCGACCGTCACAACCTGCTGAAGCGCTGTCGTGCGAAGTTGCTGGATCACCTCCTTGAACTGGCGGTAAAGGTACTCGCGGCTGACGTTGGCGCGCTCGGCCACGGTCTTGAACGAGATGACCTCACCGTTCCGGCGCATGGTGCCCAAGATCTCTTCGACCGCACGCCGCTTGGTCACACTCCGCTGCCGCGCCGCTGCCAGCAGCCCGCTGGTATTTTCGAGCCTGTCCACTGAACGTCCCCTCCGCCTTGATCGTCTTGATGATGGTCTTGACGTTCGCAAGCCCCTGCTGGGTTCGCTCCATCCGCTTGCGACCGATGTCAGCCATGCGCCGATGGCCGTCGTGCTCGAAGCCTTCCACCTCACCTTTGAAGCGGGTGAGGCTGGCAGCCATGGTGCGCATTTCCTTCTCGAAGAACGGCAACTGCCCGATATCGGCCCGGAAGTACGTGCACGTGAAGCAGGCTCCGTTGTGTTCGCACCATTCACCGATCTGGCCCGGAAGCGAGCAGAGGCCGCCGGGGACGTCAACCGCCAGAGTGGCACCCTTGCGCAGCGCCAGTTCGGCGACCTTGTCGTCGACCTCGCCCTTGATGGAGATGAACTTGCCACCACCCTTCTCGAGGACAGCTTTCTTCTTCAGCTTCAGACGCTGATTGACGTAGATCAGGCTCATGTCGGCCGAGGCATGGCCGAGTTCCATCTGGATCATCATGATGTCATAGCCGGCCAATGCCAGTTCGGTGCCGTAAAAATGGCGCAGGTCATGCCAGCCGAACTTGTAGATGCCGCCGTCCTTGTCACGAATGCCTTGGCGGATGATCCACTTCGCGATCACGTCCCGGGTGTGCCCTGGACTGAGATGGACTTCGGCATCGCCGAGCCTGTGCGGGAACAGGTATTGTGTCTCGCGCCGCCATGCTGTCCGGACGTCGTCCTGCTGCTCCTGGATGGCCTGGATGACCAGAGCATGGGCAGCATCGTTCTTGTGCAGCGGCTTGGTGTTCCAGCGCTTGACCTTGGACTGGTAGAAGGTCAGCAGCATGAAGTCGGCATCGTCCGGATCCGGTGCCAGGCAACCGAACGCAAGGGCGTGCAGGTCGATGGACCGCATGCCCGTATAGCGGGCGATGATCAGAAGACGTTTACAGACAACCGGCAGGGAGTCGAACCTCAGGAAGATCTGCTCAATGACCTCCTCGGGCACCATCGCGTCTTCGAGATTGCGCGCATATTCATGCGTCCGGGGATGATAGCTACGAACCCTGCGAACGTTCCTCTTATCGAAGACAAGGCGGCGCCAGCGGTATTCCGGGAGGTAGGCGGAGGCCCATTGGACCATGTTGAGCGGGTCCGTATACCAGTTCTGCCCGGTAAAGCCCTTGTCGTTGCCCCATGACAGGAACGTATGCTCGATGAACTCCTGTGTGATGTGTTCGGGGCGAGGCGAGGAATGAAGACTGTACAGGCATGCCTCGATCTGTCCCAGGGAGGCAATGTAGGATGGCAGAGTGCGCGGCGAGAGTTCCTTGTGCTCGATTTTGTTGAGAACGTAGCGCCGCGCTACGGTGCGCAGCCACGGAAGTTGAATGCGGAAGAAGCTGAGATAGGGTGCTTTGGACCGCGTCACCGGAACTTCATCGGCGGGATAAACATCCTCCAGGAGAACCAGGTCCCTGGCCTCCACCGGCTTGGCTTTCTCGCGCAAGAGGATGAGGGTGAACACCAAGAGGTTGGCCACGGCACTGGCCACGGGCCCATAGGCTGTCTCGTGGATCGTGGCGTCCCGACGCCATTTGAGCTTCGTGGGGCGAACCGAGTATTCCCTCCCTGCCAGCCAATTCTCAAACAGGCTCCGAAGGGGCGTGCTGCCGCAGCCTAAACCGCTCTCGATAGGGCGACCGAAGTCGATCAGGTGGCGGACCGCAGGTGCTTGAGTGGATGCAAGGTCAGCACAGAAGGGAATCAACTGAATCGCTCGCGTGTACCAGCGGTAGTGCCGGCTCTGTGGCCGTGACAGGCGCCAGGCAAAAAATGCCTTGAGCTCCGTCTTGTAGAACTCCGGCACAGCGGCGAAGTCGAAGCCAATCCCACCCAGCAACTCATCGGACAGCGTTTGTCCGCGCTGCCGGATGATGGATGCCGGGCGGCCCTTTCTGCTGCGTTCTCCATGGGTGTTTCTCTCAACACAGCCACTACTGGGCCCAATCTCCTGGGCGTCGCGGAGGATTTGAGCGTGCCGCGCCCCGCCATAACTGTCCGGCGCGTATAACGCGGATCCGGCGTCGATCCCGAAGCATTCCCGAAGCGTATGGAAGCCCCACAGGTCTCGTTCGAGCAGGGCAGGGTGCAGGGCGGCCAGAAAGGCTCGCAGGCTCCCAAGATACGCGACGTCCGGATCGTAGCTTCGGGCGAGCTTCAGAGCCATTTGAGCTTCTCCTCCGCCAGGCCGATACGCCTCAAGTCATTCAGGCGCTCTTCGACCTCCGTGTGGTTCCTGAGCTGCAGCTTCTTGTACTCGGCATTGAACAGGTGCTTGTAGATGGCATTGGTCGTCTGCGGGCTGGCATGCCCGAGGCGGTCAGCGACATCGAGCAGGCTATAGCCCTGAGCGATCGCCTCGCTGGCATGGGTGTGACGGAACATGTGCCAGGTAAACGCAATCCCCGAGTTCCGGACCAGACGCTTTTGAATGTCGTAGGCGTTGCTCTCAGACAGCCCGCGGCCGATTTGCGCTTTGGCGATGTTGCAGAACACATAATTCGTGCCGGTCTCGAAGGCCGGAAGGTATTCGTCGCTGGCGACATAGTCCTCATACATCGTCATCACGAAGTCGAGCACCGGGATCGGCCGCGCCCTGCCGTTTTTGACGCGCGCCTTGTTCTCGTGAAGGCGGGGCGTGACCCAGATGACGTTCTCCTCCAACCGGAAGTCCTCGTGCAGCAGGCCCCGGGCCTCGCCGATCCGGATGCCGGTCGTGTACAGGAGGACCACCAGGAAGGCGTCGCGCATGAGGCTGGCCGCCTCGATGATCTTCAGGACCTGCTCGGGCTTCAGCCGGTGGTCGACGGCCCGTTTGGCGGAGGCCGCCTTGGCCTTGTGGTCCGACCGGCTTTCGGTGCGGCGCCGCGGCTTGCGCTGTGCGATATGAGCCAGGAAAGGCTTGTAGGCGTCGGGATGATAGGCGCGCGGCCTCTCGTCATTGCCAAAGATCAGCGCGGCGTGGCGCATGTCCAGAAAGGTGTAGAAGGCCTTGATCGCAAACAGGATCTGGTTGTGCAGGCTGGCGGAAACGTCCACGGGTTCCGGGCGCAGCGGGATGATGTTGAGGGCGATCTTCAGATCCAGGATCGGGCCATGGCGGATCAGCGCGGGAATGAAGCGGTCGAGGTCCAAGGGTGTGATCTCCCGGAAGCTCTTGCCCATGGCCGCGAGATAGTTGCCCAGCCGGACCACGTGCCGGGCATAATGGGCGACGGTGCTCGGGGCGTGATGGCGCGCCTCCAGGTAGATGACGAACTCGCGGATCTCGGTGACGATGGCGTCACCGTCATAGGCGGTCCAGGTGACGTGGCCGCTTGGGAGGACGCTGCGCTGCAGGTGCATGGGCCGTCATCCGCGTCGTTGATACCTGATGGTACGACTGTCAGGGACCAGCGCCAAGCGTCCAAAGGGGTAGGTCGATCACGTCGTTGACATGACCAAGCGACCTAGAGGTATTCGCATAACATTCATTTTGACAAGAAGTCATTACGCGCTTACCTCTTCAGCAGCGAAAACCGCGACCACGCCGCGATCCATCATCACGACTCCGAAACCGGCCATGCTCTGGAGCTTCTCAGCCTCGTACGGATCGAGAGCACCGATCAGGTCTTGAATGCCATCCCGCATGGCGAGACCACGGGTGAATGGGATTTCGCCTGGATCCCGGTGAGGCTGCCAATCCGCATTCGCCATGAGCATTTCGGTAAGCTGCCTACCGTTGGGATCGTCCACGTTCAGGATCACCATCACGGCGTTCGCAGGCATCCGCCCGTTGTGGCTCAGCCGTCCAACAAAATGCGTGATACGGTCGGCTTGGACCCGGAGCACATCCCGGCTGCCACCTTGCTGACCGCGTCAATGACAGCAGTCGCATGAGGATCGTCGAGAACGAGTTGTCCGTTGATCTCGCGCAACTGCCAGCGGTTCGCCTGCCATGGTCGCTTCGTTGTGTTTCATTAATGGCCTAGCCGAGGTGAAGGAGCCAGTAGATGCCGTTGTATCCCCAGCGGAGTGCTTGGCGCGAGCAATAGTAGTAGTCCGATCCCACGCCGTTTTTGCCAGAACTCGTCCCTTGACCAAAAGGAAAGTCAGCATATCGTTTGTTGCTCTTGACTGGAGAGGCAGATGGGTATGAAGGGGCCTTTGCTGGGCATTGTGCTCAGTTCGTGCGTCAGTGGCGCTTGGGCGATCAGCGACCCACAACCGGACAGCGAGAACCGATTTATCAATGTCGTAAAGGTGCATTCAGGAGGGAACGAGTGCACCGGGTTGGCAATGAAGCCCGACGTGGTGATTACGGCCGCACATTGTTTCTTTCGCGACGACCGACAGCAAAATACGGCCAGGATAGAAGTCGTCAAAGATCACAAGGTCATTGAAACCATTAATTCATCCTCCATCGTTATTCATCCCGACTTTCTCGAACTCGATCCGAGAGTTCGTGTAGGAGGGGGCGGCTACGAGTGGCGCACGGAGTTCGCGGCAAAGAATGGCAGTGACATTGCGGTGGTGAAGCTATCACGCCCAATCAAAGCCGCTGCGATTACGCCCCCAGCAACGATCTTGGATTACCTTGACGGAGACACGTTTCTCAAGGACGCGTTCGAGGACGGTCGAAAATATAGCGCGTTTCTTTCACTTGTTCTGCCGCAGAAAATTTTTTCAACTGAGATCAAGGGATTGGGCACCGTGCTGATGGGCTTTGCCGTCGGCTTTGGTGAAATCAATTGTTCCGAGCCTCTAAAGTGCCAACCCCCGGACGGGAAACGCAACTGGGATGGGACTTACATCGAGCGTATGCACAACTGCGGGTTCAAGAAGAACGGCAATTACTTCGAAATGGGTATTCTTTGCTCGTCGGCATTTGGTCCTGGCGTAGTCGCCGATGGAGATAGTGGCGGGCCTATTTTTCTGTTCACTGTCGAACAGACATTCGTTCTCGCTGGCCTTATTACAGGTAGTTTTCCACGCGCGGAAATTCCGGGAGTGGTTACCGACATTTATGTGAGCCTCCCGAGCAAGGCGAAATTCTTGTACGAGAACGGCGCGTGGGAACCGAAGGACGGGCGTCAGAGAGCCTCACTTCTAAAACCGGAACGCCTGCCTTCTTCCGATACCTGTATCGTTAATGATCCCACCGGTACACCATTGGCAGTGCGAGCCTCGCCCCGAGGGACGAAGGTCGGCGAATTGTCGAATGGAACTGAGGTTGAGGTCTTGCAGTTCGACCGCGATGATCGAAACCGGCGATGGGCGAGAATCCGTTCGAATGCGTGGGTGTTTGCGAACTACCTCGATTGCGCGAGGCGCTGAATCGAGTGATCTCATGATTAGCCGGGAAGGGCTCCGAGCGATTTTCGCATAAGATAGCTTATGTAGCCTATAGTTGCGTAAATCCTTAAAAGACAATCTTAGCGCGAATCATCGCGCATGTCGTCGTTAAGGATTGAAGCCACTATGTGGGCGGTCCCGATCGAGTTGCATTTACCGCTCCCAAGAGCGACATCTGGCCGGGACTGATTGCCCATGGCTGACGCAGCCAGAACTACTTTGGAGTCGTTGCCATACCCCATTTGGGGGTTTTTCGCAGCCGAAGCGTCGCTTTACACTGCCCATCGCTGACATTGGGGTTACGTCATGGCGTATTCTACCGTCGCTGCGGGTGGGGACGTTGCCGTCGATTTGAGGCCGGGTGGCTTTTGGGGACAGACGATAGGTGCAGCCACACCGTCCAGGTACGACAGTGGGCTGCGCCTCCTGTTCCTGAATACCAACGTCGGCATGATCCATCTGGTTGGGATAGAGGCGTCACTTAACCCCGGCAGACCACCCCCCAGCAACGAATCCACGTTCTACCTGGCTGCACCTTCGGACGGCGTAAACCCACGGCACTACGCTGTCAGCCGCGGGCAGTTGACCAGCGAGATCTACTTCCATGCACAGCAGACCTCCATCAACAACGGGTTCGGGACCGGAGGGACCGAACTGAGCATCAACCAAGTTCTCAGTTCACGGCCTATCGACCTCCTGGATGAGAAGGCCGTTCCGCACATCAATGGGTCTGCGACAAACGATTACATCAAGCTGAAGGACGTGACCGCCCCTGAGGGACAGGCGGCATACGCGTTCGGGAATGCTGGGAACGATACGCTGATCGGGAGCCCAGGTGCCGATGGCCTGTCCGGCGGCGAGGGATCGGACAGCATCGAGGGCGGGGTCGGCAACGACACGTTGGATGGCGGCGAAGGCGATCCCTCCGGAAACGATACCCTCGACGGTGGGGACGGCGATGACTGGTTCTATGCGGCGCCGGGGAATGACAGCCTCAATGGTGGAAAAGGCTTCGATGCCTTCGAGTACCAGCTCCGCGATTTCGACGGTTACGCGTCAGGAACCTCCCAGACGCTGGACGGTGGTGAAAACGATTCTGCCCCAGCGAAAACCGACCTGATCTTTCTGCCGGGGTCGGCTAACGACTACGATTTCTCGGTATCGTTCGGCTTCACCTGGCACGATACGACCACGACCATCGAGACAAACATTACCAGCTTCTACCCTGCGATCACACTGACCACTCGTGACATCGAGCGGGTTTCATTCGAGGAACCTGTCAACAACGGAGTGGGTCTCAAAGGCCAGAGCGTAATCGCGGAGATGGCGCAACTTGCCGACGAGGCGTATAACACCGATGCCAAATCCGCGGAGAAACGTGGCTGGCATGCGGTATCCGCGCTGGAGATGGGCATCAAGCCGGCCAGCTTTGACGGCGGGGTCGTCTACCGTCTCGACGGTGGTCTATACAGTGCGACATCGTCCACGGGAAACGGGGCTGCCGCATTGGTCCTGATCGGCATGGTTGAGGGAAAGAGGACGTTGGCCATTTCCTTCAGGGGAACTGACGACTTGTCCTCGGACATCTGGGATTATTTACCGTTCTACAATCACTACGATGCGTTCGCTCCGCTGATCCTGGCACTCAAGGCGTATACATCCAATCCCGCGAACGACGTGCAGCAGGTATTGATTACTGGGCATAGCCTCGGGGGCGCGATGGTGCAGCACTTGATGTTCGAAGGTCTCACGGGAGTGAGCGCGGACAACACGAGGGGATTCACATGGGGTTCTCCTGGTGCGGAGCCGACCCCGAGCAACAAGCAGATTCTGAACTTCGCCCATGTAAAAGACATCGTTCCCGATGTGCCCTTCACCGATCCCGTAGGGGCATCGGTGGAGACAACGTATTCAGGAGCGCCCGATGTTGTCCAGGCCCACAAAATGACCAACTACATCGGAAGCACCGAACTTCTCATCCAATTCGCCTCCGACTCCGGCAGCCCGTTCCATACGAGCGCCATTGCGCAGGCGTTGCGTGGGGGCGGGGTTCCATCCGGGGGGAATACAGCGGTATGGCTCGGCAGCAACAGTAACGATCATGTCCAGCCCGGGGCGTCGGATAACTGGGTTCTTGCGGGGGGCGGAAACGACGAGATTTCATTGGAGGGACCGAACCTTGTCGCCACCTCGGATTTCCGCATCATCGACGGCGGACTCGGGGACGATACCCTGCATATCAAGGGTGGGTACGGTATAAAGGCTACGCCCGTCGGGTCGGGATTTCTCATCCTCGACGGGTTCGGAGGCCCCATCGCGAAAACGGCCCGCATCGAGAAGGTCTACATCGAAGGGGAACTCATCGGTCCGGACGGAAAGCCAGTCTCTACCGCCAGTGCACCGACATCCGTCTCGCTGTCGGGAACATCCGTCGCGGAGAACAGCGCCTCAGGGCGGACGGTTGGAGTGCTCTCGACGGCGGATGCGGAAACTGACGACACCCACAACTATACACTCGTCAACAATGGCGGCGGCAGGTTTTCCATCGAAGGAAACAGTCTGGTGGTGGCGAAAGGGTTCATGCTCGATTACGAGCAGGCCTCCAGCTATGAGGTGGTCATACGTTCGACGGACAGGCACGGACAGTCGATCGACCAGGCCATCAGGATATCCGTAACCGACATAGCATCCGAGAAGGTGGTCGGCACCTCAAGCAACGACGTGTTCTTCGGGGGGCGCGGGAAGGACAACCTGAACGGCGGTGCCGGGAATGACAAGCTGCGTGGCGGCAAGGGAATTGACACGTTCACGGGTGGCAAGGGCAAGGATGCCTTCATCTTCGACGATGGTGATACCGGGTCATCCCGCAAGGCGGCGGATTACATCCTCGACTTTTCCGGCAGGAACGGGGATCGGATGGACCTCAAATTGATCGATGCCAACACTCGCGTGAAGGGAGACCAGAAGTTCAGCTTCATCGGGGAGGCGGCTTTCACCAAGGCCGGGCAGGTCCGCTACGAACAGACGGCGAAGGAAACCTACATCGCGTTCAACACCGATGCGGATCGCTCGGCCGAAGGCGTCATCAGGCTGAAAGGATCGATGGACCTTTCGAAGGGTTGGTTCCTGCTTTAGGAACGCCGAATTCCCCGGGCCTCGACTACGCTATACGACTGGTTATGCTCGCCGGCTCAGCGATGGCGGAGGGAACCATGGCGAGTGAGCCGAGCGCGGGGCAAGAAGGATCAGCATGACCCAAGTACCCCTTCCCTCCCCCGTGCCAACGTGGAAGCCCTTGCGCCTCTGGGAGGGGCAAACGGCCGTTATTCAAGGACAAGGTAGTCCTTCCCTAGAGGCGAAGGGCACGCTGACGGCGTGCTTCGTGGGTTTGTTGGCACGCTTGAACACGCCCTCTGAGGCAGGCGCCCCCATGAATGAACCCATCGCCATCAAGGCCATCAACGATCTATTGGATCGCGTGGCCGTCAGGCACTCAGCGGTAGGCCCGCCTCCATCCCGCTTTCTCCGCATCCGCCTCGTCGCAGAACCAGCGCTCGCCCTTTGTCATGTCGATCTTCGTCGATGCATAATAGCGGTCCCATGGCATATGGTAGATGCGCTCTCCAGATGCACTGACGTTCCCTTTGATCGGGCATCCTTGCGGACTTTCAGTCTGTGATGCTGCGGTCGACCTGTGCCACCGTTCCGAGCGGTAGTCCCAGGCGGGGAGGTTGTCCGCCGCAAAGACCCCCTTGTGCTCGGCACGGGCCTTGCGTTCCACCCCCACGTAGACGTCACTGTACCTGACGAAGGCCCACGCAAGCCCCTCGGCGACGAGGATCCCGTTGATGCCGCGCCCATCCACTTTGCATGACCCGAGAAGCCTACCGTTGGCATCGATCTCCTCGTAGGTGCAGGTGACGACCTTCCCGTCCGTTAGCTCAGCCAGCCTGTCTCGCGCCTCGCGTCCGCACTGCCATGATCGGCCGGCCGCGTCCACGCAGGTCTGCGACAGTTCCGGCGCGTCGATACCGAAGAAGCGCACCCGCTTCCCGCCGATGTCTGCCGTGTCCCCGTCGAGGACACTGGCGTACCCACTGATCGAATTGCCGTTTGCGTAGCCTGAGATCGCCGCATTCGTGACGAACACCATCAGGGCCAAGCAGAAACCCGCATATCGCATTATCATTCTCGTTTAATCCCGGATCCGGCAACGGCCGGATTCCTAGCCCCTGTTGGCGTTCGCGATGTCGCTTCCGGCTTTTGGCTGCTCCGGGGGTGCCGACTTCCTCAGCCGGATCTCGATGCGGCGGCGCTCTTTCACATCACCCTGCACGTCCATCCCGTTCGCCAGGGTCTCGTCGGTCTTGACGAGCTGGGCACCGGACAGGGGCAGGACACGCAAGCCGTTCAGGCGACCGTCCTGCAACAGGCTCCTCACGACGGATACGGACCGGGCGATGCCAAGTCCGGCGTTGTCTCCCGGCTTGAGAGCGACAATGGGCTTGTTGCCCTTGAGCACCTCCACCATGTCGCGGTCGAGGTTGGAGTGCTTGACCCCGATCGGCAACTCGTCCGTGTGGCCCACCACCTCGATGACGTCCACATCATACTCATGCGCCGTCTTGAGGAGGGTCGGAACGACGACCTCGTTGAGCCTCCGCTCGAACTCGGTCGAGAGCTCAGCGCTGCCAAGCTTGAAGAAATAGCCCCCTGCCTCGCTGAGGCTGATCATGGGTGGCCACTTGTGGCCCTCCTCGTCCTTGCCCGCGGCTGCGTTTGCCTGTTTCGTCATCTCCTCTAGCCTGGCGTTGGCCGCCTTCAGCTCTCCATCCTTCCTCGCAAGGGCTTCGGTCATCTCGCCACCCTTTGCCAAAGCCTCCTTCAGCTCGCTGTCCCTCTTCGCGAGCGCGTCCTTCAGCGCCTTCTCCGCCTTCGACATTCCATCCAACATTGTCATCGCGCCCTTCAGGGACTCGGCGGTAGCGCCCTCCTTCTTCAACTCGATGATTTCCGAGAGGAACTTGGGGTCATCCTTGAGGTCGTTCTTCGTGATGCCGTGGTTTTCGAGCTGCCGGAAGATGTCCCGGTTCTCGATAATCTCCTGCCAGTACTCGTCGAGCTTCGGTTCCGGTATCGATCCGTCCGGCCCGATCTGGCCCGAGATTGCCGGATCCCGCATCACGAGCTCGGTGATCCTCCGGTTCATAGTGGTCGTGCCCTGCAACGCTGCCACCTCGATCCGTGACTTCGAGATCTCGTCGTCCTTGCGCTTGATGACGGCGGCGGCCGCGAGCAAGAGGCAGAAGACGAGGAGCAGCATGATCTCGGCCTGCGTGAGCCCGAGGACGAGACCCTGCCTGTACGAATTCGACTGGCGTTCGATTTGCGCTGTGATTGTCATGCGTTGGATCCGAAGGGCCAACGCGACCACTTGGTCGGTTCGGGATCCTGTTCAGGAGCCGGGGCCGGAGTTTCCTTGGCATTGGTCAGATCGATGACGTTGTCGTTCTTCGAGATCCCGGGCAGGAGCTTCGAGAGCGTCTCCATGTGACGGGTGTCCCGATCGGTGGCGGCGGCTTCCATCTCCTTGAGGACGGAGAGCGTGTCAATGAGACGGGCATCCCGTTCCGTCGAGGCGGTGCTCATGTCCCTGAGGATCGTGAGCGTATCGTCCGATCGCTTCATGACGACATTGACCTGTTCAGCCTGTGATCGGGCCACGGACTCGAACGACATGACGGCGTTCTTCATCGTGCCGACGGTCTCGCGAATTCCTGCCTCGGTATCCGCCGTCGAGATCCTGATGCGGTCGACTGCCTCGCGGGTCGCCTCGGAGGAGAGGCGCGCACTCTCCAGCGCGGCACCGAAGACCTTCTCGTGCTGGTCGATCCGTGCGGTGAAGCGGTCGACGGCCGATGCCAACCCCTTGATGGTCGGGTCCAGCTTGATCTTGATGACTTCGTCCGGTGCCTGCATCGCCGTCAGGCGTTCCTTCACGCCGTCCAGCGAGCCGGCGATGGCCTTTGCGCTTACCGACAGCTTTTCGTTTTCCCCGGCAAGTCTGTTGGCGCTGTCCTCAAGGGCTGCGACGACCCTTTTCGTCAGTCCTTCGATGGTCGCCCCGGAGCTCTTCGAGGCGGCCTCCAGGGGAGCCTGGGATTTCTGTGTCACCTCTTGCAGACCCGCGAGAAGGTTCTCGCCGACCTTGTTCACCTGAATCGATATCTCATCAAAGCCCTCGCGAAGGGACTGCAACGAGGCTCGCCTGAAGTGGTCGAACTCCAGTACCGTCTGGTCGAGCTCGACCCTGACCCTGCGGGCGGCCTCGGCCAGCTCGAGGCGTGCTATCCGCTCCACCTCGACAGGGTCGCGCCGCATCTGGTTGAACAGGACGCGCAGGGCGATGCCTGTGATTGTCGATGCGATGGCGATACCGAAGTTCTGGACGATGTAGTCCGCGTTCCTGTCGGCGTTGAAGTGGTAGAGCGACGTCCCGAGGCTCGTAAGGGTGAACAGGAAGCCCATGTAGTAGAGATTGTCGCCAGCTTGGTCGTCCCTCAGCCGAAGGAACCGGGAGAACGCAATCACCAACGCGTAGACGAGCATGAGCGCCACGGGAATGAATGTTACGTAGACCTGCCCGAAGCCCCGCTCCTTGGCCGCTACGATGTAGAGACATCCAAAGAGGACGAACAAGACGAAGATCGCGGACGGCCCCCACAACTCGTAGTAATCCCTGGTCCTCGATCTCTCTGATGTTGTTGCCGTCGCCATCTCAGCCGGCTCCCTGTAGTTTCCTGGCCGAGACGAGCTGGCCGTTGCTGTCCTTCACCCAGTCAGTCCAGAACTGGATGTGGGTCGCCGAATTGATGGGCCTGCGCGTGACGCGCTGGATGTACCGGAAGGAGACCTCAGCCCCGTTCAGGTCGGTCCGAACCCGTTTGTAGTGCTCGGACTTCCTGTACCTGTCGAACGAGAGGTCTCCCGAGTACTGGGAATAGCCGGGCCCGTGCTCGATCAGGTCCGAGACCACGATGAGCGTCTTCGGCATCGACGCGGCCCGGCTTCCCGTGAACCTGTCGACCGAAATGCTCTGGATCGTAGACAGGATAGGCGACGACTGTGACTCCGAAGGCTGCGCCATCGATCCGTTCAAAGCGGCCTCGAGAGGCTTCCTGAACCCTTCATCCCACCGCTTCTTGGCAAGCCTTGGATTTCCCGTGAACTCGTCCAGTCCCGATCCGTCCCCCGGATTGCACTTCGAAAAGACCGACATCCCGCTCGGAGAATTTGGGTCGAGCAGCCTGATCTCCAGAAGACCGTGTTCGGACACGGCGGTCGCGGCATCAAATAGGTACGTCATAAGTTCGCGCCTCGTCACGTCGGGGAGGACGTCTGATGCGTCGAGCAGGATGACTGTCGCCGAACGCGGGCCATCCGTCGGGCAGAGCGACGTCTTGTCGAGCGTCGGACGGGGCTCAATCCGCGTCATGGCGATGCCCACGACTACGGCTGCGACGAGGCAGACGGCAATAATGCCGATGCCGACGACATGCTTCCCGGTTTCGCCACCGCGCCTGCGGCTACGCGACCTTGAGCTGCGGCGTGCCATGGTCGTTCTCCGGATACGATACGATGTCGTCGATCTTGTCGTAGCTGCTGACGGCGTCGCTGAACTCCGTATGGATCGCAGCCACCTGCATGTTGAGGAGTTCCTGGGCCTCGACGATGGACCTGCGCAGGTCATCCCTCGCCATCGCGAGCCCCTGCTCCTTGGGTATGGGCAATCGCTTCATGTCGTACCGCTTGCGGAAGCGCTCGGGAACCTTGCCATCGGTGCGTGCCTTCGAGTTGGCCTCGCGGTACATGGCCAGCAGCGTGTTTACTGTCCGGTCCAGATGGTCCTGATACCCGATGAAGAGCTGGTTCAGGCGTTCCCTGCCCTGCATGAACGAGTCATAGGCCCCTCGCCTCTTGGAAAGGTCGCGCCCGGCCTCCTCCATGGTCTCGATGGCTTCGTCCCTGATGGCCTTCAGCTCCTTGATCAGGGCATCCTTCGTGGCCCTGTAGGTTTCGTGCTCCTTTTCCACCCTCTGGTAGAGGGAGCCGAAACCCGGATAGGGATCATAGATTAGGAAGGCGTCCCCGAATGCGATGGCCGAGAAGGTCAGCCCGATGGCGAAGAAAATCCAGGACTTGAGGTCCGTAAGCCCCAACGGGTTCTCCAGCATCCTCGTTATCACCTCGCGGCTCGCATCCTCATTGAGGGCGCCCGAGATCTCGCGGAAGTGGGCGAGCGAGAGGTTCAGTCCTATGGCGAAGCACAGGTAGAACGCCAGGGAAAGCAGGCCGATAAGCTTCGCGAAGAAGTTCCTGTGGTTGATCCACCGCACCCCTACTGCCGCGACGAGGAAGCTCACGACGACGTTCAGGATGGCGAAGGAGACCGCTTCGTTGATGCCTCCGAACATTCCCCCCTCGCTGCCCTTGGAGAGGAAGTAGCCGTTCATGACGATCTCAATGAGCGTCAGGAGAACGAGAATGCCGAACTTCAGGGTGAGGGTTCCGCCCGAAGCGTGACGGGACAGGCGCTCGATCCCGTGCTTCTTCCGGAACTTGTCACGTTCCTTCTCGACGTCGATGATATTGCGCCGGAGGTTGAACAGCTCGTCGCGTCCCTGCCCGACCTCGACCTTGAATTCGCTGACCGCCGCCGGGGCCGCGTGCCGGATGGCGCTAAAACGCTCTTCGAACTCCAGCGCGGCGAGCCGTTCCGCGTACACCCTCACCTCCTCGCTGAAGGTGTTGTGGGCGGTGTTCTTCTCGGACTCGATCCTGTCGACGATCCGCAGCTCGAAGTCGTCCATAGCGGTCGAATCCGCGGGCGGCTCATTGCGCTTCCCCCGCTGCGTTGCCTCCATTTCCAACTGGAGGTCGGAGGCCAGCTTGTCCGAATTGAGTTCAGGGAAGATATGCAGGCTGGGCTTGTAGTCGTGGTGCTCGCGCTTCAAACCCGAAAGAAGGCGCGATATGGCACTGAGTTTAGGCAATTACTGGATCCATGAAGCGCGGACTTGGCGGGAGAGCAACAAGATATCCCGGTACAGTCGAAAGTAAATGCCTTCCGCCTTGCCTCTTTGGACGTAGTTAATACGAATTGCGGATAGCTTTAGAGTCTACTGTCAAGAATTATTCAGATGTGGAAAGAGTTCTCGAGAGCGTTCCGTGCTGGTGCAACTCTTGCGAGGCGTTGGCCGTAGAGAAACCCTCGTGGCCATACCCGATCAGCTCCCGGAATGGGCCGTTGAGACCTAGGCCCGTAATGAGCTCGGCAAGACGACCGCGTCAGCCCTCGAAGTCCCGGCGGCTGCCCGAACAGACGGCCACGTCCTTGTCGAAGGCGTAGATGGATCCGGCCTCGAGGTAGATCAGATCGGCGGGTAAGTCGTCCTTGTCCATAACAGCCAGCCCGAGATTGGGTCTGCGCCGTCCCATGCCGCCATACGCAGCAACTTCCAGCGCCATTGCGATGCCTTACGCAGCCGCTATGTCAATTGGACGAGAGGATGGAGGCGCAAAACTCTCGGCGCAAGCCGATCGAGCCGCTCCGCAAGAGATCAGGTGCGAACCTTGCCATCGTTCTGGGAGCCTATATGGTTAACAGAACGTTAACCGGAGCAGTATGCATAACATTTTGGAAACATTGTTGTCAGGTGCGATGACCGAAGCGAATTCGAGATTGGCTCCCTGTCCGAGATGTGTCCGAGGTGATTGAAAACAGTCAAAGGAACTGCCCAAACAGCCGAGTGCTGAATGAGATGAATTCGGGCCTGAACCGCCCACCGGATCCACTTTGTTCCCCTTGTTTCCTCGCCCGACAGGCCAAACCCTGCTGCTACGTTATAGCCGGCAACTAGATGAAGCGTTGACGGAACCATCCAATTCCATCGAACTTACGACTTTGAACAAACGTGGCTTTGCGTTATCAAGTTGCGTCAACGAATTGCCAAGGTACGCCGATGGCCGCCACGCCGCCGAACCCACGCCTGATCGGATATGCCCGCGTATCCACGGACGAGCAGACGACCGACCCGCAGGTGGACGAGTTGAGAGCGGCTGGATGCCTCGTCGTCCATCAGGAGAGCGCATCTGGCGCGTCCCGGAGCCGTCCGGTGCTGATCCAGCTTCTCAAGCGGATCGAGCCGGGCGAGACCCTTGTGGTCGTCCGTCTGGACCGCCTCGCCCGCTCGGTGAGCCACCTGCTCGAGGTCGTAGAGCGTCTGGAAGCCAAGGGAGCGCATTTCCGGTCCCTGAAAGACCCGATCGACACCACCACCCCCCAAGGCATGTTCTCGCTCCAGGTCCTGGGCGCAGTCGCGCAACTGGAGCGGTCGCTGATCGCGGAGCGCACGAAGGCCGGGATTGCGGCGGCTCGGAAGCGCGGGAGGCATCCCGGCAATCCCGGCATCCGCGCAGGAGACCCGACGGCTATCAGGAAAGCGGCCACGGCGTGGAGGCGGGCCCACCTTGACAAGGTTATTGAGACCGCCGACGAGTGGTTGCCGACCGTGCGGAGGATGCGACCGCACCACCGCTGGAAAGACGTTGCGAACGTCCTGCGGGCAAAAGGCGGCAAGGACTGGGATCCCGACGTTCTCAGGAAGACGGTCCAACGGATGGTCAAGGAAGGATTGGCGGAGCCGGAGCTGATGGAACGGTCGCCGCGACGAACGGACAGCGAACGGCTGGTGTCGCTCGTCGCTGGCATTGCCATGTCCGATCCCGACAAGACGCTGCGCGAGATCGCCAGCCAACTGGAGAAGATGCGGGAGCGAACGCCTCGAGGCGGCGTGAAGTGGGGGCCGTCCTCGGTGAAGTCGCTCCTCGATCGCGCCGCCAGCCTCGGCTACGAGGTGCCGAACCGGACGCTCAAGGACTTTCTCATCGAGAGTGCCGGCGCGGCCGGGGACGACGATGACAAGTTCCTCGAGGACGCGATCCAGCAGGTTCGGGCGATGGGCCCCGCTGACAGGTGACGACGTGGAAACGCTCCTGCATAGAACGTCCATGAAGAACGCCTTGAGCATCCTTCGCTCCGGCCGGATACACGGCATGAACGACCCCAAGGGAAACGGCGGCAAGGTAGAGAGGGAGATGCTTCCTCACTTCACCCCGGAGGGCATCGAGACGGGCTCCAACGAGCTCAACGCCACCCATGAGGTCACGCTGATCTTCGAAAGCGCCCTCCCCAGGAAGCATGTCAAGCGGCATGTTCCCGTCAGCACCTACAAGCGGAACTGCATCTACACGGTGAACGATACCCTGGAACGGTTCTGGCAAGCGGTCATCGTTCCCGGCTCGAGACCGATCCGTTTCTGCGGGTTCGAGTTCGCGGCCGGCTTCGAGCCAATCGAGGGGCAATTTCGGGAACTCAAGAAGGCGGCGCGATCCCAATACGCCGTCTGGCCGAGTTACATGGAGGATCCCGACTTCCGTCGCTGGAAACTGTTCTTCTGGCGGCTCGGGCATCGGTTGGAGCGCATGTTCGCACCAAGCCGCCACTGACGGCTAGGTCTCAATCCTATGGGTCGTTCAAGTTAAAAGACCCTTTCGCCCTAGTCCGGGCGGAAACCTTAATTGCAAATACTGTTGGCACGCAGTGCGTGTGTGAACTACAAGATAAGATTATCCGCTAAAGATACAAAAAACAGAGATCCACAATGAAGGCTATAGTTGGGGCACTAACCGCACTCCTAATCCAAACAGGCTCAGTATACGCACAGCCAAAAGCAGTAAGCTCAGCGGGCACCGCAATCACAACTAACTCGCGATGGGTCATCCTCGCCGCTCGACAGCAACTTGAAGAGGCCACCTTATTTGCTCAGCAATACAGTGGTCAGCTTCCGAACCTGCGGATCTTCCAAGCCCAGAACGGCTGGTATGCAATTGCACTGGGGCCACTTCAGGCGGCATCCGCGCAAGCATACAAAAACAATCTGGTAGCCGCAGGATCCATACCACCCGATTCCTACCTCTCGAAAGGCGACTTCCTTGTCGCAGAGGTTAAAGCTGGCAATCAGGCACCTCCAACGAGAAACGCGTCCCCAGCGGTTGTCAGTGTGCCCACCTATGCGCAGCAACAGCAGCCGACAACACAATCACGGTTACCGAGATCAACGGCCGAAATGGAAGTTGGCGATCTCGTTCTCCTGTTCAATCCGGCAAAGCAGAATGAGCGGATTGCCAAGAATTTGGACGGTAAAGTAACCGTCCGTCAGCCACCGGGACGCAGTGATATTTGCAAAGATCACATGCTGTATCTCGACTTGAAAAACCTGAAGGAGAAGCCGCAATACGGACTTTATAAGGAGTTCATGGATGGTGAGCTGAAGAAACTCAACCTTTCCATCGACTTCGAGAATACCTATAGCTGCGGAAGCTCCTCAAACCCGACCTTCACGTTACTACTTGTGCGAAAAGAAGGATCTCTCGATGGTGACTTGGATGAGCTTTGGGGCCAGACAGAGCCCCTGCTTCATATCAAGTGGCGTGATTATCAGCGACATGTCGCGGCCAAACAGGAGGAACAGCAGAAGGTTGCCTCCGCGATAGCGTCCATGACGCGATCGGTGCTGAATGGTTCTCGGAAGGGTTACGGGATCCTCGTTACTGGGCAGAAGGGAGCATTCTGCGTCTCTGCTTCGGACCCGAGCACTGGAACCGAATATGGTAAGAGGGTTTTGAAGGGACTGGGCTGGGAAGGCGAGCCCTTGGACCCTCGCGGATCCCTTGAGGATGCCTTCGTTGACCTCAAGTCCGGCCGATGTGCGGCCTATATCGGCCCCTCGAGAGATCTAGCCACTCTTGGCGGTGCGCTTGAACGTGAGCAACGGGTAGTCATGATCACCGATCGATGGGTCAGCGACGAGGATGCCACGAGGATCAAGGTCGCAATCGCAAGGGAAGAGCAAGAGCGTGCGTCCCTTAAGTCCAAGGTGGCGGAATGGGCTAGATCGGAAACCCGAATTTCAGGGATATCGGTTGATCTGCTCTCGAACGCGTTCGCGATGAAGTCGGCCTGTCCGAACCTTGGATCACGCTTCTCAAAGCAACTTGATCTCATTGCTGAATATATCGGAAACGCGCAACTGCCAGACAGTGTCTCGAACCTGACTGAAAAGATCGCCACGTTTCGAGACTTCGCGAGCAGACAAGGCTGTGAGCAGGCAGTTGACGTGGCAGAAGTCACTTCGGCAGCACTCGGTCAACAATGTTCTAATGATAGCGGCTGCGCGGACTACGTGAGCACGATTAGGAACAGGGAAGATCAGCGTCGGAGGGAACAGGAGCAGCAGGCAGCCCGAAGCGTGGCGATGCAACGAGAAGCAGATCTTACTGAATACCCATACGAGGTCCAGATCTCTTGCCACATAGGCCAGACCCCCCTTCCGCTTATTGGTTGCACCGACGGTGGTGCGATCCGAATCCGCAATGGAAACAGTGGTCAAACCTACGATGAGCAAGCCCTCATGCAGGCTGGACAGGCAGTACAGGCAAAGCTGAGACGAAGCTTCGAAGTAAGTGCAAGGACGAATGGTGAGAGCAGTTTGGTCGTCAAAGTGGTCGTGAGTGACCGGAACGGGAAGGTTCTCTTCTCGGATACAGCAACTGGCTATGCGACAGTAAGGATCACGAACTAGGATCCCAGCCGACCAGCGGCATACAATCAGGAAACAGCCTTGCACAGAGATGTCCGGGGCTGCTCCCTTTTGGGGCTAACCTAAATCCATCTGGCAGTTTGATCAGTTTTCCATGATCCTATTGAGTCGATCCGCAAATGGGGCAGGTGATGTGCAATCTCTATTCCGTCTACACGACGCAAGAGGCCATGCGTCGGGCCTTCGCCGTCGCCCGGGACAATGCCGGCAACGTCCCTCCTCTCCCCGGCATCTTCCCCGATCAGATGGCTCCAGTCGTCAGGATGCAGGATGGCGAACGCGAGCTCCTGCAAATGCGATGGGGTTTCCCTCCACCGCCGAAGGTCGGCAACCAACCGGTGACCAACGTACGCAACGTCTCGTCACCGTTCTGGAAGGCGTGGCTGAAGCCGCAGTATCGCCTCCTTGTCCCTCTTACCTCGTTCTCAGAATACGCGGACATCAAGCCAAGGAAGACCCCGATCTGGTTTGCTCTGAACAAAGAGCGACCGCTAGCAGCCTTCGCTGGCATCTGGCGCCCCTGGAAAGGTGTCAGGGGGACCAAGGCAGAACCCGCGGAAGGGGAACATCTCTTGTTCTCGTTCCTCACATCGGAACCGAACACCGTTGTTGCGCCGATCCACCCAAAGGCGATGCCAGTGATCCTGACGACACCGGAGGAATATGAGGCCTGGCTGACAGCCCCCGTTTGAGGATGCGTTGAAGCTCCAGCGGCCGCTGCCAGATGAGCTGCTGGAAATCGTTGCCGAGGGGCAGCGGTCGGATAAGCCGGACGCGGCATAGATAGGACGGTGGCCCTTCCCCATGATATGGAGCGGGCAAAACACCATCAGGATAGGTCCATGTCAGACTACGGTTCCAACGCGCGCTTCATTTGCCCGAATTGCCAAGCCGTGAACGTCGTTTGGCTGTCGGTCCCGGAACCGGACTACACAGCGGAGAAAATGTCCGACATGGACTCGGAGGGGGAGGATGAAGTCACCTGCACGAGCTGCGGCGAGACCTTCATGGGATCAGCGCAAGATTTGTGCCTGATTGTGCGGTAACGCAGTACGTAGCAAGAACGCGCGCCCTCAAGCAGACGAATAGAACTCGTCAAAGCCTTGTTAGGCTTGGTTTTGGTGTCTGAGACGTGGTCGCGGGCGGAGCACATGGATGAGAACGGTAGAACCGCTGGATGCGTCGTCAGAATGGTCTTGTGATGCTGAGTCTGGCGCATAGGATTCGTCCTGAAGCAGCAAGGTGTTAGCAGATGATCGTGAGCCTTCCTCTGCTTTGATGCAGCGCGTCAGATCTATCTCCTCGCCGACAGGGTTGCCGATCCGTTCTATCTTAGCGCTCAATCTGACACAGATCTTGCGCTAGCCCCTGGGAGTACCGTGCTCAACGTTGGAAGGTATCTGTTGCTGATATGGAGGCGAGGCGAAATGGGCCTGCCCGATCAAGGGTAACGTCAGCGCTTCGGGCGAGCGAATCTACCATACGCCGTGGGACCACTTATACGGAGCAACAAGCGTTAATACGGCGAAAGGCGAACGTTGGTTTTGCAACGAGGCTGAGGCCGAAAAGGCAGGCTGGAGACGCGCATCCCGCTGAGGTTATGTTTTGTCACACCGACGCATATACTGCAATTTTTTTGCTGTCCACCTTAACTACTCTTGAAGACTCGTAGACACGAACCTTCACTTGTTTGTCGCGACTGATGGCGCAATTCCAGCAGATTCCATATAACATAGATTTGCCAGATCAGTGTTGTCTTGCTTCAGATGACCTTCCCTCAAACGGTAGATCTGCCGCCGGAGTGTTTCTTTTCGATCTTGCATCCGAGTAGCCAGTTCCGCAGCTTTGCTGTGCTGGGTGCGAGCATCCACGAGATTCGCCTCAAAGAGATCTCGTTCGCGTGAGTTCTCGCACATCGGCTTCGCCTTACAGTCCGTGAGGAGCGTATTTGCGGCTCGTATCCCCTCATCCGCGACAGATGTTAGGTCAATAAGAAGGTGAAGGACTCTTTCTGCTTCGAGCCATCCCAAGCATAGGGCCTTGAGATCCGATGAGGCCATCGATTGACGAGATAAGCTCGCCGCGTTGGCCTCACCGGAAACGGTCAGTGAAACTTTCAGTAAGAGTCCGAACAGAACTGAAGCAGACCTTAAACTCGAGCGCTGTGACGAAAGCACGTGCCCTCCTTACGATGCCGGCGCACTGATTTTTCTGTTGCGCTCCTCTGCAATCTTGACGGCATTAGCGAGCGAGTCCCCAAGATCTCTCAAATTCATCAACGCAGCTTCCATTTCCTTTCTGGCTCGTTCCACACCCTCGCTAGCGATGATGTCTTCGATAAATGTTCGATCCTTCGAAAGTTGGGTGAGCGTATTTTCGGCTCGATCTACTTCCTTCAATAAATCCTGGCGAAGTTGCCGAAGATTGTCTGCATGGCCCTTCCAAACTGCAACTCGCTCAACCCACCTTGGATCACTTGCTGCTCTATCCTCAGCATTCTTTCTTCGTTGGTCGACAGAAACCAACAAGTCATTAATAGCCTTCATCACCTCACCCTTCTCGCCAAATGTAGTGAGGGCCGAAGTAGAGGTTCCAATCAGGTTGTCCAAAAACTTCCTTGCCTGCTGCGGGTCGGCAGCTAGATTGATTGCGTCAAGAAGGGCTTTTTGCTGGTCGTTCAACTGATCGGCGGACTTTTTCGCGCTCGTTAAAGCGGTTGTCATCCGTTGTTGGAAATCGTCACTTTGAACCGACTGACTGGCAGCAGCCCCGGTTAGCGAAGCTAGGATTAGCCCCGCTAAGCACCATTTCTTCATCGTTTGCATTTGTTCCATCCTTCAAGATTTTGGGTTAGCCTAAGGAAGGCCGCTTCACGTACCGCTCTCACCAGGCACGGGTTTTGGCATCTTCTTTGTAAAATCCTCGAGCGCCTTATTGAATCGGTCTAGCGCATTAACCGTGACGTCAAACTGTTTGCCGCTTTCCGCGAAAGCAATTCTCGGCTTAGCCGCCTGAATATCTCGAATCGCTTTTGCGAGTCCGTCCTTTTGAACTGTGGTGGCGGCTGCTATTTCCGTGAGGCGCGCCAGCCGCTCCTTTTCTCGGTCGACTTGGTCCGGATAAACCCTTTGCGCCTCTTCAATTCGCTTCTGGATAACACTTCCGCTCCGATTTGCCTCTTCTATAAGGCCGCCTGTGCCCTCAATTTTATCGATGAAATTCCGCTGCGCTTCGATGAGCTTATCAAGTTCCTGTTCAATCTTGGCCCACGATGGTGGCGATCCGGCTTGCCCACGCAGGTTTCGAAATGACTCAGTGATGCTCTTCGCGCAGGCTTCTCCTATCTTGGCGGCATCGACGAGCCGCCCGTACCGCTTTTCTACCTGATCAGGGTTTCCCGCTGCTCCGGTGCTGTCGATGCTGCTAAGGAGGCTGTTAAACTCCGCGCACTTATCCGCTGGAAGTGCGTTAGACGAAGGTGCTGAATTATCAGGTGACCCTTGCTGGGCATGCACGGCAAAACTGCCGAATAACAGTCCTGCTGTGATCGCGACAACTTTCAAACTGTTGGACGACATGAGTTTCTCCTATTGTCTAATCAAAGGCTGCATTGTTTAGTGCTGGACGCAAACGACCCTTTGATTGACTCGACCGTGCCTAAATAGTCCTTGTGTTCATGGATCAAACTGACGTTTTCAATCTTGATGCGGATTAAATCGGCATGAATTTTGAGCAAGAGTCCGACAGGCTCGGCGCTCCCTTTTACGTTGTCGACCTCTTTTTCTATTTTCGTTGCCTGAGTCTCTACACATGCATTAAAACTATCAAGAACCAGGCCCTCATTATTCTTTTGCATGAAGGAATTCATAGCCTCAAGTGCTTTCTTCATTGGATCTAGGTAGGCCTTACAAAAGGCTCCAATATCCGACTGTTGCGCTTTCTCTGCGATTTTACGCAGAGACTTCCACTCTTCCACTTGTTCATGCGCTATCTTGACATGGGTTTTGATAAGCGCGAGTCGACTTGAGTAGTCAGGCGATCGGGCCGGACAATCTTTTGGTACGACTGGAAGGCGTGGTATTGGTGCACTCGGTGCAGTTGCTGTGGCAGCACTTGCTGTTGACGGCGGTTGCATTTGGGGCAGATCGGTTTTCTGGCTAGCCTCGACAACCTTAATATCCTCCGGGTGCTTGAGCGGTTCCGAAGAAGGCCTCTGCTGCATCCTTATGTTGCCAATGTAACTAGAGTGAACCCATCCATATTTGCATGGCCCGGTGTAGGACCTCTTCGCCGGCGATGGTGTTTGTACGTTACAGTCATTTGTGCCCTGTTGGGTCGAGTATACAACGGCAAACCAAGAATCGGTTTGTTGGCAGATTGCAACGGGAGACCCGTTGGTGAGCCGATCGACCTCTCGGTGCGATACCCCGGGACCGCTGCGGACAGAGAGGAAACTCTCTGTTTGAGGCTTAAGGCGGGAGACAACACCCGTGCTCGGACAAGCTGGATTATTGAAGTCGCCTCCAACCACCACTGCGATGCCATCTGGAAACGGAATAAAACTGTCGATGATCGCGCCGGCTGTCCGATCAAAATAGGAAGCAAGTTCCTTTTCGTAACTGATCAACAGACCTCGTATCTCTTCTGGTCCAGCAGTGTAGGTTTGAAGGAATTTACCTTTGGGTGTCTCCCCTACGATAACAAAAGAGTCTGCCTCAAATTTCGAATGGTTGATTTGTACGTTAGGCCGGATCCGAGTAATGTTTTCGTAGATTTGGCGTAGGTTAGAGGTGTTTGAGTTTCGAACGGTGTCAACAGTAATTCTATCATCAAATGTTTGCCAGCGGCTTCCGCCATTTTGGCTTACACCTTCCTTGATCAAGATGTGGGTAGGCAGTCTGATCTCTATGCCAGTTCTTGAATCAGTGACCTTTGTCAATGTGCTTGATATGGTTACAGGACCAGATGGAGCGATAGGTTGTCGGGTGCGCTGTCTGTCATTCTGGATACCTTGCTGGATCATCTCGCGGATAAGTGGGTCAAAGAGATGTATTCCTCCAGACTGGGAGCGCGCCGAATAAGTCGGCACAAAGGCGCCGACGAGAACAAGCAAAGTGAGGAAAACACTTATCCTGGGCATTTGTGAACTTTTGGGAGAAGTACTGGAGTGGATGGGATCAACGTTGGGCGGGTTTGTAGATTATGGCGTAAGTTCTTCATACAGGGGATAGCAATTTGCGGCTACTCCTTTCCGTTGGAATGAGCATCAGATCGAGTGGGCGGTAAGCAAGGATATAGGAGCGTGGCCCCGCCGAAGATCAGGGTGTAGTATTCTGGGTTCCAGCCGCTCTCTGACAGGGAATGGGATCAGGCTGTGGCGACTTGCGGCGTCGCAGCCAGATACATCTGGAGGCCGGGCGCAGATGTGATGTGGTCGCCCGGCGGGATCATCCTTGAAAGCCTTATTCAAGGCCATGTAGCCGCGAAGCAGCAACAACGGCCTTTCGCCAGGAAGACCGCCGCCGTCCACGTAGGATTTCATGGTGGAACGTGTCAGGACGCAACGCTCGGCCGCCTCGCGCAGCGTGAGCCCGCTTCCCCTGAAAAGGGCGATGAACTCGACCTTGCGGGCGCGCCTCGTTTCCATCGAGTCCGGCATGGCATTCCTCCTTGTATGGATGTTTCCTCGATCCTGCGGGGCAGTAATTTTCGGCGCAAGGCAAATCCTACGCCCATGGCGTAGACAGTGACCGCCGGCTACCATCCTCGGCATGAGACGCATTCACCCATTCCGTCCCCTCGGCCTCGCCGTCTCGCTCGAACTCAATGATCCCCCTGCCCTGCTGGCGGAGCTTCGGAAACTCGCCGCCGCCCAGGCCGGAAAGGCATCGTCCGGACTGTTCAGGGATGCATACAAAGCGGCGCACTTCCTCGCGCAAGCGGCCTCGCTCTTCGAGGAACCGCGCTATCCGAAAGCGGCCGTCAAAGCACCGGAGTTCGTCCGCGCGGCGCAGGAGGCAGCGCGTCACCTTCGCGCCGTCGTCGCCCAGCCGTGGCCCGACGTGACCCCCGAGGGCAGGGAGAAGGCCGCGGCGGCATACGAGGATTTCGCCGCAGGACTTGAGTTGATGGCCGCAGGGACCGTCGTCAGGCCCGACTGGAACAACTTCCTGACCAATATCGGGAAGGCAATCGGGACGATCCCCGGGCGGCGGTTCACATGGCGGTTCGACACCCTTCCAGGCTTCGCCTAGGGGAAGAGGAAGGAAGAGCAAGGCCGGGAAGGCGGGATCGCCCTCCAATAAGGAAACCCCGCCGTAGCGAGGCTCCAATCCTTCACTGGTCGGTATCGGCTGTCGCGGCCTTAAGCTGCGCCCTCCTGCCGGGTGTCCCCACGTTCGGGTCGCCAAAGTGCCTGTTGCTGGTGCATGTGAAGTCGGCTCCCCCGTTCTCGCAGTGATCGCCGCCCGCACCCGATGGAGCGGGAACCGTGACCTGAAAGGTGGTGCCGTCGTCGCGCACCCAGGTTTGCGTCTGTTGAGACTGTTGCGCGGTCGCGCCGACCGCCGACATGGATACGAGCGCAACCGCGCCGGCGATCCCGATAAGTGTCCGCTTTGCGATCAAATGCCCCTCCCCCGTTATCGGCCGGCGACATGCCAGCCGTTCCAATTCGTGTTCACGTCCTGATCGAATCCTTACGCGGCGACGGCGTAGGGCATCGCGCTCTTCTTCGGGAGCTCGAGATAGACGAGGCTGTCGTTCCAGATTTCATCGACCACGCACTCAATAAGGAAGTCGTCGCTGCCAACGGACGCTCGTCGCGGGCGACCGTCAGCCAGAGATCCTCGTTGGGTTCGCTATGGTCCTCCAGGACGGCAGACCACTCGTTGACACCGCGATAGATGTAGAGGGTGCCAAGGCTGGTTTCGGAGCCGTGGGAGATGCAAACGGTGCGTTCGATGGTGCGGCCTTCGGTGGAGATCATGGTAGCGTCCTTTCGCGGGTAACGTTCGATCGTTACCTTTATAGGATGGGTGTATTTCGCCCCCACGTCAACGCGCCGACAGAAAATGTTCGCGGCTCCCGGGAGCGCGGGGCCAGCATGTCACCAACCGCTCAAGGACTTGGCTCCGATCCCCTGACTCACTTCCTGTTCCTTCTCCCCTAGACCCGCAGGGTCTTATGGATTCATCGGCTCCTACCGTCAGGGGACCCATAAGGAATCCTATATGAATCGCCTGACGGTCCCAGAGCGTCGCGGCAAAGGAAAACCCCGCCGAAGCGGGGTTCCATGTCGTCCGGGAGGGACCCGTCAGTAGTAGTAGGAGAGGTCGATGTTCCCGAACGCCGAGTAGACCTGCCAGGACTGTCCCGGTCCGACCGGGAACGTGATGGCGCACTGCTTCCAGAGCGAGTTGTTCGCGTCTGCGTCCATGGCGCGCGTGATACCTTGGACTTTTCCTTCGAGATGGCAGACGTTGAAGCCAGGATACCCGCCATTAAAAGCGGTCACGATGATCGTGGACCCGGTGTCATTCACGTCAGTGTAGTTCCCCCCAATGATCCCGAGGTCCTTGTATTTGCCTGTGAAGCCGCTTGGCATGGTCCACTTGCCGCCCATGCAAGTCAGGAGGTTTCCCTTGTTGTCGGACTGGACAAGCCCCCTGGGCGAGCAGGATTGCCCGGCCACCGCGTCGGAAGCCAGGCGGAGTTCGTCCGCCGTGATCCTGCCGCCGGCAGTCAGGGTTTGGGTCTGAACATCGTAGGTGGTGACGGACGCGCCCTGGATGTTGGCGTTCGTGTAGATGTTGCCTTCCGCCCAAACGCCTCCCTGAGTGGTCACGCCATGCCTGGAGGTAAGCTGACCGTTGGCGGCATTGATGTTCCCATTGTTGGTGGTCACGCCCCATCCCGCCGTGACGGTGCCGTTGGCCGTCATGTTGCCACGCGCGGTCACGTCGTGGCCCTCGATGGACTGCGAGGCCCATATGTTGATGCCCGACACGGTGGCTCCCGACGAGACGTTACCGCCCGCCTGGACGTTCTGCGTGGCATAGACGCTCTGGTCCGTGGCAAGGTAGCCGTCAGCGGTGACGTTCCCGCCAGCGGTCACGTCCTTCTTCGAGGCAATGTTCCCGTCCGCCGAGATCGTCCCCTTGGCGGTCACGTCCTTCGCGTCCTTGATGTTGTTATTGTTCATGTCGATCTGCGTGTGCATCCGGTTGGCTTCCGGGACACCAATATCGGTCCTGTAGAGGTAGTCGGCCATTGCCGTTCCCTCCATGTAGGCCAGGGTGGCGACGAGGGACACACCAGCGCGCGGAGCGGCACCGCTCGTTCCCCAATCCGCTGCCTTGGACCGCCAGCCGCCGCCCATGCCGACGATGTGTCCCGCGTCGTCGGAGTTTAGGGGCTTGGCCGGAACGTAGCCGCCCGATGCACCGACGAATTGTGCAGCCTTGGCAAGCACCCGGTCGTTCATGGTGCCAGTTGACGACCAGCCGCCGCCCATCGGCTGGGCCGTGGTCACGATCCCCTCGATCTTGTCGCCGCTCGGGCTGGAAACCTTGCGAACGATCAGGACGTGGCCCTGGTTGTAGCCGTTCTTGTCAACGAAGGATGGGGGTAGGACACCCGCTCCCTGCAAGGACTTCAAGCCGCCGACGAAGGTTCCGGTCCCGGTGGCCGGGATCACGGTGGGCGAGGTCGTCAGGTTCGCAAGGAGGGTCGCGTTGTTGGCCCTGATGTAACTGGCTGCGCCATACTGGACCTCGATCAGCCGCTCCGCCATCGCCTTGGCCTTCATGGTTTCAGCACTGTCACCCTGCACGGTGGCGAAGTGCGCCAGCAGGGCCGAGGCGACCCCGAGGACCGCGGCCGTCTCGATCAGGGACAATCCGCGCTGACGGCGAATGCTATGTTCCTTGATGCTCTTCATCGAAATCATGGTTCCCCCCTTGGTTCTTGGCACCCTCAATCCTGAGTCCGGGCGGATTCCGCGGCAAGCGAAAAGTTACGCTGTGAGCGTAGTGGCTTCCTCCTGGCTCCACTCGATTCCACGCAAGGCTTCTGCAAGTTTCAAAAGGAATGTCTCGATCTCATCGAGTTCGAGGCCCGACGCACCGCTGACGGAGCCGCCCCACCGCCGCCCGAACGGACGAAAGTTGATACTGACACGTCGGTCCTGCCAGCGTCCCTCGCATCGGGCTTCAATGAAGATGAGGGTCTTCCTGGTCGTGACCCTGACCTCAAACGGCCCCGCGAAAAACTCGGCGGATCGGGTGAACGCCCTGCGGGCCTTCTGGATCGCAAACCTCGGCGTGGCCCGATAGAGACGGTCACAGGCTGCGGTGACAGCTTCGAGCGTCCCCCGCGCCGGATGGTCGGCCTCGCCCCGGGTGGGCGCGGTTGCCGCGTCAAGAAGGACGGAAACAGGATTCATGTAATGGCCGGCCGTCACTGCCCGCCCCCGGTCTGCGTCTTGGGCTTCGCGAGCGCCTGCCGGATCGCGGAATAGGCGCGGAGCCATTCTGACTTGGAAGCCTCGATCGAGCGCGTCACCTCGGCCTCGATCGCGTTCCGGTTCTCCCATGCGACGGCCGCGAGTTCCTCAAGGTCGCCCTGCGTCGCCGTGGCGAGATCGTCCAGGGTCTTGACCCTCCCCTCAAGCCGCTCGATCGCGCTGGAGGCCTGGGGAGCGGCATACGCCCCCGAGGCAAGGAGGAAGCCGGCCATTCCAAGGACGGCGGCGATGGTGGTCTGCGTGGTCTTCCTCATGTCTGGTTCCCTCCCTGTTCGTTCTTGTTTCCTGCTCCCCAAATGGCGGCAGTGCCGCCTACTGGCCGTCCTGCCCCGGCATGTTCACGACGTTCTGGCCGACGAGCGGATGGGACGTGAATGAAACCGGAGGCTTGACGCGATCCGGAAGCGGCTGGCCCTTCGCCGCCGCTTGCATGTCCTCCCTGGCATCATCCAGGGCATTGTTCGCGCTGCGGATCAGGTCCTCGGCCCTGACAATCCTCTGCATCAGGGGAAGACGCTTCGCCCTCCAGGCGGGGTTGTCGTCCTCCTTGTAGGTTTCCCTGATCTCCGTGCTCACGTCGCGGACCTCGGCGGTCAACGCCCTGATCCCGGTGTCGCTTCCTGCCCCGGCAGGGACGACGATGAGTGCGCCAGCGAGTGCCGCGATGCCGCCGATGAAAGCCCCGACGATGTGGTCCGTGTTGAAGTTCATGGTGTCTTGCCCCCTGTGATTGTGTTGACCGTGAAAGACCTGCTCACTTCTTGTCGGGCGTGGTTGCCCCGTAGACCGGGCGATGGTCGATCCACGGCTCCATGCTGTCCAACTCGGCCTTGTCGGCGGCATTTCTCACGGCGTTTTCAGCCTCGCTCCTGACCGCCGCCAGTTCTTGCTGGATGCGCTTGAGCCTCGTCTCAAAGACGACGATCGTGAAGAACCACTCGATATTGTCCCGGGCGACCAGCTTGTGATCCCCGGCTGCGTCCGCTCTCATGATTTCGTCACGGAGCGATCCGATAGCCTTTTCAAGTCCCCGGACGTGTTCGAGATGATCCAGCTTCGGTTCCGCTGCGGCTGGCGTGACGGCCGCGCTCCCGAGGACGGCCAGACCGAGGACGGAGGCGGCGATGTGGTTCCTGATGCTCTTCATGGTGTTCCCTCCGTGTTTGGTGTCGTTCCTCAATGTTTCGGCAATTGCCATCGCTTCCCGGTCTCCCTCTCCCTTGCCTTAGCTGCTTCCTCTTCGATCGCCTGGAACATGGCCTCGTCCTTCCTGTCCTGTTCGGCCTGTTCCTCGCGGGCCTTCCGCTGGAACTCTTCGTATTCCTTCTCGGCTTTCGCGGCCCGTTCTCGGTCCTCCTGCTCCGAGGCCAGGAGTGCCTTTTCTGTCTGCTCCAGGCGGTAGCGCGTGGCCCCAAGCGTTGTTACCCACCACCCCCGGTCGGTCCTGCTCGAAACCGTGGGTTCGGCAACGCGCAGTTCCGGAAGAACCGCCTCAACGTCCTTCTGGATTGCTATGGCCTCGAAGTAGGCCGCGTTCACTCGGTCCCTGACGGACTCGATCGTGAGCGTCGGCTTAACGTCGCCGCCGAAAGCCCATCCGGCCAGCACGGCGGCGACAACGCCGACAGCGGCCCCTTTCAGGAGCGGGAACTTGCCGCCAGCGAGTTTCAGGATGCCGTCGCCCAAAGCGTCCACGTAGAGGGACAGGGAATAGGAGAAGAGACAGCCGGCCAGCTTGGCCTTGCTCATCTCGCGGACGACGGCCCCTGCGGCGGTGCCTTTCGAGGTGCGGAAGCGGCCGTTTTCCAGTTTCGAGAATGCGTAGGTGTCAAACCCGGTGACGATCCCCAGGCTGGAGCGGCAGCAACTGCAAATGACCTTGAGGTCGCTGGGCTCGAGCCTGCCGTCTTCCTTGCGATCCCCGCTCTCGACCCAATCGTCCATGTGCAGCGGCTCGACCATCCGGCCGCACTCTTCGCACGGCAGGGTTTCGAACGGATCGTAGCCAAAGGACTCGTCGTCAGCGAAGTCGTCGTTGTCTGCCTGAATGCTCATGCCCCCTCCCCGCTCGTTGTGCGTAAGTCATGCTGTGCGTAAGTGTCACCTCGTTGCAAGTCGCCGGCGACGTTCCGGGGAGGGAACCGCCGCTAGTGAGGCACGGCGGCTTCCTTTTCGCGCTTGATCCTTCGCCACGCGGCGACGGCCTTTCCGACCCCCAGGAAACCGTCCAGCGCGTAGGCGAAGGAGTAGAAGAGCATCATCAGGGACAGGGTGAATGCCCCGAGGTGGAACTTCTTCCCGTTCAGGACTACGCGGTAAGGCTTCTTCCCCTCGTCGCTCAAGGAAACCAGGATGTGCTGCTCTTGCCTCCAGGCTTCCTCGCGCCAGTCGCGGCACTCGATGCACATCGGCTTGTAGTCTCCTGGCTTGCCCTCGCGGCCGACGCACACAAGGTCGGTGTCGTGGAGCCGCTGGATGGTCTTCTTGCAGTCGCAGCACTGGACCGTCGTGTCGGGATCGAATCCTTTCATCTCGATCCGGATACGGTTGGCGCAGCACCCGCAAGCCGTCTTCATCCACTTCGCGCCGTTCGAATCCTTGGCATCGACGTAGGTGAAGCTGTCGAAGTCGCTTCCGGGCTCGGTTCCTTCCTCGGTGCCGCAGAACTCGCACACCATCGGGGCAAACGGGTTGTCGTCGTCGGTGTCCCAAAAGTCGTCGTCGGACGGCGTGGCCTCCGTCGTCTCGTCGGCGGTTTCCATGAACGGGTTATCCGGACTCTTGGCGAAAGCTACGACCTCGGCCATTGCCGCCTCGGGACCGTTGGCATACAGACGCTCCATCGCGTCCGTCAGGTCAGCGATCCTCGCCTCTAGCTCTGCCTTCCTGTTCCCCTTCGGAAGTCCCTCGGAGCAGGACGCGCAAAGGATAGCGTCGTAGGACGCGTCGCCGTCCTGGATGTGGAGAAGCGCGGCCTGTTCCAACGCCTCGTCGGGGATCCCGGTCCCGCAAGCCCCGCAAGGGATCGGCTGGAGCGGATCGAAGCCGTCGGCTTCCTCGGGAGCCTCGCCCGGGAGGCGGAAGTAGGTGCCTGTCTTGCGGCGGAACGTGTCCCTGACGTGCCGAATGAAAGCGTCCTCGTCCTCGGTGTCGCGGATGAAGGAGTGTTCAAGCCCGAACTCGCCGTTGGTTTCGAGGACCGGGACCGCCTGGTGGAAGGAGATGCTGTTCACGTTCACGATTGCCACCCAGCAATCGGACGTGTGATGGACGGCCAGGACGGCGGGAATGCTGCCGTAAAGGAACACGACCCTCTTGATGGTCAGTAGGTCGTTATCCTCCTGGTCAACCGGACGCTCCGCGATAACGGACGGCTCGGTGTCGATCTTCCGGACTGCGCTCTCAATCATGGTGCTTGCCCTCCCCCTTGTTGCTGTCAGCCTTGGCGGCTGGTGCCTCGATCGTCGTCGCTTGCTTTAGGGCGACCGGAGGCGGCGCGTCGTCGCCCCCGAACAGTGCGCCCATCAGGAAGACACCGAGGAACCCGAGGGCGATACCCGATGCAAACGTCCGCTTCTTGGATTCCGCGATCCAGAGAAGAGGGATCGCGAGGAACAGGACGGCGACGGCGACCGCGAACAATGCCGTTTCAAGGAAGTGCGCCACCCGAGACGGCCTGGTGCTGGCCTTGGTCTTCGGCTCAGACTTCGGCGTGGGATCGACCATCTGCCTGACCGTCTCGGCAACGTCGCCCTTGGTGCGGTATTTGCGGTTGCCTTCCTGCGAGATGAGGAATCCGCCGTCGTCGTCCCACTCGTCGGGAGTGATGACGATGCTCCCCTTGGGAAGGACACGCGTCGCTACCTCGTCGGCAAGGAGCAACTGGTCGTCAGTCTCGGCTTGGTGGTAGCGGTGCCCATAGAAGGGTCTAGGCGGGACGATAACCGTTCCCGGCTCCAGGAATCGAAACGCAACATCCTCGGCGCTCCCGAAGCTGTCGTTTCCGCCCTTCTCGAAGACACGGTAGCGCGAACCCCTGCCATAAGGCCCGGCGACAATGTAGCCGTCAGAGATGAAGCGGGCTCCCAGCGCGTTGCCGTTGACGTAAGGGTCTTCCGGGAAACCCGGCTCGTTGACGCGGTAGAAGCCGCCCCTCACAGCCGTTGCCGTGAGCTCCTTCGGCTCGGCCAGGGGAGGCATCGGCATATCCGCGAACTCGTCACCCTCGAAAAAGTCCACGTCGTGAGATGCGGACTCGGAAGCGGCCTCGGCCCTGTCAACAATTGGCTTCGCGCAGTCGGGGCAGTAATTCACCCAATGGGAGCCGCCGCTGCTCGTTTCGAGGGCCAGTTGCCACCTCGTTTTCTCGGTGATCGCCGTGCCGCACTTGTCGCAGGGGCCATCGAACTTTTCCGCGTCCTCCGCGAACGGATCATCATCGAAGTCGTCGTGGGAAGGGATGGAGGACGGAAACGCCTCGGCCTTCGGCTCGTCGCTCCAACTGGAGAAGTCGAAATCCGCTCCGATTACGTTCCCGATCGGATCGACTGGCTTCGGCGCGGCGGGAGCCTCGTTCGATGCCTTGGGCGACTTCCTGCTCATGGTGGGCTTCTTGGCGTTCGTCATGCGGTCAATCCTTTCGTGCGTGGACTCGGATCAGGGGAAACCGGAGGCTTGCAAGCTGCTAGCCGTCGCCGGCTCCCTTCCGGTTGCGGGAGGCGCGAGAGATGCCCCGGAACGCCGCCTCGATGGCGCGGGAAATGGCCGCGAACACGTCTAGGATCGTGTCGGCCACCTTCCACAATGATTCCTCGTCGGGCTTCCGTAGGCTGGGCTTCTTCATGCCGCCCTCACCTCGACCTGATCGGTCACGTCCTCGATGCCCTCGGGAGCGACCAGGTAGATGCGCCCGCTTTCGGGGTCACGGTAGAGGTATTCCTTGCCGTAGGGCTTCTTGCCCTCCATGCGCTCGTTCCAGCGAACGATGATGCGGTTGAGGCAGAAGCCGATGGGGAGGACGCAAGCCAGCACCCACCAGCCGCTGAACGGCACGGAGGCGGGAACGTCCAGATACCAGTCGTCCCACATATGAGTCCGCACGGTCCTGAACGCATTCGTGAGGTTCTCGAACACGTAGTAGAAGAGGATCGTCGCCCCTAGGAGATACGGCCACGCGTAGGCGATGAAGCCCTTCCCTTGGTTCTCGAGCTCCTGCTTGGTTTCTTCTTTCATCGCGTGTCCCTCCTATCGGTTGTCGTTGCCGCGCTGCGCGTGGGCCTCGCGGATCAGGTCTGCCAACGTCCCGAAAAGCTGGACGCGCTGTGCCTCGGGCATCTCGTAGGGGCAGGACACGGTATCCGTGACCTTGAGCCAGTGAAGGATTCCGAGTGCCGCGTATTCCGCAAAGTCGTAGCGGCTCGTGTCGCGGTCGATTTCTTCGAGCGTGTGAAAGGGGAACTCCTCCCCTCTCTTGAGCATTCGCCGGAGCTCGTAGATACCCGGAGCGATGACGTATGGCTCGGTCATGTCGCCCTCACTCCCCGCAGTCGACTGGCTCGACGCAGGACGGCGTGTAGCCGAGCGTCCAGGTGTGCTTGCACTCCATGCAAACGGCCTCTTCCCGGTCGCCCATCGCATCGCAGGGCTGGCAATCGTAGTCCTTGGAACCGCACTGGTAGCAACGCATGTTGTCCTCCCTTTTTGCTGTTTTGTAATAGAATCATGCTTGTCGGCGGCGTTCAGCGCAATCGAAATCATTACGCTGTGAGCGTAGTTGGTTGACGGCGTGAGCAAAAAGAAACCCGCCGAAGTGGCGGGTTTCTCAAAGGCTCCGGGGTGTCGGCGGTTCAGGACGGCGGGACCACGCAGCCCTTCCAAGATAGGTAATCCGCATCGAGGCAGGACGGACATTTGACCACGCTCGTATCCTTGCCGTCTGCCTTGTTGATGGCCGCGCAAGTTGCCTCATCCTTGATCGTGCGGCTGACTCGTGCGGAATCGACGATCCAGTCCCCTTCTGGGGCCGCCGCGAGGTAATTGCCCTCAACCAGCTTTTGAACCAGGGCACCGTCAATTTCGGGCGGATACCGTCCATGCTCGTCGTGGTATAGCTGCAAGCCGCCCTCGATCGACATCGCGCCGTTGGTGTATTCGATGAAATGCCGCGTTGCGGATGCCTCTGAATACACCTCGCCGCCATACCAGAATGCGGCAACGGAAAGCACTGCGATCAACAGGACCGAAACGACGGCGACAATCAACTGGAACATGCTCGTCCTCCCTCTTGTCTCTTGCCTGAACTCTGGTCGCCGGCGGAAAGGATTGGGAGTCACGTATGCGTGAGCGAATGTGCAAAAGGAAACCCGCCACGCGGGCGGGTTTCTCGATGCCTCGAAGGGATCGGCTAGTCAGGAGTGGAGCAACCCGGAAGCCCCTTTTGGGCTTCGTCGTCGCATCGCGGACACACCGCGCCAAAGCCGGCGGCTTCGTTGATGATCGCGCACTGTCCCGTCTGGACCGGACGGTAGAGTTCGTCGGTCGAGATCTTCCAGCCCTCGTCCCGGAGCGGCATGAGGTAATTGCCGGATACCAGGACTTCAACCAGCGCGTCGTCCCTCTCGGTCGGCCAATGGAGCTTGTCCTGATAGTAGAGTTGGATAGCAGCGTCGATCTGCTGCGCCGTCATCTCAATGCCGACGAGCTTCGCCCTGCTCGATGCCTCGGCGAATGCCTCGCCACCATACCAGATCGCTCCGATCGCAAGCACGGAGCAGAGGACGATCGCTACCGTGGCGACAATAAGCTGAAACATGCTGTCCCTCCCTTTTTATGATGACGTACAGGGTGCATTCCGCCCCTCTTCGGCGCAACCATGAAGTTACGCCGTGAGCGTAGTGGCGCGCAGCATCCGGGATTCCCTTTTCCTACCCCCTCCTTCGTGCCAGCGCGTCAGCGGCGGAATGGCGCAGGACGGCCGCGCGGGACCGGAACGCGACTGGTCCGCTCGGAGCGGACCAGTCGGGGATGCCTTATCGAAGAGGTAGGCGGGGGATTACTCCCCGCCGTTGGCCTTCTCCTTGCGGGTGCGGATGACCAGGCGACCGCTGACCGTGATCCCTGCGGGGATCGTGAGGTTGAAGCCCTCGCCGTCGTTGTGAGCCCAGAGAGCTCCGACCTTGTGCCACATCGCCTTCTCTCCTTCGCCCTCGACCACGAACATTTCGTGCGACGGGAGGTTGGAGCGGCGGGTTTCGGAAGAGGTGGTGTTGGTGAGGGTGTTCGCGTTAGCCATCTTGGCTCTCCTTCGCTTGGGGTCGCCCTATGCGACCGTTCGATGCCCTCCTGTCCGGAAGGGAAGAGCCGTGTAGCTGGATGGCCGTAGGCCACGCTTGCGCCCGTCCGTGAGCGCACGGAGCGTCCGACGTAAAGGTATGGGTATCAATGAACGGTGCTTGGGAACGGCCCTTGAAGGGGAGCCGGAAATGGCAGAGCCACCCTCGCCCCACCGATGACGGACTTGAGACGCGTCCCCCGGGATGCTGCAAGGATCGAGGCTGATCGAAAGGAAGAAGGCCCGCAGAACGGGCCTCCAAGGGAGAAGGAAAAGCGAATGGGTCAGTAGGCGGCTTCCTCGGGAGGAAACAGATCGGCCCAACTGGTTCCGAGTCGCCCGGCATAGGCATCCTCGTAGCCCAACTCGGCTTCCGAGGGGTCTTCGATACCCATAGGATACGGCAGACCCGACGACACCGCGAAGGCGTAGCCCGCGAAACTCCCCGCGCGGTTGTCCGGAGGCGTTCGGCGCATTCCGTCCATGAAAGGACGAGAATCCGCGTCCAGCGCTTCCGAGACGGCCTCAAGCCACTCGGGATTGCTGCGGTCCTCGATCGCCAGCCAGATGCATTTGAAGATGTAGAAGGTGAGAAGGTCGGGATCGCACTGCAAAGAGAACGCGATGGCACCGTATCCGTCCGAGAACGGCACGTAGAGAGCCGGCACCGGTTGCCACACGTCGGTTGGCGATTTCGGCTCCTTGAAGATGGACGTGGCTTTGATCGGTGTCCCGAAGCGGACGTTGCCGCGCACGGCGGGGACGTAAACCCGCGGCGCATAGGCAATGTTGACCCAAGGGGCAAGCTTCTGGATGAGCATGACCGTTGTGTCTTTCTCGGCGGCTGCTGCCCTGTTGACCGGGCCACCGGACATAGCCCAGCGGCCAACCTTCTCTTCCCACGGCAGCGCGTAGTCGAACGGCTCCTTTCCGGGCTTGATGATCTTGGCGTAGGACTCGATCTTGCTAGATGCCATGAGCCGCCTCCCTGAACAGGACCTCGAGGTTGGGGTTCATGGTGTCAGCCCCTGGCCTGGCGGCGGGCCTTTTCCTGCCGCCTCCGGACCCTTTCGAGTCCGTCAGCGACCTGATCGGCGGTGATGCCGGCCACGGCTTGCTCGATGCCCCGGTAGAGCGTGAGGTCTTTCTCTTCCGGCCACATCGTCTCGTAGCCGTCACGGCAAATGCGAACGCGGACCCAAAGCTCGTCGCCGTCCCGGAAGGCGTAGGGAGCAAGATACACGTCGGCCGACTCGTCCCCGACGTAGAGGGCGATGACCTCGTTGTCGTCCTCGGCCACGCGGAAGGACAGCCCTTCGATGGAGGCGATGGCGGGTGCTTCGCCGTTCCTGATGACTGACCGCGCCGTCGCTGCGTAATACTCGCTGACAGGATTCTTCATGTGCGCTGCCCTCCCCTTCTGGTGGTGATGCCTCGCATCCTCACCAGGGATCCCGCCGGCGGAAAGTGCAAAAAGCAAAAAGGACAGGGCGATCCCTGTCCTTCGGATTCTTGTGGCCGGGGTCGGTTCCCGCCGTCAGTTGCCGCATTCGGTGGCGGGCCTCCCCGGATCAGCGGATAGCCGGATTGGCGTAGAGGTATGCAACCTCCTTCGGGACAGGCATCAGCTTCCGCATGACGGCCCCAAACAAGACCGAGTGAAGAACGTCCTTGGCGACAAACCAGGCCACGCAGACGAAGAGCGCGGGGATGATGCCGTGCCGCTCAGCGATAGCGGACAGCAAGGCGATCTCGATCAGAACCAGCGGAGCCGTGAAGAAAAGTGTGAGCATGTTGTTGTCCTCCTTGATGTGAATGGTTGCGGGATGGAGAGCCAGAAACAATCCCGGCTCCTGTCTATGCGGTGCTGTTAGCCCCACCGCCTCCTGCGCCGCCGCGGCTTGTGGTTGGGATCGGTGATCTCGATCCAGCGGCGGATGATGGCGGTGACTTCCTCCCGGGCGACACCCGGCTCCACCTCGCGCTCGGCAATCGCCAGCATCTGCTGTCGGGCGGCATCATTCTGGTAGGGATTCCCCTCGATCCGCATGAGGCCGTCAATGTCTTGTTCGGAAGCGCGTGGCTTGACGAGGTAGCGGATCAGGTTCGGATCCAACCAATCGTATTTGACGACGTTCTTCTTTCTCATGGCGGCGTTGCCTCCTTCCTGGTTTCAGGTCCTTCCCCCTGACGAGCCGTCGATCCGGTTCGGCGGCTCGCGAGAGAGAAGGCCGGGGACTGGACCCGGCCCGGTTTCGATCAGTGGATTTTCTCGGACAGGACGCTGTTCGCCACGCGGCGGAGATCGCTGTCCCCCTGGGTCATCCCCAGCACGTTCTTCCAACCATGCCACCTTTTGATCTCGCCCTTCGACGGCACGTATTCGTCGTCGTGGAGGCTGTCGCAGTAATCCAGGATCGCGTCCTCGGCAGCGGCGCGGATTTCTTCGGCGGAGAATTCGATGCGGCTCATGGTGGTGTCCCCTTCGTTGTGCAACGTTCACTCGTTACATCCTTATCGTGGGGGTAAAACGCACCCAGCACAACACGCCGGCAGGAAATATTTTCAGGTTGTCGAGTCAGTCGAAAAGAGTTTTTGACCCTCACCTGGGACGGCAGCGGCAAGTTGTTGACGAAGCCGCGCAAGCACAGAGAAAAGCGGTATCGTCCACATTATTTTCGGATACTGACCCATTCCTTGTTCCTTCTCCCCAAGACCCTTTGGGGCGTGTCGCACCCGGACAATTCTTCTCGCCGGCTCTTGCAATGGGGGAACATACGCACACACGATCATTTCGCACAGATAGCGAAAAAGGGAGGTGCGGAATGGGTGGTGAGAAGAGCAACAATGGGATGGCTCCCCTTAACGTGGTGGGGTTGGCTTACCTTGGGATCGCCTGCACTTTTGCGGTCGCGGCCGCGCTCCCGTTGACGAACACGGCGATCGGACTGGCGCACGTCGGCGGGCTGGTCGGGCCGGAAACGCTTGAGAGGGTGCAGAACCCGTCCTCGTCTACGCTAATCGCCGTCGCCCTCGCACTGTTCGCGGCCATGATGACCATCGGGTTCCGCAGCGTGAGGTCCACGCTGCGGAATCTTCCCGGGAATGGATGGAATGCGGATCGGATGGATGCCGTCCAGGGACTCGGTCCCTACTTCGCGTTCCCGATCTCGGCCGCGACCGTGTTCCTGATTTGGAAGGGTGTCTCATTCGGCGTGACCTTCGCCCTCGGCCTCGGCCTCCTGCTGGCGTGTCTGGCTGGGGTAGCCGGCTACTGCGTCCTCAAGGATCGTGGCACCGGAGGCCGCGCATGAGGAAGCTTCTCAAGTTCCTCGCCTACGTGACTGGCACGGCATCCCTGCTCTTCCTGATTGCCGTGATGCACGTATGGGCCGCGTTCCGGATCGTCGGTAGCTTCAAGTCCTGGCAGGGCGCGATCACGGACACGATGGCGAACGGCGACCTTCTGGTGGCCGTCCTCTTCGGGTTCCTCGGGCTCGCAATCATTGGCGAGTGGACGATCCGCCGCATGTTCGGCCGTCCGCTTCGCAAGCGTCGGTGGCGCGGTGTCGTGCTGGCCTCTCTCGGCCTGTTCGCTGCCATGACGGCCTCCCTCGTCTACAACGGGATGGTCGTTATCGACACCGTGAGCCGCAAGGAAGCCGGGACTCTCGCACTCGATACCACGCCCGCACTGGCCGACTATGTGCTGGGTTTCTCGGTCCTAATCCTGCCGTTCGCGGTGTTCGCGGCCAACTCGCTCTTCGGCCTCGCCGTCCTCTGCATGGGCCGTCTCGCTTCCGCAGTCCGTCGTCGTCTCATTCCCGGGACGGCCTCGCTCAAACTCAAGGGAGGTGTCGCATGATCCACGCACTCAAGCACTCGGCCAAGAGCCGCATTGGAATCCTTCTGACGGGCCTCGCGCTCTACGGCGTGGCCTTGATGGAACTCGGGAAGCCGATGGAGTTCGGTGATCCCGCCAGCACGGCACTGGCCGTCGTCGTCGCCGGCATCGGCCTCTGGATGTGGGAGGTCGTCCATAATGCCCGAAGGGAGGCGGGTTGAGCGGTAGGGGGTTGTGACTTGCTAGGGCGCGTCCCGCTCTTTGGGGAAGCGTCCGGGAACGGAGGGAAACGAAGGACTCAATGACACCGCCGCGCAAGCGGCAAACGAAAGGGGGGACCAATGGCCTTTGACGCACTCGGCCAATACGAGCCGAAACCAATCGACCTCCTGGCGCAGCCGGGACAGAACGACATCGCTTGGCAATTCATCACGACGATTTATCCGTCGGGACAATACACCCCGTTCACGATGGCGTCGTTCTATTTCAACGCCGCACTCTGCATCGTGGCGATGATCTTCCTGTCCTACTACGTCATGCACTTCCTCGTTCAATCCGCGAGGTCGGGCTATGTAGGCGGCAAGGAGTTCAACAACATCTACGGGCCGCTCCGTATCGCGTTCGGCTTCGCGTCCCTCGTTCCGATCTTTTTCGGACTAAACGGGGCGCAGATGCTTGTCCATCTTCACACGCGGGTCGGAACGAACATGGGGAACATGGTCGCTCTCATCCAGGTCGATCAGACCGTCAAGGAGGGAAAGCCGATCGCAAACACGGAGATCGGCGGTCACGAACTCGTCCTCAAGATCGTCCGTGGTGAGGTGTGCCGCACCGTCTTCAACGCCAAGGTGGAGAAGGTGTGGATGCCATTCGGCGACACGGCGAACCGATACTTCCGTCCGCTGCCCCCGGTCGGCGGTGAGGACGTGAAGGGCATTCTGGTTGACGGCAAGCGGTGGGATTACGGCCCGGAGTGCGGCGCGATCACTATCAACATGCCGAAGACGGAAACTGGCTTCGAGACGAAGCGGTATGAGGCCGTCAAATCCGTTATCGGCTCAGTCCGGACGGGAACGGAAGGCGCTGGTCAGGTCGGAGGCTCCATCGCTCAGGCTTACGTCGAACTCTACGGGAACGGCCTCGGAACCCACGGCGATGCCCGCGAAGAGAACGTGGTCGCCGGGGACAAGGCCGAGCCGATCCAGGTGAAGGCGATGCTCGAAAACGGCTACCTCAAGGCGCACGTCGCCCCGGTCATCAAGAAGGCCGGTGACACCTACGACGCGGCAGTCATCGCGGCTGCGGCGGAGGAAACCTCAAAGGTGAACGCCGCCGTCCGGGAGAAGCTGGTTGAGAACATCAAGGACCAGGGCTGGGTCGCAATGGCGGTCTACCCGCGCGCGCTCGTTCAGGCCGGAGCCCTGACGGCTAACTTGGCTGGCGAAAAGCCCGCCTACAGGGAGCCGAACCGGACCACCTGGAAGAGCTTCGGGGCCCAGATGAAACTGGTCTTCGAAGTCCTAGACGAGCAGATCAAGATCGAATCCGAGGGCGTGGGGCTTTCCGCGAACGACCTCGCGTTTGCCGGCGACGAGTCGATGAATTGGCTTGCCAAGGGACTGGCGAAGTTGAGCCGTCCGCTCATGGAGTACGCCATTTCGATCGGCAAGAACCCGTCCAACGATCCCACGGGCGACTCGATCCAGTTCGGCAACATCGTGGTCATCGCCACGGAGAACACGGTTGCCCTCCTTGCAGCGGCGACCATCCTGACGCACAACTTGGCCTCCGACTCCCTCGGTGCCGATGGCCCGGTCACGTTCCTGACCCCGCTCATCCTGGCGATCATCAAGTTCGTCTGGATCATCGGTGTCCTGAACGCCCACATCCTTCCCATGATCCCGGTGATCCATGTGATCTTCGGCTTCCTCGGATGGCTTCTCATGGTTGCCACGGCGACCATCGCGGCCTCGATTTGGGCGTTCCTCTTTATCCGCATGGAGGGCAAGGACTTCTTCGACGGACCGCACAAGGCAGGTAGCATCATGCTTCTCAACGTCATGCTGCACCCGCCTCTGATGATGCTCGGCTACGGCCTCGCGCTTATGCTCGATGTGCCGCTCCAGAACTTCATCAACAAGATTTTCCCGCTGGCCTTCGCTGGTCAGTCCGGGGGGTCTCTGAACACCATCTCGGGGCTGTTGGTCAGCTACGCGATCTATCTCTATCTCAAGTGGCACGTCAGGATGAGGCTCTACGGGCTCATCATGCGCGTTCCCTACATGGCGATGGAATACGTCGGGTCGCGCCTCCAGGGCTTCGGTGAGGATGGTGCCAACACGACCATCGGTGGCCTCGCCAGCATCAACCAGCAGGGCGGAAATCAGGTCACTGGAAGCCTCGGCGCGGGTCACAAGGCCAACGAGGATGCGAAGAAGGACAGGCTGGAGCAGGAACGCCGTGGCAAGCTGGATCGCGTCATGTCCCGCAAGCGCACCTGATCTGGCAGAAGCCGGAAACGTTGAAGGGGAGGCTTTCGCCCCCCCTTTTCGTTGCCTCGATCGCGGTGATGGTCAGTTTGGGCTGGGTGTCGGCTTCCTCTTCGTCTTCGTCGGGAGCCTGATGACCTCGGGTTTGCTGCGGGGAAGCCAATCCCGGGGCGAGCTCAGGAAGACCTTGAACTCTTCCACGCGGCCCCGGCGCATGGTCCAATTTGAGAGTGCTTCCTTAAGCATGAAGAGCATCGGGAACCATGTGAGGGCGTAGAACGGCCACCAGGACCCCACCTTGTAGGAGATGAGAACGTAGGCGACGGCGATTGCGCCCAGGAACCAGAAATTGGCCCAGGACTTCTCCACTCCCTGCATAATGTCCTTCTCGGTGTAGCCTTCGTGAGCGGCCACATACAGCCAGCGTTCCTCCGGGGTTCCTTCCGGAGCCTCGATGGGACGCTTGGCGGTCGTCGCCCGCTTAAACGTCGCCTTGGTCAGATCAATCTGCATCTTCGTATTGCCGAAGATCGACTTGACCCAGTTGATCGGCTCGTCCGCAGCCGTCAGTCTCGCTACCCATTTCCCTACCATCGTGGCCCTCCCCTTCTTAGTGTGTGCGAAACGATGGTGTGTGCGTATGTCCTTCCATGTAAAGAGCCGGCGGGAATGCGGGCGCGGGTTCGAGCCGGGGACAGTTGCCGCTATTGGGAGCGGTAGAACTCCGCAAACCGGAGGGTGCTTTCAATCATCATCCGCTCATATTCCTGATCGGCCTCGGTCCGGTCGTCGCCGTCGCTCGTATCGAACGGGAACTTGCGGAAGAGGTGGACTTGATACTCATACGTCTGCGCGATGATTTCCTTGGCTGGCCGTCTGTCGCTACCCGTTATCCCGTCGAACTCGATCGCTTGCGAAGGGTCGAAGAGCGGCACAACCCGATCCTCGAACTGGCGGAATAGGATTCCCTGCCCCGGGAACTCGGGATCGCTGTGCGTCGCAAGGAAGCTGTCCGTCCCGGTCACGCCCCAATAGCCGCCGCGCCAGCGGGGACTGTCGTCCGGGAGCATGATCGGTTGGAACAACCACACGGACGGCTTGATGAGATCGAAATCAGAGATGCGCGACTTGACCTTGTGATCGTAGCTCAACCCTTCGAGCAGGAGCCTTCCGGCGTTCTCGCCGCCGGCAAGCTTCGTGATTGTGGCCGGATGGGGAAATCCGCATCCGTGGGAGTATGCGAAATCCGTAGACGCGTTCAGGAGCAAGAGGTCGTTGATCCTTAACATGAAGCAACTCGGCATCTCCGCGAAGACCAGCGAGTTCACGCCGAACGCGTTCAGTCCGTCCGGATGGTCCTGGAGCGGGTAGATCGCAAGCATCCGGTCCTTTTGTCCGACCCTCTGGTTGACGTAGAAGTTGGGCGACACCTCGACCGGGTGGTTCTGGATGAGGTGGTAGTTGATCCAGAGTCCGGTCCTTACCTTGTCAAGCCAATCGAGCAGCGTGACGTAATCCCGAGCGGCCACGGCCTCTCGTTTCAAGAGCCGCCCGACGACCTCCTTCGCGCGGGTTTCGAGCCGGGAGTATTCCCCATTGCATTCCTTGCAAGCCGGGACGACCAACCCGTTCCAGGAGAACCGGACCTCCTTCCCCCGAGAGTAGTCGGTTCCCATCGTGACCGTCCTCCTCGGATCCCCGGTGAGTTCAAGGAGCCACATCGGGAGCATGTGTTCGCGGTTTTTGTCCCTCGGCTTCTCGCCGCAGAAAACGCACGTCTGCCGTTCAACGATCACTGATTGCCCCCACGTCGTCCTTGTTGACTGGAGGTGGCGGCAGGAAACGCCCTTGTCAATCCGGAGACGCGCCCGACGCGCGGAACCGTCAGGTGGCTCATATAGGATTCCTATGGGTCGCCTCACACTAGGAATCGGTCACTGAAAGGGACGATCCTTCGGATCGAGAGGGGGATAGGAAGGAAGAACGCAGGGCAAAGAAAAACCCCCGGGGACGGACCCGAGGGCAAGGCGGCGCAAGAACGCGTTCGAAAGGAGCGGTGTCGTCAGGCGATCAGAAGAACGAGTAGACGAAGCGGTCGAAGCCCGACGCGTAGATGAAGTAGTCGATTCCACGTCCCGTCAGCGGGTTCACGAAGGCGTAGACCATTAACAGGGTGCCGAGGCCAACCACCGGAAGGCCGAAGAAGTTACGCAGGAGGCCACCCTCTCCGCGGATTGCCATGCCGATACCAGCCAGCATGAGGCCCGGGAAGAACACGGAAACAACGTCGAAAACCAGCTTGGTCTGCGCCAGGAGCAGGAAGAGAACTCCGAGGCCAAGGGCGACCTTGAGAATGGTCTTGATGTATGCCTCTCCAACCGCCTGCATCACGCCCTTCTGCTGCGGGACCTGGCGAATGACCTTGCGGGTGGTAGGTCGGGAAACGGTGTGCGCTGCGATGGTCATGTCATGAACCCCTTTCGATCTTCGAACTATCTCTACATTAGGGTGCGTAATACCCCCTGTCAACGAAATCTGCCTGGAATCCCCAGGACTTAGCCTAACCCTCTGAACCAGAAACTCCTTTTTCCTTCCCCCCAATCCGCCGGCAACGCCGGTGGTCTTCCGGTCGTCGTCAGGCGGCTTGTTTGGTAACGTTCCTCGTCCTCTTCCGTGGGGTTCCCGCTGGCTTGATCTTCCGCCCCTGCAACTCCGACTGCGTTTCCGCCTCGATCTCCAGCAGCCGCTTCCGGTAGGACCGGATTTCCTCGGTCGAGAGGAAGAAGGCCACTCGGTCAACCATCACGACCTCGCCCCAGGGAAACCCGGTGCTGGCTGCGTTCCAGGTGTTGAGGAACGGTGCAACCGGACGTGTAGCCCCGTTGAACGTTGCGCGATATTCCGCGAAGCCCAAGTTATTCATCGCGCGGACCAGCGTGAGGTTTGGACTCTTTCCCGGCCGAAGGATCGCTGCCGCCCCGGCCAGATTCCCGGCCCACTGCGCCTCGTAGAAAACGTCTTCCGGCTTCGTTCCGGGCTTAATGGCTCTCATTCCCGACATGGCTCCCTCCCCTTGTTATGTGTGCGTAAGTGATCGTGTGCGAAAATGCGCTTTCACTGCAACCGCCGGCGAAACGTCGAGCGTCGAACGATCTCGAAATCCTAAAATTGCCGGCTTCACAAACGGATCGGAGCCCGGGATAGTAGCCCGGCTTCAAACAGGAGAGACGCAATCGTGACGACGGGAACGGAACATAGGACCAAGGGCGACACCGCCCCTGCCCTGTCCGCCGTCGTGCGTCCGGGAAGCCTTCGCATCGCTCGAATAAAGGGGCCGCTGGTCCGGTGAGGCATCCCCGGTGATCCCCGGGGCATCGCTCGTCAGGCCGCGGCAAGGACTCCGAATCCTTTCCATCCTTTCGAAATCCGAAGGAACGAGCGATGACCCTCTTCTTCACGTCAGACACCCATTTCCGCCATGCCGCCATCCTGCACCACGACCGCCGGCCGTTCGTCTCGGTCGAGGAAATGGAAGCGGAGATCATCCGACGCTGGAATGCCCGCGTCCGTCCCCGCGATACCGTCTACCACCTGGGCGACTTCGCGTGGGGGAAGGCGAAGGTCGTTGCCGAAATCCTCCCACGCCTGAACGGCCACATTCACCTGATTTGGGGAAACCACGACCACAACACGGTTCGCCGGATGACGGAGTGGGCCTCTTCGCAGCCGTATCTGGAGATCAAGGACGGCGACGACCTGGTTTGCCTCCACCATTACGCACAGCGGACGTGGAACCGAGCGAGATACGGCAGCTACCACCTCTTCGGTCACTCCCACGGCAATCTGCCGCCGCAAGGCCGCTCGATCGACGTTGGAACGTGCTGTTGGGACTACAAGCCCGTCACGCTGGCCGAGATTAAGGCGCGCCTGGACGGACTCGGGCTACTGGAGCTCGCCGGCAACGAGAAAGCGGAGGCGGTGAATGGATGAATGTGGCAAGAGATGCCTACTGATACCAGCGGCTTGTATCGACCTGAAATACAACCTCGTCAAAGTTCGTGAGGGCATCCACGGATGACTGCATCGTCATCTCGAATGGAAAGCTCTGGCGCATCTTTGCTCCATCGCCTCGCCGCCAATCCGAGTTCGAACCCCATTGGAGCTCCACGGACAACGAGCCTGAAAGCTTGAAGTGAACCGTTGTTTCAGTAACCGCCGTGATGGCCATGTCCTCGACGTAAGCCTCCTCGACAGAGTGGTGGGTAGCAAGCTCGTCCACCTCCGGTATCGTCTCAAGCACGAACGCTTCCACGGCCGCCCGGTCGATAGCGTCCTGGAGCGTGTGCAACACTTCCTCACTGCACTCCGCGAACGACTCGAAAAGGCCGATCAACGCAGATAACGCCTCCGAGACAAAGGATTCGACCTTTCCCTTGTCCGGTTCGATCACTCCCGGGCGAACGTGGGTGAACTTGTTCAACTCGTTGATGGCATCAATCGCGGCCCGGTGCAGGTGTTCAACGTCAACGCCGACCTCGGCAATGAACTCATCCGATAGCCCCCCTTGGGTCGCAAACTTGGCCCTTTGCGCCCTAGTCGGCCCCTTGGTGCCTGGCTCGAGTCTATACCAAGAGCATTTCGTGACCCGCTCGTCCGGGGCAAGCAGATGAAGCGTGTGGCTATAGAGCTCGCGCACCGCCGCAGCGAATAGGTTCAGGCGGATAGGATTTTTCTCGTCGCGGACGACGCGCATCGCCCCGGTCAACACATGCTGCGAGAATTCGTCCAGCAGCTTAGGCCGCAGCTCCTTCTCCAACTCCGTGTCAGATCCTGGCTTCAACACACATGCTCCCCAATCGAACCAAGCGGATGCTCGATATACCGAGATTCCGGGCCGGGTCCATTGCCGTCTTGGCACCGATCCTGTCGCTCGGGGGAAGCCAGATCCTTCCGGACCCCTACCTTGTCGTCCGCGTGTAGATGTTCCTGACGATGGAATGCAGTCGCTCCATCGCGTCCCTTACGTCCAGGCTGTCGTCCACGACCTCGTTCGTCCGGAGCCAGATGAAGTGACGGACTTCCTTGAGGATGCAGAGGGACACGCGGTGATAGTCGCCAAGCATTCCTTCGGCCGAAACCCAGCCCTTGTCGGCCGCTCTCTCCTTCTTCTCGATCGTCTCAACGATCTTCGCGTCAACGGCCGCAAGATCGCCCTCGCTCTCGCACCACTCCGCGATCTTCCCCCATGTGAGGACGCCTGGAGCGGCCATGAGCGCGTCGTCGGACCAGGCAATGGCCGTGACCGGATCGGCGGCGACGGCCTTCTGAAACTGTCGGAGGGCGTTCTCGGCCAAGGATTCCTGATACCGGGCCTCGTCGCGGAGCCAGTTGATGGCCCGGTCCCCGCGCTCGGGTTCGTCGGGCATCACGGCAAGCCGCGCCCGGGACGGCGGTTTATAGACGTGGCTGTCGTAGATCGGCGTGGTCGGCTTCAAGCCCTTCTCACGCCAGCGGTCGAGGACCGCGAGGGCGCGACGCTCTCTGTCCTCGTCCACGTCGGAAAACGGTTGCGGAGGATCACACGCGACCATTGGCCCGTCGTTGCTCACGACGAGACGCAGACGGTGCCGATCAGGATTTGCGGTGTCGTCGGTCATGCCGGAAACCTCAAGCCGAGGCGGCGACGGAGGCTTTCGGCTTCCGAGTGGTGAAGCTGTCGATCGCCTTTGTGCAAATCGTCCGGACGATCATCGCCGGGATCAAGGCGAACCAGTAGGACCACGAAAAGAACTCATCGACCATGCGAGGGAGCAGTTCATAGGGCGCGAGCTCGATGGCCGAGACGTTCTGGAACAGGACCCCAAACCCGAGAAAAATGGTTCCAAGCCTGTTGATCTCGTTGTTCCGCGCCTCGATCTTCCCGAGGCGGTATGCGGCTTCGATCTTCGCCTTGGTCGCTTCCGTTTCAATGGTGTCAGTCATCGTGGTCCTCCCTTGTTGTTGTCCTTGAATCTTGCGGGCCGGCGATTCCGGCGGCAAGGAAAAGTTACGCTGTGAGCGTAGTGAGTCCTTCCCGGGCAAAGGAAAACCCGCCGTGAAGCGGGTTCCCTAGCGGTCAGGATTCCTGTTTCCTGTTCCCGCCTCCGGTGCCGTCCTTACTGGCGGAAGCCTCGGACCTTGCCGAAGGCATAGGAAACGCCCGAGATCACTCCCAGCGCGAGGATACCCATCATGCCGAGGAAAGCTGCGGCGATACCGAAAGCCGCTGCCGGATGGATCACGCCGCCGCCAACGTCCCGGAGGATGGTGCCGAGGTCGAAGAAGCCGACTTCATTCATGGCGTGATGGATGCACGTGGCCGCACCGACGATGAACAGACCTACGAAAGCGTCTGCGGCCTTGATGTTGCGGATGCTTGCGTTTTCGATCTTGTCGGTCATGGCTCGTAGTCCTCCCTCGTTGATTGTCGTCGCTCGGCGGGAAAGTGGGGAGCCGGGGACTGGACCCGGCCCCGGTGTCGTCAGGCGGCTTCCTGCGCCTCGGCTGCGGCCTTCTTGGCGGCATCGTTCTCGGCCCAGCGGGCGTAGAGGTCGTCGTCCTTGATGGCCCACTGGAGAGACTGACGCGCCTCGGACAGTGCCTGGAGGTGAGCGAGGCCCAACTTGGTGAGATAGTTGCTGTCCCCGATCCTCGAAGTCATGCCCTCGATCTCCGAGTCAATGCGATCCGCGATCTTACGCACCGTCTCTTCGCCCTGGAGAATCTTGCGGCAGATTTCGCCCCATACCTTGATCCGGGCGGCGGAGACGTGAAGGTCCGTCCGCATCTCAAGGGCGCGGAACGGATCGGCGGCGAAGTCCTCCTGGAAATACGCGAGGGTGTTGAAAGCACTCGGGAGATACCGCTTGCTGGCGGCGATGACGGCTGCGTTCAGGGTGGGCGGCGTGAAATCGGTGTCGCTCATGGTAAGGTCCTTTCGCTGGCAATGCCCCTCGGCATTACAAGCAAATGGTGGGTGTAATTCGCGCCCACGTCAACGCGCCGGCAGGAAAAAGTCGCCGCTTTGAAGGGCAGCGGAAAGGACTCGATCCTCTGGCTGGCTGCGAATGCTTCGAGGCTCGAAACATCTCAAACGGAAAAGCCGCCGATCCCTGTCAGCGGCCCCCTGGAATTCTATTTTCCTTCTCCCCTATCCTTGAGGAAAGGCCGGGATCACTCCCCGGCCTCGGCCTCCGCTTCTGCGGCGTAGGACTCGTTCATGGCCCGCAGGGCATCCTGGAGACGCTGGAGGGCGCGTTCGACCTGTGCGCTCTTGAGGTCGTTGGCGGCATCGTCAATGAGGTGGAAGAGTTCGTGGCTGCTCATGGCTGGTAGCTCCTTTCGTCCGTAACGTGCGAACGTTACAAGGAAAGTATGGGTGTAAATAGCACCCACGTCCATAGCCGGCGGAAGGATTGGGATGGCCGGGGATCGGACCCAGCCAAGGATTCAGGCGGCGAGGGCTTCCCCGATGCGCCGTCCGGTTTCCTGCTGCAATGCGTCCTCGGCGGCGCGGAATGCGACCAGTGCGCGGTCATGGGCCACGGAGGCGGCGCAATAGGCTTCGAAGGCGGCGCGACGGCGTTCCGACCTGACGCTACGGAGTGCCTTGCGTCCTTCCTCCCGGGCAGCTTCCAAGTTCTCGGTCGCCGCCGCCAATGCATCGGAAGCCTCGTCGTAGGCGCGGCGGAGTGCCGGGTCTTCGAAGTCGCGGATGTTGATGGTGTCGATGTTCGTCATGCTGGCTGTCCCTCCCTTGCTGGTTGTTGTCGGGGCTTCTGCCCTCCCCGAAGCCGTCAACCGCGCTCGTCGGCGGCTCGGGGGAAGGCTGGCGACTTCTGCCGCCGTGGCCGTCCGGTCAGGCGGCGTTCTTCGCGGCCTCCCTGGCGGCGAGGACCTTTGAGATCATGCCGAGGCCGACGAGTTGGTGGATGCCGCCTTTCACGGCGTGGCACTGCCCCCTCTGAACCTTGACCCCGTAACCGTTCTCGTCTTTCACGTAGAGCTCCCATTGGTCATAGGAGTTCCGGCGATAGTAGGAGAAGCCAGTCTCGATCCCGTCCAGGAGGACGGCCCAATGCAGGTTGGTGTAAGTGCTTCCCCACGGATGCTGAAACTCAACGCGGGACTGCTTCTTGCTGCACCGAGGCAGCAGGGCATCGACCTCTTTCCAGTGAAGGCGCACGGAATCGAGTTCGGAGTAAGCCGGAAACACCGACTCCTTCATCTCGAACTCGGCGGAACCCGCGGCCCGGGCGGCGCGGACCTTCTCGGCAAAGCCGATCTCCGCGAGGTAGCCCATGCGGTCCCTGATCTCGTTGTTCCGGCCGCTGCCCCTGATCCAGCCTCCAATGCTGGACTCGCATCGGGTCCAGATGTTGAAGAGCGGCTGGAACCCGAGGTTGGTCGGCTTGCCGTTAACATGGACGATCTCGGTGTAGTCGATCTCGATGATGGTCACGCCGTTGTTGGTGTCGTTGCTCATGGATTCAATCCTCCTGCTGGTTGTCGTCGTCGGGGAAGGTGCCGGGGGCTTGCCCCGGCTCCGGGGATCAGGCGGCTTCCATCTCCTTGAACCACTGGCCTTCCGCCAGGTCGCGGAGTTGATGGGCATTGAGGCCGAGGCCGAGGCGGGCGCGGGCCTGGAGGACCAGCATGGCTTCGATCGCAATTGCGACCTCGTTCGCCGTCATCCCTTCAACGAGGCCGAGGACGGTCCAGCGGTCGCTGATCGCGTCCAGGCGGTCGATGCCGAGGCCGACCTTGGCCTGGAGGTCCTTGTAAGCGGCCTCGTCCTTCGCCTTGTAGGCGGCTTCGAGTGCCTTCTTGTCCTGCTTGAGAACCTTGTCGGTGTGCCGCTGGAACCCGTCCAGGGCTTGGTCGATGACGAGGGTGACTGCGTGGCTGCCGTGGTTCTGCATGGGTGGTAACTCCCTTTCGATGTGCAACGATCACTCGTTACATTTACGATGGTGGGTGTAAAACGCTCCCAAGTCAAACGCCGAAAGGAAGCCGACAGAAGAAAGTTCAGAAGGGGGGAAGGAAGGTAGAGCGGCCAGTTATGGGGAGCTCCCCACGCACGTTATCCAGTTTCGATTGGCTGGTTCCGTCCCGAATGCTTCGGGTTTCGAACGATCCCGACGCGGAGACCGCTGGGCGACTTCTGCCGCCCTCGATCGTCAGCCCGGGATCGTGGAAGCCGGGATGCCGCGATCCTGGTAGGCGGCGTTGCCTTGGTTGGCCGGCCGCTTGCCGATGACTTCCAGCCGAAGCTTGAGGCGGACATAGAAGTCGGTGTAGCGGTCCAGCCATTCCTTAAGGTCAGCCTGGACCCGCTTCTTGAAGAGGTCGCCGTTGGGCCGCTTCCTCTCGGAGTAGTGGCCCGTGGGTGCCTCGGTGCCGTCGTCGGCACGGAAGATGAGTTCGGCCCGGTCGTTGGCGGGATCGGAAGCCTTGACGGTCACGATCTCGTAGCGGCCGGCGATGGTATGCAATGCGTCCCTGTCCTCCATGATTTGAACCTCCCTCGTTCGGGTGGCGGATGAGCCGGGGATCGTCCCCGGCCCGGTTTCAGCTTGCCAGTCGTTCCGGCTCCCCAAATGGAATGTCGTCCGGATCGGTGCCGGCGGCATCCAGCTCTTCCAGTGTCTCGACCTCGCACCGCTTCCCGGTCGCCGCGCGGTGCCGCTGGTAGAACTCAAGGACTCCGAGAAGCTGGTCCCGGGCATCGAGCCCGATCGGGTCGTCCTCCTTGTCGGTGAGGACCGCGTGAAACGTCCGGGTGATCGTGCCGTCCGCCGCCAGGAAGGCGACGTAGGCAAGCCACCGAGGACCGGATGCCGGGTCGAACGGGTGTCCTTCCTCAAGGAAGATCTCGTAGTCGCCGGCGACGGCGTGGAGTTTCGCGTAGTCCGTCATCAGGCCGCTACCTTCGCGGCCTTGCGGGCCGTCCTTTCGGCATTGCGGACCTCGATCCTCGCCACGGTGTCGTTCATCTCCCCGACCTCGAAGCGAAGGCCAGTGCGCTTCCGGTAGGCGCGGAAGTTGCCAAGGGCTTTGATGAGCCTGCAACGGACCCGCCTCTGGTTCTTGTCGTGGGCGATCGTGGTGTCCGCGTAATGCCCGGTCGCCGTCTCATGGCCGTTCGAGTCCTTGAAGACGAGTCGGGCCGCCCACATGGGCGCGGACACCTTGTAGGGGATGAACGAGATGTATTGAGTTTCCTCAACGATGATCTCGTAGTCGCCCTCGGCCGAGTGAAGTGTTTCATGGTCGGTCATCGGTAACTCCTTTCGGTGCGGTGTCTTGCGGAAGGTTGGAGCCTTCCCCGAAGCGGTCGCCGCCGGCCGCTCGGGGGAAGGCCGGGGATCACTCCCCAGCCCCGCCGTCAGTCTTCGAGGCGACGCAGTGCGCTCATGGTCCGGTCGAACGCCGCCGCGTCCAGTTCGTGGCCCTTGAACGCCTCAAGCACTTCCTCGGCTTTCCGGCAGACTTCATCATCCCAGCCGGAGCCCTGCATCACCCGCAGGGAAATCACCTCGACAACGTGGGTGCGCTGTTCCCTGTGTCCGGCCTCAAACCGGGCCTTGGTTGCCTCGTCGGCGTTTGCGGGAGGGAAGCCGTAGTAAACCTTCATGGTAGTTCCTTTCTTGGTGGCTTGCGGGAGGTTGGAGCCTCCCCCGAAGCGGTCGCTGTCGGCCGCTTGGGGAGAGGCCGGGGTGGTCCCCAGCCTCGGTCGTCAGGCGGCTTGCTCGTCGGGCCAGCCCTCCGTCTCGCCAATGAAGGACTCGTATTCCTCCGCGACGTGGTGCTGGAACCAGTTGCGGCGGAGTTCGTCCCAGCCGAAGTCCTCGATGTGTCCGACGCTGACCCGATCCCCCATCAGCCAAGCGGCGAACTTCCTCATGTGTTCGTCGTCGCGGCCTCGGGCCTTGCCAACGTCGCGGAGTGCGTTGACCACATCGTCGGCATCAATCGTGATGACGGCAGTCAGGGTCTTGGCGGTGGCGTTGCGTGTGTTCGTCACTGGTAAATCCTTTCTTGGTGGCTTGCGGAAGGTTGGAGCCTTCCCCGAAGCGGTCGTGGCCGGCCGCTCGGGGGAAGGCCGGGGACTGATCCCCGGCGATCCGGTCACGCGCTCTGGCGGACCTTTCTCTTGGCCTCTCGGGCCCGCATCCGGTTGATCTCAAGCCGGCGGCCGGTCTTGGCGCGGTGTTCGCGGTGGCGATGAAGTTCGCCCCGGAGCATGGCCCGCAATCCGGAGTAGTCGGGATCGTCGGACTTGAGCGTCATCGCCTTGATCCCGGTCCAGGTCTTCTCGCCCTTGGAGTCGATGAAGACGACGTGGCCTTTCCATTTGTCGTGGACGATCGAGAAATGAATCCCGTCCATGACGATCGAGTAGTCGGCCTCGATGTGGAGCCGGTAGTCGCCCTCGGCGGCGTGGAGTGCTGCGTAGTCAATGGTCACTTGGTAAGTCCTTTCGATGCGGTCTGGTGGAAGGTTGGAGCCTTCCCCGAAGCCGTCGCCGCACACGGCGGCTCGGGGGAAGGCCGGGGACTGGCCCCGGCCAACCACCGTCAGTCAGCGACCGAGGCCAGGAGGTCTGCCCTGGTGCGCGCCGGCTTCTTCTCGGCCGTCGCGGCCTCCCGCGCCGCCAGCCTCGCGGCCTTCTCGGCCTCGCGCTTCTCCTTCTGCTCGATCTCCCACCGCTTGCCCGTCTGCTGGCGATAAGCCTTGAGGCGGGTGAGCGCGTTGAGCAGCCTGGCGCGGACGATCCGCTTGTTGGGATCTCCAGCCTGCGAGGTTTCGGCCTTGTAAGAGGTGGGGGTCTTCACGCCCTTGGAGTCGATGAAGACGACCCGGGCCATCCACCTCATCTCCGTCATCGAAAGGTCGGTGCGGAGCCAGAAGCCCTCGCTGATCTCGATCTGGTAGTTGCCCTCGACGGCGTGTTGTGCGGCGTAATCCATGCGGTAACTCCTTCCGTAGTTGTCAAGTGATGTTGGAGCATCACGATACTAAGGTAGCCGATCCTTAAGCATACGTCAAGACTAAGCCGTTTCCGCCGATGAAATCGCTTCGAAAGTCAATGCATCAATACGCTATGAATACAATACGAATACTATATATCCACAGGATATCCACCGGAACTACTTACGGGCTCTACTTGCAGCCGGAATCGAGGGCATTTGAGGCCGAAATCGGGTCTGCGGGTGACCCGGGCGGCGCATCCTGTCGCCAACGGCTTGAGGACAGCTTTCGGACGGCTCTGGCGACCCAAGGCCACTCTTTCCTCCTCTTCCCCTAGACCCGCAGGGTCTTCCAGAGTCAGCGGTGTCTACCGTGAGGCGACCCATAGGAATCCTTTAAGAGTCGTCTGACGCTACCGAGCGTCGCCCCGGGCGCGACGGCCTCCCCGAAAAGAAGAAACCCGCCTTGCGGGGCGGGTTCGCTTCGTCACGGTGCCGGATGCCTATGCGGCCTTGTCGTCGTGTCCTTGGAGGGACCGGATTTGCGCCGCCATGCAACTGACGGCTTCGGCAAGGTTCATCGCCGCCGATCTCATGTCACGCGCCCCACCGCCCCGAAACCGCATGTCCTGCTCGATGCGGTTCGCCTCGGCGGCGTTTACCTCGACCAGCTTCATCAGTTCCTCGATCCGGGCTGCGTAGTCGTCCTTCCGCCTGTAGTCCATCAACTGCATCTGCCCCCTCCCCTTGTTGGTTGGCTCCTGAATGGTTGCCGCCGCCGGCTGCATCGCAAAAGCGGTCAGTGGTCGTCGGCGCATAGCCGCTAGAACCATACCTCGATCGACTCGTCCCTGCCGCGATCCCGCAGGAATCGGCTGTGATCCTCGATCTGCCACCTGATCTGTGGTCCCCAGGCGATCTTCCCGGCCAGCCCGCGATTGAGGGCGGCGTTCACCGCCTTCTCCACGCCGTCACGCGCCGCCACGTCGGCCGGCACGTTGGCCTTGAAGACGTAATCGCGTCCCGACATGCGGACGGACAAGTCGCGCTGGGCCTCGCCCTCGACCAGTCCGTCCGCGCGGCCAGCCTTGAGTTCGGCACGGATCTCGGCCTCGATCTCTTCCATGAAGTCCTCGTTGCCGATGCACATCGCGTCCATGTAGTCGCCGTTCATCCGCTGTCCTTTCCTTTTCACTGAATCCTGACGGTCAGGTCGTCGTCACGTTCCTCCGTGACGATCCCGAAAGCCCGGGCTGTGAGTCCGATCTCGAATAGGGCTTCCGAGAAGTCGCGGGACAGTCCCTTTCCTGCGTCGATCCGAAACTCCCGCGCTCGGGAATCCAGGTAGACGCGCGTTGTCACGTCGCCCTGGAAATCGGGATTGACCGCCCAAAGGACGAGGTAGAGACGCTTGCCGTCCTTCGCCGGCATCTTCCCCTTCACGAGTCCGGTCGCCATGATCGCGTCGGCGGCTTCCGCCATCGGATGCTTGGCGACCCGGGCCATTGATTGGCCCCCGGTGCCAGCTTCGGCTTGGTTTCCTCCGCGATGTGAACGGCTCCCTTGAGTCCGCGGACCAGGAGCGCGAGTGTCGCGGATTCCGTAGGGTGAGAATGCTGGATGCGTTCCGCGATCCACTCGATGTTGCTCGATGCGGAGGCGATCGCGTAAATCGGGCCTTCCAGCGCGGCTTCATAATCCACGTCGTCGTTCTTCATGGATGGTAGCTCCTTTCGTCTATTGGTGATGGAACCCCTCAAGGGGGAACGTCGCGGCTATGCCGCGACGAGCTCGAACGGTCCCTTGATCGGGAAACGTGCGGTGCCATCCCACGTCGAACCGGACGGCTCGATGAAGCGGAACCCGGCCTGTTCGGCGGCTTCCATGCCGTCAACCCCGAGAAGGGACTTCGAGACGGCGTTGAAGAGCGAGAGGTTCGCGTAGTGAAGCGCGTCCAGCTTCTCCTTGTAGACGGCCTCGCGGTCCTGATTGCCGACGATCACGGCCTTGCGCTCGGCCTTGCCGCCGATGTGGGTGTCCGTGATGGAGTAGGCGGCGATCTCCGTCCCGGTGCGGACGATCAGGTGAACGTCGCCGTCGTGCGGGAAGAGAAATGCTTGCTTCGTGTCGGTCATGGTGTCGTTCTCCCTGTGTTGGTGTTGAAGTCGTGGAGGGTGTCGGGCATCCCTCCCCGGAACCGTCGTCGCCGGCGGCTCGGGGGAAGGCCGGATTCTTCCGGCCCCGTCGTCAGTCGGCCCCGAAAAGGTCAACCTCCGTCGTCGTCGCCAGCTTGCCGAGTAGCGGCCTGACACGGTTTGCGATCATGGATTGGCTCATCTCGGTCTGCCCGGGCGACCGCTTGATGGACACGGTGCCTAGAGGCTCGATCTCACCGCCGTCCGCCAGCTTCGAGACTTTGACGCGGACCTTGGGAGTGTTTGCCTGAACAAAGCTCCCCTCGATCTCGTAGAGGTGGCCGTTCAGTTCGAACCGGGAGCCGTGGTGAAGGGGAACCATCTTCTGCAAGGATTCCAGCATCACGCGGCCTCCTTCTGCTCGGTCGTCGCGGACTTCACGGTGATCCGGTTGTTCCGGAGGATTGCGGCAACCATCGCCTCGCGGTGTCTCTCCTGAAACGTGAGGTCCAGCTTGCCGCCCTGCTTTGGGTAAAGGCCGATCTTTTCGTAGCCGACGAACCTCCAGCCGTCCCTGGAACGCTTGAGCGTGATCCTGCTCCCGGTCACGCCGTAGTCGTATGAGTTGGATTCCGGCCCCATCGATGTATGGACGGCGACGACACCGACGCTGTGGGACGGAGGCAACCCGGCCTTCGCAAGTCGGCTCTCTGCCAGTTCGGCAACGTTCCTGATGCCGCTGGCCGGATGCGTCCACGTCGTGGCACGGCCACGGATCGGCTCGATCGCGGCTTCCAGTGCGGCTTCGTCGGTTACGAGGATGTTCAGCTTCTTGCTCATGCGGTCACTCCTTTCATGCTGGTTGGTATTGGTGATCTGTCAGTGGCGGTCGGTGATGACCGTTGGCGGCTTGCGTTTTTCTTGTTGCGGCAGTTCGACGCCAGCCCTGCGGGCATGTCTCGCAGTCCTGTTCAGCGCGACCTGGCCCTCCACCTTCTCGATCTCCCAGCGGCGACCCGTCTTGGCGCGGTAGGCGCGTAGCCGTTCCAGGTCTGCTTGGAGGGCTTTCCTGACAATGCGCTGCTCGGGATCGCCGTATTTGCCTTTCTGGCAGGAGTAAGTGGTCGGCGTGGCCCTGCCGCTCACATCGCGGAACACGATGCTGGCGAACCACATCTTGCCGCTCCCTTTGACGACGATCTCGTAGTCCCCCTCGAACCGATGCTGCTCTGCCAATGGAATCCCTCTGGCCATTTCCCACCTCCCTCCGTTGCTCGTTATCGAAGCCAATGACCGTCGATCGTGATCTCGGGGCATCGGTCCTTGAGGAATGCGAGGAAGGCAGGATTGGGGAACACGCCGGGTTCGCAGGGAGCCTTGGAAGCGGCCCCGAAGTCTTCGAGGAAGGCCAGTGCCTTCTTCCAGGTCTTGCACCGGAAGTATGGTCGGCCAGTCGCCCTAAGTCCGTACCCGGGGCAAAGTTCGAGTTCGACCTTGCGCGGGTTGTCCGCCGTGCGCTTGATGAGGACGACGATACCGAGTCCTTGGGCCAGAAGGAGTGCTCTGTTCCTGTCGGTCATCTGATTGGCTCCCTGTCGTGCTGCTGTCATTGGATGGGGAGGCCGGGGCGATCCCGGCCTGTCGTCAGAGGCTTTCGACGATCGGCTGGCGGCGCATGTGGGCCAGGCTCTCGCGCAGCTTCGTGAGTTTCTTCCCGAGGTGGGAGGTGGCGAATGCCAGCATCGGCTGCTTGGAAACGTTTCCGTAGGACCGGATCTCACGCTTGAGGCGAAGGATGCTCTCCAAGTGAGCCTTGCGGCCGTAGCGGTAGTGATTGATCGTTATCGGGCAGCCAATCCGGCGCGGCTTCCTTTTGGTCTTCGTCGTCATGGCGTTCCCCCTCCGTGTGGCTTTTTCAAGCATCCACATTAGGAGTGTGGGGGTATAAAACACCCTACGTCAATGGCCGAAAGGATTCGCCGCAGAAAAAGATCGCGCCACCAGAAGGACTCCTGGAGCAGCCGGGACTTGACTACTAAATGTTGACGATGGGCCGTGATTGCTGGCGTTCGGGAATGCTTCGAAACCGACGGCCAATACGCAAGAAACCCGCCAAGCGGCGGGTTTCGGAATGGGAAATAGGAAAGTGGAATTGGGACGGTCAGGCGGGTTCCTTGCCGCCGCCTTCGGCCAACCCGGCGATGAAGTCCGCGACCTCGTTCCAGGCGACGGCCTCGTAGTGCGCCGCTGCGTCGAGGACGGGCCTTGCCTTGCCGCCCTTCTCATTCTCGTAGTCGAGGTCGGGATTGACGGCCCGCTTCCGTAGGTTGGCCTCGAATACGCCGATCAGGGAGTCCAGTCTCGCATCGTAGGAAACTACCCCCCACACATATCTGCGCTGGACGGTGGCGCAAAAGTCGTCCCCGGAACCGATGAGGAAGAGTCGGGAATCCTCCATCGCCTCCTTTGCCCAGCCTTTGATACACAAGTCGGCCTCGGCCATGCGCCTATTCGCCTCTCGGTCAATAATTGCGAGTTCGGTGTCGGTAAGTTTTCTGTCCATCTGTGGCCCCGTTTACTCCGTGTTCCTTTTGCCCGAATGGAGCCGGGACGACCCGGCTCCGGTGCCGCCGCCTCACGCCGCCTTCTGTGCCGCCCGCTCTTCGCGCCTGACGAGTTTGTCGATCGCCTCTGCCACGGAGCTCCAAGCGGACAGACGCGCAAGGTCCATCTCGTTGCGGCTCTGGCTGGTGGATGTGCTTCCCTCCTTGGCTCGACTGAAAAGCTTGAAGTTCACGGCATCGCGGATTTCGCGGAAGGTGTCGTAGCATTCGGTCATGCCGGCCACCTCGTCCCATACTTGCACGTAGGCGGTGTTAAGGAACATGTTGTCGGCCCATTCCATCGCGCGGACTGGATCCTTATGCGCGTCCTCCAACCACTTGGTCTGCCTCTCCTTGCAGGCCTCGATGGTGTCTAGCGCGGTCTTACGCAGTGCGGCGATGTGGTTCGTCTCGGTCATCTGAAAACCCCTTCGTGTTCGTCGCTATCGTGTCGTCCCGGGAAGGGAGCCGGGGGATCGCCCCGGCCCTCTAGGATCAGGCCGCTGCCTGTTCGTCGCGGTGGTCGTCTTCCCAGGCGAGGTCGAGGATTTCCCTCTGAACGTCGCCCCAAGCGGCCAGCTTCGCGCGGGCCATGATGTTGTGGCAGTCGCTGGTGGAGCGCGACGGGGACGTGGCCTCGTTGACGAGGCGGAGGCTCACCAGGTCGCGGACTTCGAGGAAGGACTTGCGCCCGCGCGTGAATGCGCCGACTTCCTTCCAGACCTCCGCGTAGGCAGTGTTGAGAAACATGGAGTCAGCCCACTCCAGGGCGGAACGCGAGTGGTCCTGAACGTCCTCGATCCACTTCGCCATCGCCTTCTCGTTGGCTTCGACTTTGCGGTTAGCGATTACGTGGAGGGCGGCAATCTTGCTGTCGGTCATGTGGTAACTCCCTTTCGCTTGCAACGTCGCCTGTGAATGACGTTACAAGAATAGTGTGGGGGTAAATCGCACCCTCCGTCAATGCGCCGAAGACGAATCTTTGAAGAAAAATAGATGTTGCCGCGCCTGCCGGAAGCATGAAGCCTTGCGGTTACTAATAGTTGACAAGCGCAAGGCGAGAGGGCGGATGCAATACTTCGAAATCCGAGGCAACACGAAAAGACCCGCCGTATTGGCGGGCTTCTCGTCGTGGGGAGCTCCCCATGAGGTGGCGGCTACGCGCCGGGGATCGCCTCCGGGCGGAAGACCTTCGTCGCCATGAGATCGACCGCCGTCTCAATTTCGGGGACGGCCGCGCCGATGGCCGCAACCACCTTCTCCAGTGCCGCCGTCAAGTCCGGATCAGCCTCGCGCCGGCTGACGGTTTCGAGGTCGCACCGCATCCGCAGGATCGCGGAATAGGCGGCTTCGACGGTGCGGTGGTCGGCTCTTGTGGTGCTGTCTGTCGTCGTGTTGTTTCCCCTCGTTGTTGTTGCTGTGTCAGGCCGCTTGCTCGATGATTCCCAATTCCTGCTGGCTCCCCACCACCGCCTTCTCGATCGCATCGAGGTCGGCGCGGAGGTTGTTCAGGAAGAGGCGGAGCAACATGAGCTCGCCGCCGACCTTGAGGTTGACGTTCAGGTCATCCAGGTCGCCGTGAAGGATTCCGTGGAGCGCGTTGCCCTTTGCGACGATGCCCGTCAGCTTCTCGATCGCCCGCTGCGAAGTCGCGTTAGCCGTCGAAAGGCGTTGAATGACGGCGATCCTCTGGCCCTGGTTCATGGTGTCTCTCCCTTGCGTCTGTTGGTGTCGTCTCGTTCCGGGAAGGAAGCCGGGGACCTGCCCCGGCCACGTCGTCAGGCGAATTCGGGACAGTCGATGTGGAATTCCATCGCATCGAGAACCTTGATCCACGCTGCGAGGGAGCAACGCTGGTAGAGGTTCCTCATCTGGCAGGAAGACCCTTCCACCCACTTGCCTGCGGATACCTTCTCCGCGACGTGCTTCTTGATGCGCCAAAACTCTACCTCGGGGTCGATCTCTGCGATCTCCTGCCAAGCGCGTTGAGCGGCCTTCGTCTCGAAGAGTTCAACGGCATCAAAGACTGCGTAGAAGAAGTCCTCCCTGGACTTGGCCTCGAACTTGGCAAGCTTCTTGTCGGCCTTCTCGACCTTGCGGGCGGCGATCTGAATGAGCGTGGCGGCGCTTGTGTCGGTCATGTGGTAAGTTCCTTTCGTGTAGCAACGATCTCTCGTTACAGGATTAGTATGGGTGAATAGGGCGCCCACGTAAATAGCCGACAAGAAGAAAGTCACTGGCAGACAAGGATTATCTCGGCTTCGGCGGCTCTAGTCCTTTGCATCACCAACCCTAGTCAAAGCAGCATCGTTCTAAAGCTTCGAAGACCGAAATAACTACTTCGGAAATCGAACGATCCTCTTTGCCAACGATTGGCAATGCCGGAAGCCCACCCAGCCCGCGTTCCTTTTTCCTCTTCCCTTTCGGGCCTTGGCCCGGAAAAGCGAAACCCGCCACTTGGGCGGGTTGCTGTCTCGATCGCGGGGCCGTCCGTCACATGCGGGCGGCAAACCGATCCTCTCTCTCGTAGCGACGTTCCCGCGACGGCTGCGGCTTGTTGAACTTGAGGGTTTCGTTCGTGTCCGCGCTGCGATGCTCCACGCGCTTCCCGGGAAGAACGTCGGTGTATCCCAGCTTCTTGCCGTTCGAGTCCTCCAGCGGGTAGCGGCCAGGATCGAGTTCGCTGACTGGCGCGGACTGGACGGCCTCGAACTCGGCATCCCAAATGTAGACCCCGCTCCTGTCCTCCTTCACGCGGACGCGGAAGTCGCGGCGGTCCTCGGCGGCTGGCTCTTCGGGGACGGGATCGGCCGCTTTGGAGCCGGCTGCGGGCTTAGTCTTGTCGTCCGCGAACGCCGTAAAAAGGTCGTCAGCAGCGTCGCCGCCAGCGAATGCGAAATCATCGGCTCCCTTCTTGGCAACGAAGGTGTCGAAGAAGGACTGGCGGCTCTCGCGCTCGGCTCGGGCAGCGTCCCTGTGAAGGAACGGGCTCTTGCTTGGGGCGACAAACAGGCCGCTCTGCTTGTTGGCCTTGTCCGCCTTCTCAATGTAGAGCTCGATCATGCCCTTGCCCCAGGCGGCGGTCAGCCGGGCAAGGGACAGCATCGGGTGGATCTTGTCGGCCGGGAGGGACACCGGAACGCGCTTGCCGTCCGCTCCCGCCTTGCTCTTGACCAGGATCGGCATCCCACGGACCAGAAGCCCCTTGGCGGCATCGCCGCGCATCCGCTCCGGAAGGACGAGCTCGAGTCCCTTTGCCTTTGCTTCGCGCATCATCTTGAGGTTGACGGCGGGATCGTCGGAGGCGACGGCATGGACGGTTCCGATCCATCCGCGCCGCACTGCCTTTCCATCAGTCCCCTTCTCGGTGCTGACGGAGTAGCCGAGGATGTTGCGCGGCTTGCCCTGATCGTTAACGAGGTCCTGCGGCTGCACACCGCTGAATCCCATCGTGAACGCCATCTCGTCCCAGCCGTGGACGGCGGTCGCCGGGTCGCCGGGTCCAATCTGCCCCGCCAGCTTCGCTTGGAGGGAACGCCTCAAGGTGCCGAAGTAGGACAGTTCCGGGTTGACCTTCGAAGCCTTGTGATGGGTGTTGGTCTTCTCATAATGCAAATAGTTGACGGATTTCTTCTCGTAGAGATTGAGGCCGAAGTCCTTCAACTTCGCCTTGAGCGCGTCAATCCCGTCCGTGGGATTGAGCGACCGCAGGACGCTTGCGACGTTCTCCCTGATCTCGGTCAGGGTGTCCGCGGCGGTCTGGACGAACGACGGCGCGACCGTCACCGGAAGCGGCTTGGACGATTGCAGGACGGCCGCAACGCCCTTCCAGTCCCCGAACGGGGATTGCGTCTTCGGCCTCGTCAGGAACGTTGACCCCAAGAGGTCGATGAGCCGCCCCGCAGGACCGCTTGCAACCTGCTTCGTGAACCGCTCCAACCAGCCGTCGTTCCGTGCGCCCGATACCACTTGCACCGCCATGTCGCCCTCCATTGCTTGCGATGCCTCTAGGGTTGTCGCGGGGATCGCAACTGACCAGAAAAGCGGAAAATCGCCTTGATCGAGATCCTGCACGACGTGAGGGTTGGAGCGACGAGCCGGCTTTCCAGCAGTTGGCGAGGCTGGGTCGCTCTGGCCGCATTGACACCAGCCTCGTCCTATTCCCCTGACCCGCAGGGTCGGTTAAAGAGCGAATTCAGGCTTGCGCCGCTCTACCGCCTCTCCGTGAGATCATTCCGTGCTGAGATTATGAATAGCGACCTTCACCAATTACTATTCAAAACGCTTTCCTTCAGGAGCACGAAGACAGTTGGCAGCGTCGTCACTCAGCACAAAGAAGAATATGATCTTTTCTTTAACCATGCTGGCGACCCAATAATAGTGAGATGGAAGGAGCTGAAGCGGTTACAGGATGGAGACAAGCCACGCATCATTGCCGCCAACCTCAAGGCTCAACATCTATTTCGACAAAGCTTGCGAGGTCTCGAAGGACTAAAGGGCTATCGCGAAATAGATGACCAAGTTTGGCTCGATACGGCCTTGAAGCTCCTTAAAGCCTTCATGCCAAAGCGAGACACTCTCGATCCCCCATTCTATGGCGCGTTAACGGATACAAACACCAACGAAACCAGATTTGGGACGGTGCCCTACCCACATGGTCGACCGAAGCACCATTGGCATGTTTTGAGCAGCTTCGAGAAGCGAACTGTCGTCACTTGGAAGACCTTATCCTCGATCAGCAGACGAGAAAACCGGGCCGAAGATCGCCTCAATGATGAAGATATCGAGCTTATTAATCTCTGGACGAACGACAGCGACGAAAAGCTTACCCGCGATGAGGTGGATAAGTGGTCCGACTACTCGCAGACTCTGCCAAGGTTCAAGCGATACATATATGCGAGAATGGCCGAAAAGTTCGTTGCGGATTTCTATCGATACCAACTAGGCGTGAGCGCTGTTGATGTGTCGATCCTTCAGGTTAGCGGCCGTGACGTGCGCTGGAAAACGCACGACATCGAGGCCGACACCTTGATTGATGTCAAGAACGCGACCGTCTTCACCAGCAACAGGCGACGGCATAACTACGTCGATAAATTCAAGGCCGTTGCAGGGGTGGATGTCGCAATTGCCGGAGTGCTAACCGATGGCAGTGGGCCTGACCGTGAGAAAGGAATCCGTCAGACTCTGCTGGGACTTGTTACGAGGCGCGATGTTCAGGAGTCTACGGATGCTGTGAATACGCTCCCGGATCGCCTCTTCCCTGTGACAGTTCATTACGATACGGGCTACATTCCGGCCTGGGCGTTCGAGATAGAGGCATACACGCCTGATTACACGGTGTTGTATGAGTGGGCCGCCATCCTCGCCCGCAAACCGGAAACGATCATGGCACTGGCGATCGCTTGCGGTCGCCATCAGGAGTGCGATGTCTACCAAGTCTTGAGCCAGTCTCAAAGGGATCTCGTGGATCGGTTCGCTCTCGCCGTGTCCCGGTCTTCGTATCGCAAGCTGACTATCGCGCTCTTTGCCCTATCCGAGTTTATGCACTCCGTCGTCAGAGGCGAGAACGGAGCGGCGGTCATTCGCTTTATCCGAAGGATGATCTCGGTTGAGAACTTCACCGATTGGATTCGCCGCGAACCCGCGCAGGGATCGTCTGGTAGCGGACCGTTCGAGCGGAGACATGTGTTCAAGATTATGGAGTATGAGATTGATGTTGACTGCCCCGGGGGAGATTCCGGAGCCCTATACGATCCCACGGGTTCACTCTCTGACCTGCTGAAGATGCTGGAGGAATGTGGTGAGCGGATAGCCTTATCAGGTATCAACTTCCGGCATTTCGACGCTCCAAGTCCCTACATGCTCTTGGGGAAGACTGATCGCGGGGAGAAGCTGACCATCTACACCTACTGCGGAGGCAAGTCGAAAAGCGGCTTCCGTTGCGACAACTTTCCGTTGACGCTGGTAAAGCACCCCAACTGCCAGACGTGTGGCCGCTTGGTATGCAACGAATGTGGCTACTGCTCGGAGCGTTGCGAGGAAAGATTCAAGCGAAAGCGTCCCGACGACGATGCCGATTAAACGTTACGGCTCCAGGCAAGAAGAAACCCGCCCTTGCGGGGCGGGTCTCGTCGGGTGCGGGATCGTCCGCTGGCCGTCACATGCGGCGGCTGGCCAATGACTCAGGTACTGGTGGAACGTGATATGGGATTGAGCCGCTGAGCCAGAGCTGCTGCATCTGGTCCTAGGCCTTCAGGCGATACTATCCCGGCCTTGATGAGCTTGTCATCGATGTCCCGCTGGCTTGTCTGCGCAGGATCATCAGAGGGAAGATATCGGCTCTTAAGGTATAAGATCATACCCTTGGGACGGGATCTTTTCCGGCGTAGAGCCCTTAAATCAACCTCAACGATCTCTGCCACCACTGGAAGAGCTTTTGTAGCGTCCTCGCATCGGATCCCGCGGACCAGCCCCTCATCGGGCGCAACGTCCAGGAAGTCGCTGGAGCCGATGTCAGCTTCGGTCACCTCGGCACAGCCTATAACGACGCGAATGGCCGCTGGTATCCGCGGCAGCGCGGAGGCCAAGAAGCGGAAGGAACCGTTGCAGGTTCCGCCGAGGCCATGCCTCAATGCTTCGTCAATCGCTTCTCTAACTTTGTCCGGTTTACCGACTGAGAATAGAAGTGCTCTCGCCCGTTCCATCGCAGCGGCATGACTTCCGAAGAACGTCCGGACATCCCTTTGGATAGACTTAGGCAACGTTGCATAGCGCGGGGCACCCGGGAACTGAGTGAGGGCGAAGTGAACAAGCAGATCATCAACTCTCGCTTCAGCAGCTTCTTTCAGGCTACTAGGATTGAATGCGTCAACACAAAGAGAAAGAGCTCGCTCAAAGGAGACACGTGCCTCCGCCAATGAGCCAATGATGTCATCCCCCACCTCGGTAATGTCAGGAAGGCGGCCGAGTTCGAGCGCGATGCCCCAGATAATTTCGAGCTGAGGCGCGATCCGTTCTCTGATTGAGGTCGGCACCCGAGCGGCCTTTGTCGGGCGCTGGCGCGGCACAGCACGGAAGGTTTCAGACAACATCGAGGCGCGGGAGCGTCTGCGGTATGTGATTTCCTGCTCAAGCTCCTTGTCCCGGAAGATCGCGACGATCCCAGGAGCTAGGGAAATTGGGTTCTCCTTAGTTGCGGATGCCACCAGATGACGTAGGTCTTCTTGCGTAAACAAGCGCTGGAATGTGCCCCACGTACTCAGGAAACCATCTTTATAGGGGGTATACCCGGTGGTCGGGTACTTGCCGGCTGGCATCACCGCGACAGTCATGACCCGCTTTGCGAAGGACCATGCCGCCTTGAGGGTCTCGATGCGCTCGTGCGGGTTCTCAATAACATTGAGCACGAAGCCGAGGTTCACCACGTCAGCCGCCCGGCGCGGTCCATTCGGAGCATGGTGCGGATCCCAGCCAAACGCCTCGTAGCCGTTGCCTTGCAGCAGCGCCACGTCGTCTCCCTGACCGCAGCCGTAGTCAAAGATGTCGAACTCCCGCCGGATAATCGCTAAGCGCATCATGAGCTGCATCGGTTGAGAGAGATCGCGGCGAGCGATGGCCGTCCGATGCCGCGCGACATCAATCAGGCGGTCATCAGCCTGCACTAGACTTTGTGCCACCACTCTCAATCCTGCTTCACGGAGCCTCTCCTCCCATTTCCGCTTCGTGCCAATCGAGTTTGAATCCTTAAACAGGCCGCGCCCCTCGGCATCAGCCGTGAGCGCGCTAAACTTCGGGATGCGTGGGTCGCCTGGACGCAGGAGGGTTTCCTTGCGGTGTAGGATGGGCGGGCTCTCGCGGCCCTCGTAGTCCCTAGTTGAGACCTTGCCCGTGGCTAGATCGACCTTCGCGGATTGCAGGAGAGACGGGAAGGCCGCCTTGTCAAAGTCTTCGTAGACAAGGAGGGACACCTCGCTCCGGGAGACCTTAGCGACGTTCCAAGGCAGGTTGGGCAGTAGCGCTGCTGCCTTCTCGACGACCGCTTGGAGATTAGTCTCGATTAGGTCAATAGCTTCTCTGTGCACATAGACGAAGCCACCTACGCGCTTGCCGACGGATTGAGTCTTTCCGGACAAAGGAAGCCCTCTGATGCGTTGACACAGTCGATAGAATAGATCTAGTGCACAATTTGCCCCTAGACTTGCTGGAGCTGAAGCAATTTCAAATCCGAAACTTTAGGGGCGCTTGCCCCATCCGCAGCTCAATATGAAGCCAAGCGCGATAGGTGTAGGTCAACCACAAAGGGCCTATTAAGACCAAATCGCCTTTCCAGTCGGCCCGGAATCGCGCACGGCACTGAAGAAGTGGTTGAGCAATTCGTCAGTAATCTTTAGATATTCATGGCTCGGCTCTGCATCCCACTTAGTCATCTCTGTCACATCGAAGAGGTCGGGGTGCAAGATGAAGAGGTGGTCTGCTGAGTTCCCTTCACTATGTTTAGCGACATTAGCAGTGAGTCGCAGCGCAGTAAGCATCGGCTCATTAGGTGTGATGCCTTGATCTTTTAGAAACGCGAAGGCCATCGCCTCTTTGTATTCTTTAACCTTCATGCGGCTCTTCAACTGCCGCTCCCAGAAGTGGTGCAATGAGATCGTGAATGCCTCACGTAGGACGTGCAGCACACCGTTGATTTCCGAGAGCATCTCACCTACGTGGTCGCCATGATCAGAGATAAGGCGGCCCTCCTCATCCTCCTCGATGAAAGATGCACGGCCTGCTGCTACCTCTGCTTCGAATTCTGACCATTGTCGTTCGATACGGATCCGGTCACGATCGGAAGCCTCCCGTGCCGCCTCGTAGGATCGACGCAGCTCATCGAGTTGGAAACCAAATCTCCAGCCCCACATGTTGTTCGTAAGTGAATTGGGAGAGAAGGTCATAAAAGTTGTCTGGCCATACGGGGCGCTCCTATGGTGGCTCGGTAAGCTGGCAAGCAACGAACAATGTCCTATTGCCAGTGTGCCTTGATAGCAGCCGCAAGTTCCCACGCCTCATCATCGTCCATGAAAGGTGCTTGCCCGAATACAAGGCTCGTTTGGCTCGATACCCGTTCATTTGCTAGCTTCGCCGCGAAATGACCTTGGCCAAGAAGGTTCTCCGCTCCGTTCTCATCAAGGACGATCCGCGAGTTTGTTCCGGAGGCCACCTTCAGGCAGATCTTGTTGTTCATGTTGGCTTTAACCTGGCTCGGCAATGCGTCTCTATCCGGGCGCTGCGTTATCAGGAACAGGTGCACGCCTGCGGCTCTAGCCTTGGACGCTAGCCTGACCACATGGCTCGCCACTGCATCCCGGTAATCCGAATTGTCCTTGTCGGCCATCCAGTCCCCGATTTCGTCGTGGAACAGATAAATGCGGGGCAGCCTAGAGTCTGGGGCTACCTTAGCATTGTACTTATCGATGTTCGGCGCGACCTTCGTGATCTCCTCGTACCTGCGGTCCATCTCCGCGACGAGTTCCTCAAGGGTCTTGATCGCCTCCTCCTGCGAGGTGACGAGTCCTCCGTCCAAATGGGGCATCCCCGTGATCCATGGGTAGTCGGCCCCGAATTTTGGGTCGACGAAGCGTACCCGAGCATTACGTGGGGAGTTCGTAGCCAGCAGGTCCAGTAGGATGTTACGCGTCAGAACACCCTTTCCGCCCCCTGTCTCGCCAGCAATAAGCGTGTGCGGGCCGTGCTGGGGCTGCCCACCAAATTCCCCGAAGAGGTTGAGGAAAAAGAGCTCTCCGTCCTGCTCCTTCTCGCCGATTAGGAAGCTGCCATTCGAGATAGGAGCCGTGTCTGGAAGCCCCCGGCGACGCCAAAGTTGGGGTAGGAGGATGGTCGCGCGCTTCGGCCGAGCAACCATGATTATCACCTCGCCTTTGCTTGGCCGCACGTCCATAACGTCCAGTTCATGTGAGGTCAGCAGGACTTCCTTACGCCTTTCGACCTCTGCAACGGTCATCTTGCTAGAGCCCTTGAATCGAATGAGAGCGGAGTTGGGAGTCAGGCGCTCTCCAACGATGTCCGCGTCAAGGCCATAGCCCCGCAGAGCAATACGCAGACTCGTCTTCGTCTTCTCGAGCCATTTCAGAGTCTCGCCATCCTCGCCCGACCCATTGTAGGAGCTGATGAACTCAGTGACGGATGGCGGATAGGAGCCGGATGCTTGCCCAGCAACGGTCTCCGGCTTGCTCGGCTTGTTTTCCTCGGCACCTTCCATTTCTTCAGGTGGATGCAAGGACGGCTTTCCGCCCTTTTCCGTTCCGTCGTTCTCATGGGGCTCCGGCTTGAATCCGGTGATGCCTTCAGCCTCTGATTCGGTATCATCCAGCCGGGAGGCCATCGGGACAGGCAGATCGAGTGTGAGCGGCGCAGCGCCTTCCCGATTCAGGGAGCGCTCGAGGACACGGGCAATCTCGGCCCTGTCGAAGATGTATTGGCGTTGGTCATCGCTCTCCGACGGAAGCGCAGGAGGCTTCTCGCCGATGCAATCGTGGATGAATACGAGGGATGCACCCTGGATACGGATGTTCACCTCGTCTTCGCGCAACATCTTCGCCCATGTCCTCGGCGAGATCGACGCGACCTCGCCCTCGAACACACCGTGCTCAAGCATGAGGTCAGCGAGGCGGGAGCGCCAAGTGTGCTTATTGAGATGATCTCCGTCCAGGACGATGCGGTCGCGGATGTCATTGGTGCTCGCCTTCGTCTGAGCGAGCGACAGAGCTGCCTCCTGCGCCTGGCCGTCGGAGCCGACGAACTTGCTCTCAACGACCACGAGGTCAATCACTGGCCTACCGGAATCTGTCCCGAGGCAGACTGCGAGCAGGTCCGACATCTTGCCTCGGGCATGGCCAATTGACTTTCCGAAATCATCGAGAAGTAGCCATGCCACAGGAGCAATACCCTGCGGGAGCGAGTCCGTAATTACCTGCCTACTCATTACAAGGCCAAGTAGCTCGAGGGCGTTCTTCTCCAATCGTGCCGCCCTTAGCACAACCATACCGGAGATCAGTGCAGCTTCCCTGATGCAGAAGTCGGCAATTGCCGAGAGGTCGCCCGGAGCTCCGCCACGGATCAGATCGATCTGCTCGACCAAGCGTTGGCGTAGCGTCTTACTTGTCTGCTTGGTAGAGACGATAATATTGTGACTCGACCCTGGTCGCGTCACAAAGTGGATGACGCTGATGTCGTTACTTCTCAGAAGTTGCAGGTCCGCAATGCCATCGAATGTCACAACCCAGGTCGCCACCTTGTGCGCTTCGTCAATTGCCTTCGATACAGTCGTATCATCGAAGTTGACCTCGCGGATGGGAACGTAGTGCAAACTCCCGTCGTCGCGGTCATCCGTGTGGAGGTCGTGGATGAGATCAATGTAGGCCTGGACCTCAATGGGCCGTTCGGCCGGGACGAGTAGAACCTCGGTTTTGCGTGATCCCGCCTCGTGGAACTGGCGCCGCGTTTCTGCATTTGGATCGTGCTCGGCAAAGGTAGGCCACCCACCTTGTGGAGGCTCGCATTTCCGCCAGCCTGTGTGCGCGCTGCGGGCGATCACGTCGTGCAGAAAGACGATGTCGGCCATGCGACCTGACGCGGGACCGCGCCCAACGGTACCTACATCGAGAAACCCAACGCGAAGGCGAGACAGGAAGGACTGGGTCGCCTCGCTCGCGAGGACTCCGTCAAGCTCCTGGCTAATGGTCACGTTCTGCTCGGCATAGATCCGGCGCAGCCGCTGCTGATCGGTGTGCGTGAGGATAAGGTCGCAGCGCAGATCGCTCTCATTCTCAATCTTGCGAGCCAATTGGTCCGCAAGTCGTGAAGGGAGGTCGCGATTATCTGCGTTGTAGAGGACGACCGAGAAGTTGGCCCTCTCGTGAGGATTAAGATCGAGATATCGTTGCGCGATATCGAGGAAAGCCGCGGCTGCCTCTTTGGAATAACCATCGAAGGCCTCTTCGGCCCCCTCGTTCAGAGTCGGAGGCTCCATAAGGCCGAAATCAGCGAAGTGTTCAGTTTCGATCAGCATCCGGGGACGGGGATTATCCGGCACCAGTGTCATGGTCGGATGCCATCCCTGGTCCACCTGCTCGGTCGCCTCACTAGCGAATATGCGCAGGCTGGAGCCGTTGGTCGCGCCGGAGACGATCTTCGCGAGGACATCGACCATGCGCTCAGCCTTGACCTTCGCCTCCGCTAGCCTCAGGGGGTGCCAGGGGCACGATATAGCGACACAGGGCTTATCGGTGGATTTCGCGATGCCAATGGATAGCGCTGGGGTCCAAAGCTTCGTGCGGCAGTCGTCCTTTCGCGCGAGCTTGCGAAGAAGGCTGAGGAACTCCCCGTAGAGGGCCGATTGATCGAGGATTGCGGTCTCGCCAAGTCCATTACCATCAAGGAAGGCCCGCACGGCCTTCGTGTAAGATGCCGCGAAGGCCTCGAAGGAGTCCCGGATCGCCTTGGCCTCCATGGGCCTGAGGATCGTGCCCTCGAGTTCGTCGATACCCTTCCTGATAGCGGTTCCGAGATTGAGGCTTGGGATATTGATGTCGACGAGCAGCCCATCAGGGTTGTCAAGGATATCCTGAATGGAGGCGCGATTCTCCAGGTCGATAAGGCCGTCTGCGACCCGCTCGGTGCGCCGCGCACGGGAGAAAGCACCTTGGAGCAGTGCTGCCTCGGGCTGGTCCATGTTGCCGACCACTCTCCAGTTCAGCGAGTGCGCATTGGCGAACGAGTTGGTCGGCATCATCCAGATAAACTGGCTGGAATGCGAGGCCTCCTTTAGGGTCTTGTCGGAGATCTGGAGTAGGTTCTTCTCATCGAGCGCGTCAGCGGTGACGAGCGCTACATCGAACTTAAACTGGCGGGCGGATTGGGAATTCTTCTCATTACCGCTGAACTCGATCGGATGAGACCAACACATTCCGAAGTCGCAGATCACACCAGCTCGGAGGAGCAGATTGGGCAATCCGCGGAACCTGTCCCGCAGATAATAATAAAGGCTGGCATTCTTACTCTTCCAGAAATTCAGCCTGTCGCCCCCCTCAAGCTTTATGGCGACCCTGGCGTCGGCAGGCAACTCGTCGATGGAATCGACCAGATTGGCGACCGCATGCACAATACCCGTCAGAAGGTCGCCGTAGACCTTGTTCTCCTTGAAGACGAGGGTTTCCCACCGCTTGAGAAGTTTCCTGTCGTCCTTGATGGCTTCTCTGTGGGTAAAAAAGAAGTCTCGCTCGGTCTCTTTGGCCTCTATGTCCTCTGAGGTCAGCGCGGTGAGCATATTCTTCTCGGAGCCTGAGAGCTGCCGCGGCAGAGTCCGCTCGAAGAAGGCGATTGTCTCATCCCCAAGGCTGGCTTTCTTAGTCTGCTTGGTCGCCTTCAGTATGATCTCAACGTCATCCCATTTTAGGTTCGCTGAGACATTTTCTTGGCTGGCTCTCCACCGCCCGGCCTCGATACCCTCGTCGTCGAGGAGCGCCGTGAAGATGTCTGCATCGGCCTGCGTGATACTCGCCCGCTCGACGAGGTCTGCAAGGCGTTGCCGGATTACATTGCGGGATAAGGGTTGCCCGCGATCATTCCGGAGATAGAGGGCGTCTTCGGCCCGCCCATGGAGCTCGCCCAGCTCCTCGGCCCATTTCTCTTTCGTCTTCACCCGGCCCTTGGCGGCAAAGTCCTTGAAGTGTCCAGCTCCCCGTGGAATCCGGAAAGCCGGGAGTGCCTCGTCAAGGGCGCGCTCGATCGGACGGCCTTGCAGCTTATCATCGAGGAGGATCATGAAACGGGCCAGCATTCCGATGCCGTCCGTCACGAGACCTGCCGCATGAGCGCCGAGGATAGCGTTGGATATGTTATCCTTCTGCCGATTCGCCAAAGAGTTGAGTTCAGGGCAGCACGATATCCAGAGGTCGGGGGCATGGAGGAGGGTCTCCTCGGAGATCTGCTTCACCTCGCTCAGGGTTGCGCCAACAACATCGAGATGGTCGGTTGGGACCGCGAATATGATAGCGCCTTCCTCGCCTTGACGCTCCATATTCCGGAAGTAGGTGGCGCTCCTGTTGGACAGGAGTTTGATGGGCAATGTTCCGTCATTGAGCGCATTGTTGACGTGGACCTCCGCTCCCGGCATCCCAGCGAGACGACGCGCAATGGCCGAGGTGACGAACGCGTCGAAGCCCACAATCCTGAACAGGGACTTTCGGTTTGGATTATCCTCAATGTCGGACCTTACCTTCGCCTCGGCCACCCGAGCGAGGAGGTCGAGTTCGGGCGTAGACCCGGCCGTCTGTAGGACCAATTGGGGAGCGATGTTCATCATTTCATTCCCAGAACGGGTTGATCACAAAGGCACAATCGTCGGAAAGACGCTTAGCGAGCCCGAGAACACGGAGGCGTTCCTCAAGTAGTCGCTGATTAGCCTTTAGATTCGCATAGTTCACAGTCTCGAACTCCTGGCGACCAATCTCGGTGCCAATGATGAGGCGGTATCTGTTCCAGAGAAGCTCAAGGAAAGTTTCGAATTCCATAGGCTCTCGAACGTTCGCGAGGACGATTGCCTCAATCAGTCCGTCGCTTGCTCCGTACCATCGACCGCTGCCTCTCTTTGCGACGGCCATACCGATCCTGTCTGCGTAGAAGCCCACTACCCGCCCGAGATGCTGCTCGTGATCTTCGAGCGCTTCTTGCTTTATACGTTTAGGGATCTGGGTCGCATCCGCCACGTCGGTTGGCACATCGAATGCGAAACGCCTGTTCGTGATCTCTGCGGCAGCTTTCCGCGGATCAGCTTGCTTCAGAGCTGTGGCCCATTCCGGGGTCGCCTCGAATTCATCCACAACCTTGACGATCGCCGCACGAGTCTGATCTCGATGGCGGCGGTAACAATCCTTCGAGATCTTCTGAACCCCGATCGTGTCGCTACTAATCATGTCGAGCGGGAAGATCGGAAGATCGGTGCCAAGGACCTCGGTTGAACGCCGCGTTATGTACTGGACGACAGCGAGCCCCGATAGCCGCATCAAAGGCTCGGGAAGATTGTCATCCGGCAGATTGGGCAGGGACAGGAGTGACCTCCAGTCCTCTGCCAAAACGTCATACACGGAGTGCGAGGGCAGTGGCAGATACCCGATGTACTCGAACGAAAGCGGGTCATCGGTTACAGGGGGCTGGAGAACGCGGGCGAGCGCATTCCAGCGACTGCCGCTTCCTAGGAGCCGCGTTCTGATCAGTGGTTCGAGCTCCTCGCAGCAGGAACTGCGGTTGAGCATCAGGTAAAGGAGTTCGCCGCCGCGTGCGAAGAAGCGGCGGTCCTTGTCCCGGGAGCCGACCCTCTTCTCACCGTAGTCGGCCATCAGCATGTCGGCACCACGCGGGGCGAGGTGCCTGGACGTAGGCCGGCGCGACCGCTCGCTTTCGACCTCAGCCGAACGCAGGAGCGCCACCGCATTCCGAAAGCTAGTGAATCGCGTGAATCTGTCCCTGAGGTAGCCAAACTCCTTCTCGCCTTCCGGTCCATGGCGATCAAACCAGTCGTTCCACATTGAGGCGTCGGAGACGGCCTGCCCGTCGGCGATCTCGTCGATGGCACGATCCTTGAAGAGAAGGGACCGTAACTTCACCCTTGGCATTAGGCTGTAGGAGATTCTCTCGTGTACCCCAGGCGTCTCGACTCCGGTCAGAATCCGTTCTTCCTTGGATAGGTACGCCATGATCCCGAGCGACTCGAGCAGGAGGAGCCAAGGAGTCTGATCGTTCAGAAAACGATGTCCCCAGATCTGCTGCTCGAGCCAGACATCGGCCTCAAGCCTCTCGGGCGGCTCGAGGGCTCCTGGCATAGTCTTTGCGATCATCATGCTTGCTCCGTCACCCCGATGCTCTCGTCTCGTAGGTGTCCGTCGTTGTCGAGACGGACGATCCTCATCTCCTTGAGATCGTCCAGTGCGATGAGTTCGAGTCGACTCAGCCGCGCCACCACCCGAAGCCTAAACTGCCGCAGCTCCTCATAGCATTGCCTTGAGAAACTGCCCGGCAGCGAGCCGCTTTCGACCCGCATTAGGTACTCGAACAGGAGGGGTTGGAGCGGGTTGCTCTCGATCGGCTTTGCCGGGCCTCTAATTCCTTCACGCCCGGTGACGACCATCCTGGGTCGGTCGAAGGAGCCTTTGGCATCGAAGTCGAACGCTACGATGTCCCTTGGAGTGCCGCCAAGGGGAAGCTCAATGTCGAGAACCCGTCCGACGCGGCTTTGGGTGTTCCCGGCGGGGGCCGTGAACCAGACACTGGTGCCGTCATCGGTCATTGTGCCCGAGTAGCTGCGGTTGAGGCCAACGACGAGCTTACTCTTGAGCATGTCGGGTGAGCGCCCTGCCCTCAGATCGTCGCTAAACCGCAGGTAACTGCCGCCGTGCATGAAGACGGATAACCGCCACGGATCGAGCTCATCGTTTCGTTCGGTGACCGGGAGGACGAAGAAGAGGCGACGACGCTGCGTTTCGAGCGCTGTTTGAAACTCGGAAAAGTCCTCGGCGTCGCCGCGGCGATAGCGGGCCCTCTGCTCCTCGAATAGGCTTGCGCCGTGCAACAAATCATTTGCCACGTACCTATCGTGGTATTCTTTGGGGAGTGCCTCGATGAGCAGCGTGTCAATGGTGTTGTTCGTCTCCTGCCCGATCCCGGCATTCTCGAATACAGAGAAGGCGAGATAGTCCCGGTTCTCACCGCGTCTAAGGTTGAGTCCTAGCGCGTTATCGTAGGGGTTCGACATGACCTCGTTGCCCTCGGTCACCAGACTCCTTGCGGAAGTGCAATCTAGGAGGACGCTCTTTCGTCCCGAAACCCCGAGGACGATGTTAACGACGAGGAGGAGGATGTGCCGCATAGGTAGATGTGTGTCGTTGGCGGCTGCGAGGTCGATCATATCCCGAAGACGGTTGCGCATCTCGGTTCCCGACAAAACGTTGAGATTGCGCCGGATCGGGCATCTTCCGTCATCGTTCAGCCCACAACCCTCACACCCCGACCAGCCACGATGGTTCATGACCTCAGTCACGATGCTATCAAAGAGAGCGCCATGCGGCTTCTGGCTCAAGTTGTGCATCAGGAGCCGGAGAAAGCCGTCGGTCGGTTTGTTCTCCTTCAGCATGGTCCGGATCGTGGCCTCCACGGACCTTGCCTCGGGATGGATCTGACTGTAGGTCCGCCAGAACCGTAGGAGCTGACCGTCGTTGGCAGCGACTAAGTAGAACGTGTTGGTGCTGCGTCCCATTAGGGATTCGAGGAAGCCCTTAAGGATCTCCTCCTGCCGCGGGTCATCATGAAACTCGCTCAAGTCCTTTACGACGACTAACGTCCGCTCCCCCGGCAGCCCGAGTTCGACGAGACCTTGGCCCGCGTCCCACGTCTCCCGGGTTCCCCCGAGTGCGGTGAAGATTTTACGGCAGTGCCACGTCTTGCCGTCGCCTGCCGTCCCGGTGAGAATGACGTTTCGCGGCTCCGTGGAACGGAAGTTGTCAGCCAGCTCAGTCACTAGGGAGGAGCCAACCTCGATCGGATCCACCCTGTGCAGGTTCGCTGATTTCAGTACATGTTCGTCGTATAGGGAATCGGATGAGGCACTCGGGCCATACGTCCGGAGATAGTCGACCAGCGGACTCGCGTTCATTTACTGCTCTCAGAGGTGACAGATGACACAGCCGTCTTCGTCGGATTTCTGCTTGATGTCCCGACGTGGCATGTTTTCGACATCGTTCAGGGAGCGGCCATCTACCCAGGTGTACCTGCGGCCGTTCTTCCCTTGCTCGTATCCCTTTGCCTTCTCGTAAAGTTCCGGATGGCGCTCCTTGAGGCCCTGCCATTCCCCGATCTGCTGGTAAAAGCAGAAATAGCAGCCAGAGCGGGAGCGCCACTGGTAGTACTCGGGCAGCCCAAGACCCGTGTCGTCGAGTAGGCGCTGCACGTCGCCGATTGTGATGCCGTCATCCTTGAAGGGGTAGACTGGAATGATGTTCGGCTCCTCGGACAACATGACCTGCTTGCCCTTGCCGATGTAGCCAGAGCGGTTCTCGTCGGCGCGAATCCCAATGTACGAATAGGCTTTGTCGCCGCCGATGTGATTCTCGAAGGGGTGGATCTTCAGCATCCGCGTGCACCAGCGCGAGCGCGGACTGGGCAGGAACCCGGAGAAGTGCTCGTAGAGTACGACATCGAACGGAGAACGTCCGTGCTTCTCCGACACTCCGAGGAGGTCCAGCGCGGTGATGCGTGTGACCTTTTTGCCGAGGACGTGCTCGAGACGCTCGAAGTATTCATAAGTCTCGGGCAGCTCCGCCCCTGTATCTGAGAAAACGTACTCGAACGGGAGGTGTGGATACTGCTGCGACAGGTAGATGGCCAGGGCCGTGCTATCCTTGCCGCCCGACAGGGGAACGATGTGGCGGGCCTTCCCGTCGAGGGCGGCGTCCTCCATTCTCTTTGTCACTGCGCTCATTTCCCCCTCCCCATGCCCGTAATCCGGGCAAGTTGCTCCTGAAGATGCCTGATCCTGATCTCGATAATCGGAGCGAGTGCCTTCGGTGGCTCGCTGACATCGAGTGCCGCTGATTCGATTCGCAACCTACATTCTCTCAGCTCCTTGCGAAGCTGTTCCTTCGTATCGTCCTGCCATCTCTCGATGCCACGCTGAAGCAGAACCGAGCTCATGGCGCGGGCGAGCATCTCAGGCGACTGTCGCCCGTTCAGCGTTTCGCGGGCCATCCTAAGCATGCCCTTGTCGGTCATCTTGAGGTCGGTCCGCTTCATCAGGCCATCCACGTCCAGGCAGGACACCCAACCCTTGATGCTCTCGATCACGTCGTCCGACTCGTAGACGCTCATGACCTGCGTCATGACCTCCACGGCATCCCGCAGGTACCCGTCCACCAAGCCGTCGATGACGTTCCGGATTGTCTCTAGCGAACGCAGCGCGGCCTGGTATCTCTGGTCTCCCCTGGCCTTGCCGCCGAAGCGGGCCGGAAGGGTCTCAGTTAAAAACTCAGCCGGGTCGGAGGCCTCGTTGAGGGCACGCAGAAAGATGCGGGCGTCATCCGTCATCCTCCGTGAGCGGAATGCGCCCTCGGCGATGCCCGACCGCCAAGCCCTGACCGCGTCGTGGGCCGACCGGATGCGCTCATCGTGAGGGCCGACCTTCGTATGGGCGAAGGTGTCGACGATTCCATCTAGGAATTTGACGACTGCCTTGCTGTCCGTATGAACAGCGATCTCGTGCCGGGCGGGTTCGAGGAACATGCGGCTTGAGTCAAAACCGAGCACGTCGGGTACGTAGACCCCATCTGTATAGATCGAGACAGCTCGTCCGAACGCTCTGTAGCCTGCCATTACGATGACAGGAATTACGCCTGACGGAAGGCCGATTGGCGGAGCGGAAAGATCTTCCACGATCTTCGTGAGCGGCTTGGTGCCTGGTTCGGAGAAGAAGTCACGGACATGCTTCCAGACCGCCCGCAGTCCCTCGTCGGTAAGCTCCTCTGGCTCGGCGAAGCGGCCCCGTCCGTCCTCCTCGATATGGATGCCCGTGCGGGCTAGCACCGTGCGGTAGACTGAGGATTCCGCCGAGGCATCGTCACCGTAGCCGAGAAATGGTTCGGTCGAATGCTCCATCAGGCGCAGGATCACGCGGATCCGGGCAGTCTGCATCTGCCGGGAGAGGCTGCCGCGCATGACTTGGTCGTTTACAATGCGGGGAGTGAGCGGGAACCACTCGTCCATTAAGGCCGAGACCGCGATGCCCGCCGGAAACTCAGGGCTGACGTTCAGCGCCTTGCCGTTCGCGTACCACCGGGTTGAATCCGGACGATCGGTGGTCAGCCGATGCAACACCACCGTAAGGTGCCGCCGCGCGATCGCGAGCAGCTCATCCAGCTCCTGCGCCACGAGCGGATCCTCCGACAGGAGGCTCTCGTCCCGGCGCAGGGCCGATAGTCCCTCGATCTCAAGGGCGGCGTCGAGGATCGCGATCGGATCCTCCGGGATGACAAGGATAGTGCGCAGGAGATCACATTTGGTTGCAAACTTCCTCGCGAGACGGACATCGTCGCTCGAGTCGCAGATCACGTAAATGAGCCGTCCCCAGGTTCCGGTCTCCGGATCCCTCGGGATCGAGGAGAGGCCCGAGGCCTTGACGTAGCTTCCTGTTAGGTAGCGGGTCGTCCCGTGCTTCTCGTTGTGCCGAATGGGACGCAGGAATGTCGCCGGGTGGTGCTTGTCGAGGAAGCCAAGCAGGTCGAAGGAAGTCAGCCGCCGCATGTGCTCGTCCCGCAAGCGCGAGGCGATGTCGATGTCGGCCCCGTGCCAGATGGACACGTCGTCGTTGAGCTTGCGGTAGAGGACGAGCTTGCGCTCGATGAGGGCTTCGATGGCGGATGTTGCGCGCTTCTCGGGATAACCCTTGGCTCGGACGGCCAGCTCGAGAACGTGCTTCGGAAGGTGACGGCGCTCGCCGTAGGCTCCGAGCTGGAGCAGGAAGGCGGCGGCAAGGATCTCGCGCTCCACCTCGTCCGTCGTCTTGCTCCGAGCACTCTCCGCCTCGATCCAGCGCCGATGCACTCCGCCGATGCCCACGTCGGAGCGCATCGCCTCCGAGAAGGCCAGATAGACCTCCTCAAGGCCGATCGGACCCGTCAGGTTCACACCCTCAATGAAGGCGAACAGACTGCGCTCGTTCTGCGCGACCCGAGCGACGAGACGCGGTAGCACCTGGAGGGCGCCCGCAGTAATCGGGTAGGCCTTGGTGAGGAGGTCAGCAACTTCCCCGGTATCGTCGATGCCGTCGAACCAGCGCGCCTCGACGACACTGGAGGCAAGACCCTTGATCACCCTCCTGTCCGGCTTCTGACCGTGCGGCCGCTCGGCGATCACGGTCGCGATGAGGGCGTACAGCTCGCGGCTGTCCTCGATGAAGCGGATGGCCTCGAAGCGCCCCTCGATCTTGCGCCACTCGTTGCGGGTGGTCTGGTTGAGGGTGCCGGCATAGGCGAGGACGTTCTGGTGCAGCAGAAGGGTCAGGCTTGCGGTCGTCCGGGTGGCCCACTCGGCAAGGCTCTGGATGGTATCGAGGTCTCGCGCCCGTCCCTCTGTGATGAGGCCCTCGAGATGGCGGCCGAACTCGTCCCAAACGATGGCGATTCGGTCGACCCCCTTGAGGCGGGAGGCGGCGGCGAGTACGTCGTCGATGCCATCCTGTGCGCCGAGGCACAGCGAGGCGGCGATGCTCGCAGACACGTCCCTGACGTAGCCGGACAAGGTCACCACCCGCCCCTTGCTGCACGAGTCGATGCGCTCGGTGTATTCAGAGGCGAAGGCAGGGTCGACTTTCTCCATCCGCCCAGCGAGCCTGCGCATCAGGTCGTGGTTGTCGGGCTTGTTGTCTACTGCGAGGGCGCCAATGCCTGCTGCAAGTGACTTGCCACTACCGTAGGCCGCGATGACCATGGTCGCACCACCAGACAGGACGGCGCGAGCCACCGGGAGCGAGCGCGAGGTCGGGTGGTAGTGATCTAGCCGCGACGGGACCGCGATGTCGTCCTTGAGGCTGACGGAACGGAGGAAGGGCTTGTTCATCGAGCTGCTCCGATCCGTGAGAAATGCCTTTCGAACCATAGATCCGGCGGGAGTCTCGGGATCGTGAGCGTGCGGTTCGAGCCGAGCATGACGATATTCACCCCCAGCGAGCCGTAAATATTCGCTGCCTGGGTCGCCATGTCGTCGAGCATGTCACCGTCGAGTCCAAGGATACGCCCTGGGGAGTTGCGGCGGCGCAGGAGATCACTCAGGGCGACGCTGTCGCTCTCCATATCCTCTGCAAGTAGCGCGGTCGCGGCGAGGAACGCTTCGACGGGAACCCGGTCAAGCGGACGGGTACGCTCGAAGCGCCCCGTGTCGGAATGCTTCATGACGAGTGACAGTCCCCTCAGCGGGCAGATGGTCGCGTCCTCGGGGTCCGGGCGCTCGTTGGCCGAAGGCACCGCGTACGAGATCAGAAGGCACGCAATGTCGCGCTGGATCACGGACGTGGTCGTCTGGTTGGTCGACTTCTCCTTGACGTATCGGTTGAAGCTCTCGACGCAGTGCGTCCTGTCGAATGACCTTTCTTGGTAGTCGTTGAAAAACCAATTCCAAACGCTCCCGCCGCGGCGGGCCAGCATGATGTGGACGATCCACCACGATATCGGGAACTCGAGATGGGGATCATGGGCCCAGATGGCGAGGCCAAGATCAGAGAGGCGAATGTCTTTCCTCTTCCGGTCTCCCTCAAAAGCCAGCATCCCTGTCGCCTCAAGCCAGTACTGGAGCGACTTGATCATGCGGCTACCGAGACCGAGAGCGTCCGCTGTCTCAAGGTCAGCCTTAAAGCTGTCCGTATCTGAGAGACGTGCAAGCCCTTTGGAGAGCCAACCTTCCCGAATCGTGAAAGTCTCATGCCGCCCGAACTCGTACTTACGGCGTGCTTCCTCGACGGCAGCCCTCATCTCATCTTTCCTACAGTTTCTGCGATGATGTCGGCCGCACTAAGCGCCTCATCCATTGTGTTCATAACGGAGAACGAGAAGCGCACACTCGAATAGGCGTCGTCCTCAGAGAGCCCCATTGCCAAGAGCACATGCGACGGCTCGGGTCGGCCGCTCGAGCAGGCGGCCCCGACAGAACAGGCAATGTCCCGTTGGTCGAGCAGTGCAACGAGTGCCATCGCGTCGATGCCCGGAAAGAGAATGTTGGAGGTGTTCGGCACGCGCGGGCTGCTACCTCCATTGACCCGCATGCCTGGGACGGCACTGAGCACAGCCGCCTCAAAGGCATCTCGCATAGCCCGCAAAGCCCCCGTCGCCTCGTCGAAGGCCTTGGCCCTCTCCCTAAAGGCGACACCCAGTCCGACCGCGCCAGGTACATTCTGGGTCCCAGAGCGGCGGCCACCCTCCTGACCGCCGCCAAGGATCTGAGCCTTGAGGCGGGTCTCTTCGGGGTCACCGAGCACTAAAGCCCCTGTACCTTGCGGGGCATGGAGCTTGTGGCCGGAGAAAGTCAGCGCGTCGATACCGTCCATGTGGACGGGAATACGCCCAATGGCCTGCGCGGCGTCGATGTGGACGAATACATCGGGGCGGCGCGAGCGCACGGTAGTGACAATGTCCTCGACAGGCTGGATCACACCAGTCTCGCTATTGGCCCACTGAACACTGACGATCACATCACCCGAAGCAGGAAGTGCTTCGGCTATGGCCTGGGGATCAGCCCTGCCGTCGACCAACACGGGTACCACCCGATGCTCGGCCGCGGCCTCGGCGGGACGAAGGACAGATGGGTGCTCGACGCTCGTCGTGACAATGATAGCTTCAGGAATGCCGCGGAGGACAATATTGTTAGCTTCAGTGCCCCCGGAGGTGAGGGTCACTCCCTCAGGAAGTGCTCCACGGATCAGGAGGCAGACCTCGTCACGTGCGTTCGTGATAGTTTGGCGTGCATTGGTGCCGCGGATATGAACGCTTGACGGATTGCCGAATCCGTCCTGCATTGCAGCAAGAACGGCACGCCGCACCTCCTCCGAGGCCGCCGTGGTGGCGTTCGCGTCAAGATAGATCATTAGTTGTGAAGCCCCTAGCTATGATGGAAACACAGCCATTCTTAATTGTACGTTTCTCATTCCGCTTTAGATGACAAATTTTCAACAAATTTTCTCTGCGGCAAGTTAGCAGGAACCCAGATTGATTGTTGGATAACGCCATCTGTGGATGAGGGATAGATCGTCCTGCCGGCCGCAGTCAGGTACATAGTACAAAACATAACAGAAGCCCGTTTTTTAATGCTATATTATAAAAATACATGTCCACGTTGCAATCCGAATGTTAGTCTCCGAAGCTAATAGTATCATCGTAACAATACGTATATGGGGTGATGTCTGGGTACCATTCTTGGGCCCCGAAACAGAACAAGGAGGAATCAACTATGGCTGTCCGGAAGGCTCCTAAAATGCCGCAACCGGGATCTGATGCCTGGAAGGCTTTTGTGGCCGATGCAATCGCAAAACCACCGACACGCCGCACCAAGGCCGAACGTGAAGCGATCGCGGCAGCCATGGCACAAGCCGATGGAGAGCGAGCGGTTAAGCATTGACCGGAGGGCATCGGCTCGCCGGCTAGCCGCACCAGTTCCCGTAACTAGCCTGGATCCGCGGGATCTCCGCGCGAAGGATAGTCTCCGACGTATCGATGAAGGCCCTCACCGGAGACTGGGCGGCGACGCGCGTGCGGAGTGCCGGTTTGGTCACGTAGCCGTTGGCCGGAGCCCGCACGGTGGTTCAGTCGAGCTTGCGCTCGGCGGCATCGATCTGTGCCCACAGGTGCTCGACCTCGAATTCACGCTCCTGCACGTCGAATGCAAGCTCAGTGTCGCGGCATTGCAGTTCGGAGAGCTGGCCGAGGCGCAGTTCAGCGAGCATGAGCTGGGCCTTGATCGCCAGGACTTGGCCTAGGAGATGGTCGGATCGATGCAGAACAGGACTTCGCCTTCCTTAATCGGCGTGCTCGCCACGAGGGGCACGTCGACCACCTCGCCGGCCACCGAGTGCACGATCTGCACCGAGTTGCGCAGCCCCGCGGCCGGCCCCGAGGGTGCCCCATCCCATCGGGATGAACAGGCCGACGAGGAGAGCGAGCAGGACGATGACCAGAGACAGCTTCCAGAACAGCGGCATGATGCTGCCGGGCTGAGGTCAGGCAGCGTTTCTGGGATCGCTTCGGCTGATAGGATGTCTAGGTGAATATCACCAACGCCATCCACCTCGCCCGAAAAACTGCCCCACATCGTTGAAGACCGAGTTCTTCCCTCCGAAAATCTGACCTGGGTTGTTGAAGACCGAGTTGTCGCCGCCCCAGATTTGGCCGGGATTGTTGAAGACCGAGTTGTCGCCGCCCCAGATTTGGCCGGGATTGTTGATGACGGAATTGTCGCCGCCGGTAAGATCGGCAATCGCCCGAAGGGCTTTTACTACTTCGTTGTTCTCGCCTGGTCCCTGCGTGATGTCGTTATAGGCATTCCTCAACGTGACGACGATCGTGTTGTTCGGTCCAAAGCAGTCCTCCCCGATCTTGCCCTTGAAGCATTTCGTCAGTTCGCGCAGGGTCAGGCGTCCGGCCGTGCAACCGACGAACGAGATCGGTTCGCCGCCCGTGCTGGCAGCGCACTCGGCAGCCGTCCTCCACTCTTCGTTCATCGCTGGGGCCACGGCGCACAATGCGAAGTCCGTCGGGCCCTGGCTGCTCGTTACGCATCCAACGAGCCGTGCGGCCTCAGGGGGAAGCACCGCTCCAACCGCGCACTCTGCTATCTTCGACCGATCCCCGTTCGACCGCGAAACGCAGCCCAGGGCCCGCCTCGACTTGTCGTCCAATAGTCCATCGGTGCAGTTCTCGATCGCGGAACTCGCATCCCGCCCCATTGAAATGCACTTGTAGGCATGCTGGGCAGCCCTGACCTCGGGCGTGTCCCCCGCAATGCAGATCGCCTTCCCGACGGGGTCCAGATTGGAAAGGCAACCCGCGATCTTAGCACCCTCGCCCGGAAAGTACTCCGAAAGGCATTGGAGGGTCTCCGTCCTGTCGCGAACGGTACCGAGGCACTTGGCCACGGAGCCCGCTTTCGCCGCGTCGGGGGAGATTATGGACAGGCATTCGAGCGGATCATAGACCTTCTCGGTCATGCACCGGGCCGCCCCGACCTGCGGACCGGACAAGCTGTCCTTGAGGCAGTCGATGCCCGCCGCGGAAGACTGCGCAGTCGCAACGCAGTTCCGAATGGATTCGGCCGAAGCGATCTCGTTCTTTGACCGGGCGCACAGGAGCATCTTGCTGAGTGACGGGGTGCCGCCGCCCATGCAGCCGATCAGGTTATCCAGTCCCTTGTCCTTCACCTGCGCCGTAAGGCATGCCGTCCTTTCACCCGCCGTTATCCTCATGAAGCATTCGCGCACGGCATCGAACGTCTTGCTCATATCGTTCGCGACGCAAGTCTGGAAGCTCTGCTCCGACCCCGTCGTCTCTTTACACCTAGTGATGGTGGTTTCGTTCGGCGCACGGGGAATGTCCCGGTCTCGGAGCATTAGCAGACTTCCACGGCTCAGGTCAGCCGCCGCGAGCGTCGCATCGAGCGTGGCCCTGCCTTCGACGGTGTCGGGCAACGCGGGGCACATCTCGCCGAGACTGCACGTGAGGAGAGCTCGCGGGGTCACCCAAAAGCCCGAGCAGTCGTACATCTGGGTGATCGTCATCGTCTTGTTGCCTGCCACGCCGTCCGTGAAGCAGCCAACAATCTTCCCGGCAGGTCCCAGCCCAGCGAAACCATCCCCGGAGCGGGCAATGGAGGCAAGAACTGGACTCTTCGCTGTCAACTCCGTCATCAGGATGGCGGAGTTGTAGTCTTCCGGCCAATAATCGGTGTCGTCGAGAGGTGGAACGTTGCTTCGTGGTATCTGCAATGCAACGAGTTCGTTGGAGGTGTTAAACAGAAAGCCGCCTTTCGTGTTACGGCCTTGGTCGTTGCGGCCCCGGGGGCATGTGTAGATGATGGCGCCCTTGCCGACCTCCATGTACCCGACGTGGCACTTCCATTCCTCAGGATTGGGTCCCGCGCCAAAGAGATTTACGACGACTATCTCCTCACCGGGTTTGGGCGGGTTCCTGGCTATCCTCACGGGCCTGTAGTGTTGCGTGGGGTCTCCAGAAACCGTGAAGAGCGCCCAACGACCTTGAGCCTCGATCGGATCCATCGGAACCGGGTAAACGGACGCGGACTTGATCCACAAGTGGTTGCCCGGAATATGGCCTATCATGAACTGCTCTGGTTTCGGCCCATAAATCTCCCGTCTCCCCATGCAGGTGTCATTCGCGAGCACATGCTTGGGTGATATGAGAACGGCCGCGCAGCTTGGCGCATTGTAGACCGCTGGGTGTTCGGAGAGTGCCACGATAAAGCCCACGGAGTTGATGAGCGAGTTCGTGTCCTTGTTCGGTGGAGTGCCTTGCGTGGCGGGTTTGGCTGCACTGTTCTGGGCTTCCGCAACGGGTTTCATCGACTTGCTCTGAGTCACCTTCTGAGGAGTGCCCTTCCGTCCCTTGTCCCCGCCGCTGCTGGACGCCTCCTTCCTTTTGGCAGGGGGTGGCGTGCAGTCCGATAGTTCTCCGATCCCAAATTCCACCAACTCCTTGCACGTAAGCGGCCGTGATTTGATGTCGGCCCTTCTCATGCAGCGTCCAGCCAGCATGTCGGATTGATTGCATAGCGAGGGACCGAACAGAAAATCGAGGGGGCCAGGGGAGATGCGCTCGCAGTATCCCCTCTGCCAGTCGGCCTCCATGCACTGGACGTATTTCGCAGATCCTTGCTGGCCAAGAGCAGGGGCAATGGCGCCAATCGCAAATACGGCTGCCACAAGCGTTCGTAACATCATCGCCGGATCTCCGATGATACTGCGCCTTCCCCAGCCAGTGCGCGTGGCATCTTATCGACGATCAGAACGCCCTTACAACGGCAACTAATGCTTAGTTCATCGCCCAGAGCCCAAGCTCGTCACAGCGAAGATGACCATTTGGAGTAAGTCTCCATTCGAGAACTCCGCAGAAGGTGGCTCGGCGTTCGATCAGTTTAAGGAGTAGATGAATGGCGTCCCCGATTGGAGCGCGAAGACCCACTAATTTTTGTCAGCTTGTGAAAGCCCATCGGGCCACGCACAGCCTGACCCGCGCCCTCAAGCGGGTCAGCACGGAAATGAGCCTGCACCTGCTCGCCTATAACCTGAAGCGGGTTGTGGCGATCCTCGATCCTGAACCGCTGAAGGCGGCAATCCAATCCTGAGGGGCCATTGCCAACGGGATGTGAGCCGATAATCCATACTGGAAGCCCAGGAAACTAACATTCAGTCTCGCGAGAAACCCAACAGCTATCTGCATCACCGCCTCGTGTTACGCCCGACCAGAAGACTACGACAGCCGCGGCTGGGGAAAAGGAAAGAAGAATGGACCGGGCCGCTGGGACAGTGCCGCAACGGCTGGTAGTCTGCCAAACTCTTGTAACGGAGGCGCATGGTGTCGGAGTATTGGGCGATCGAGGGAATGCTGTCAGAGCGGCAAATCTCGCGGCTGCTGGCGGCTTGCGCCGATACGCGCTACCCTGCCCGCAACCGCGCCATCGTCCTGCTAGCAACGGACGCGGGCCTCACGCCGAAGGAGATCGCCTGGCTCAAGCGATACTCCGTACAGATCGATGACGGGCTGGTGGGCGACCACATCTCGCTTGCGGGCAAGCAGGGCAAGCGGCTCACCCAGCGCAGGATTCCCCTCGCCCGCAACGGCCGGCTCCGCAAGGCCATCATCGACTGCCTCGCAAGCTTCCCGGGAACGGCGCATGACCCGCTGATCGTCAGCGAGCGCGGACTGGAGGGCGATCCCGACGAGCTCCAGGGCTTGCAGGTCTTCCAGGAGATGCGGCCGACCTCGATCGGCTACGTCCTTTGGAAGCTGGCCGACAGGGCGAAGGTGAACATGGACGGCGGCAGGGACGCACGGCGTACCTTCATTGTCCGTGTCGGCCGCGAGATGCGACGCGTCGGCGGCTCACCCAGAGACGTGCAGACGCTGGCGGGGCATCGCTCCCTTGAAAGCACCCAGCGGCTCCTGGAGGCCGATTTCGCGGCACAGACGAGGGCCATCGGGTCGCTCTTCGACGGCCTCCCCGAACAGGGCTGACACCTCCCCTTCCTAAACGGCGGCTTGTGGCTCCAAGGCGGGACTTCGTGCGCCCTCGCCACGGACGCTTGCGTTCAACTTCGCCTAAAAACGACCGAGTGGCTTTTACGAAAAACCCACTCACTCTTTTTGAAGGAACCAATGGATCCGGACAGGTCGGCGTGGCACAACGGGCTGCCGGGGTCCCCTGCCCTCACTGCGTGTTCCTTTTCCCTAGACCCGCAGGGTCTTCATGCATCTTCGGCTGTTCCTACCGTGTGGTGACTCATAAAGGATTCCCTATGGGTCGCCTTACACTACGGGGAGGCCATTAGGAGCGTCCCACGACGCATTCCGGCCGTGCCATTTCGCGTCGTCGGCCCTATGATGTGCGGATGCGCTTCTGGTGGATGAAAACGAGCGAGGCATGGCCCGATAGTTCATGGCTCGAAACCAGCCTCACGGCATTCGACGAGGATCGGCCGCACTGCGAGGGCGACGGGTTGTGGGACATTTACGTCGGCGGCGTTCATCAAGAGCCGCACGGTCCCCAAAAGGGAACGTGGGTCTGGTCAGTGACCGCGACCTTCCCCGGCCCCAGGTGTCCGTTCACGACCAACGGACGTGAAGAGACGCGCAAAGCGGCGGGCCAGCGGGTCCGCGAAACGTATGAGAAGATGGTTGCGTTCTACGCGGCCAATCCCTGGCCGGGTCCGCAACAAACGCTGCCGGAATACCTGATCGACAGTGCCGGGGCGGCCGGCGACGATGATGACGCATCGCTGGAGGACGCGCTTCGCCAGGTGCGGGCGACATGGGACTTGCCCCGCGCAGCGATGAGGGTGACGACGGCGACCCGCCGCCGTTCCTGTGAGGATCGTTCTCGCGCCGGGTTGTCTCTACCCCATCCCGGCCCGACTTTGGCCTGTGCGGGGCTGAATCCGTGAGCGGATATTCCTAAACGGGCCACTTCGAGCGTCAGGACTGGTTCCCGGCCGGATTGCGGCGGGAACCAGTCCGAGGTCGGCCCGCGTCGTCCGTGGCGGTTACTGCCTCACGATCCGAAGGAGTGCCGCGCTGCCGCCAAGGGCGATCATCATCAGGACTCCGAAGGCCTGGCTGGTCATCAGTGACGGGTGATCTCCCGCATTGAGCGCGAGAGAGACCATCAGCGCGACGGCCTCGCAGGTCATGAAGGCGATTGCGAGTTGAAGGAGGTCTGGCTTGTTGGAGTTCATAGGCTTTTGCTCGTTAGTCAGGGTTTGAAATTGACCCTGCCGGGAGCCGCCGTGCCGACGCGTCCTTTCGCCCAAGCACGACACATCCCCGGCAAAGCCGGCGGGTGGTCGGTTGGGCGCGTCCGATGGCGCAAACCGTTATCGGCAACGAAAGATGATAAGCGGGATCAAATCGTAGGCTCGTCCCGCAGTTCGGACACCTGGGCCAAATGGCCATTCAAGAGATTGGGAGCTCCCGCTGGCGATTCAAGGGTTGCGGATGCACGATCAGAGGATCACCACGCCGCCCGGATCGCGTTGCGACTCCAACTCCCGCAAACGACGTTCCAGCGGTTCGAGGATGCTGCGGATCGTGGATGCCGTCGTGGCAACCTTCCGCGTCTGCGAGAAGGCGAACAGCGGATACGTGACCTGACCCTTGCGGCGGGTGTTGTAGCTGATCGTCGCCCACGGCTTCGTCTTGGCCGGGATCGTGCGCCCGCGCTCCCTCCAGATGTTCTTCGTCGCCAGGCAAGCCGGGACCTGATCCCACCAGGGGAAGACTACGCCCTGCTCCGGAGGCGGCGCGTTGTGGCCCTCGGGCAAGGCTTCCTGCGCCTCCGTGAGCGTCGCCAGCGCGGCGACGGCATCACGCATCCGGTTGATCCGGTCGCGTTGCCAAACCTTGTCCGAATCCCTGGCCCTCTTGGCATGGGTGCGCTCACGCTCCCTGCCCTCGGTCGCGGCCTCGGCTTCGAGGAAGGCCCAACGCGCGGCGTGTTCCTCGCGCTCCAAGCGGACCCTGACGGCTTCCCGGTGCCGATCCTCCGTGACGGCCGCGCCGACGAGGACGACCTTCACGGACCACGCTTCACCGCTGCCGCCGTTCAATGCGTAGGCGCGGAGATCGCGGTCGGCATCCATTTCCGGCGCGAGGTCGGCGGCGAGGAAAGCCGGGACGTGACCCAGCTTGTGACGGCCGTTGCGAAACCAGATCTCGATCGCGTTCGAGTCCTTGGGATTGGTCGGCCGGCGAACCACTTGAAGCCGCTCATTGGGCTGTGGACGCAGGAGTTCGTCGCGCAACTCGTCCTTCTCGTCGTAGTCGCCGTATTGCAAGCCGGCGACCGGAGCCTGACACCAGCGCGTCCCGGGCCGTTCCCCGAGTTCCGTCAGGAGGTCGTCAATCGGAATGAGATCGTGATACATCGGCGGCACCTCCCTGATTTTTGTCGTTGTCGTCATCCCTGAAAGGAAAGGGGCCGCGTGGCCCCCATTCCGTTGTCGTTTCGTTCCCGGCTACATCCGCATCCCGTAGGTTCCGGTGTAGCGGGGACGGTCGCCCTGATCGGCGGCGTATTGGGTCCGTGATCCCATCGTCGGCCTGTCGGCGCGGCTCCGCGCCCTGCTGCGGTCGCGCTCGAACGGATCGAATCCCAACTTGCCGAACAAGGCCCGCTGCTTCTCCATCTTGTTGTCCAGCGGAGGATCGAAGGACAGCATTTGCGAGTCCTCCCGCTTCCGGAAGTAGGAGCCGTCCTCGGAGCGCCAGACGCTGTAGGTGCGGCCGACCCACGACCTCCCATCCGGCTCACCCGGCTTCGGGATCGGCTGACCCGGTTTGCGGGCATCTCGAACCATCGTGAAGACCAGGGCCCCTTCCCGCTGCGGGCAGAAATCGAGGACTTTGGCGTGTTCGATTTCCTCGTAGTCCCAAATGCCCGGGGCGTTCATAATGAACTCGTCCCTGACCGCCTTCTCCGTCACCGGATCCAATTTCTTCCTCTGCTTTCCCATCGCGTAACCCTCCGTGGGTTTGGCGCAACCTGAAATGCTGCGCCTAATGGGAGCGACGGCTGTAGACGTGCAAGGCACAAGCCACGGCTTGGGCCATTCCTTCCTCGATCGTGTCGCAAGTGCCGGATCCCTCGTCGGCGGGTGTCTCCCAGGACACCGACCAGTTCCAGCCTTCCCCGCTGACATGGCGGACGACGTGCATCCGGCGCACGGTGTCGAGATGCCAGGAATCCTTCGACAATCCGAACGCCTCCGCCTCGTAATGGCCTTCCTTGGCCGCCCAAGGGGTGATCCGGACTTCGTGGGTAGCGTCTGCCATCGGTTCCCTCCACGCTGTTATGTAATCATATGATGGAGGTAAAACGCACCCAGTGCAAGTCGCCGGCGAAAATCCAGGCGGCTCCGCAACATGAAAAAGGCCGCTGTTACGCGGCCTGATCGTGGTCCTCTTCCTCCTCGTCAGTGCCGTCGATCGGCTCGTCCTCGCTGGCGACCCACACGGCGGCGAGTTCTACCTTGCAACCCCAGCCGAGGGCTTCGTTCAGGCTGTAGACGGCGGCGTTGAAATCGTCGTGGCCGTAAAGGAGGTAGTCGATCCCTTGCGTGTCCACGTCGCGGACGATGTAGCGGATGTGATTGCCCTTGCTCATTCGAACGTCACCACGCCTTTTGATACCAGCCATGCAAGGCCGTTCCCCCGGAGGCTGATGCCCCCGCCATCTGACGGCTTGTAAAAGGAAGGCGCATCCTCCACGGACAGGACCTCCACGACCCTGTAATCAAACCTGCCATCGTGAATTGCCGTGACCTCGCAAACCGATACCGTCACCTCCGTCCCTTTCTTGTCGCCATCCCTCCACGGCCGACTGTCGCGGCGCGTGAAGCGGGTTCCGACCTCGATCTTCCGTTCCATCTGCTCTCTCGTTCGCTGTCGTGCTGGATAGGAGGCCGCTGTTACGCGGCCTCCCTCATTTCCTCGATCTCGTCGTTGTCGTTGACCGGGATCGCCGCGACCTTCTCGCGGATCCAGTCCACGGCCTTCTGCGCCTCGCTGGCGGCACGGAAGAACGCCCTCTTGTCACCTTTCAGAAGGCTGATCCAGGAGCCGATGTATTCGGCGTGTTGGAGGCGGCCGGCGATGCCGAGTTCCGCGCACAGGAAAGCGGCCCCGAGTTCGGCAACCAGTTCCTCGTATGCGTAGGATTGCGATCCGAAACCGCCCTCCATCTTGCGGTTCATGCGGGTTCCGTGACCCGTCCAATGCGTCACTTCGTGAAGGAGCGTTGCTTTGTAGGCTTCCACGATCTCGAACGCCTCGACCTTCGGCATCCCGACGAAATCGAGCGCGGGGGAATAGAACGCCTTGTCCCCTCCGGTGCGGAGGTCAACGCTGAGTGCGTCAACGATCTCGCCCATGTCCTCCGGGAGATTGCTCACGACCTTGAGGTCCTCGACGTTCACGTCCAGTCCTTCGGTCTGCGCGATGTTTAAGACTGCGAATCCTTTCTGGAAGAAAATCTTGATCTGGCCGTTCTCGTCGGCGCGGGCCTTTTCCTCGTCAGTCTTAGCGTCAACCAACTTGGTCTGCATGTAATAGACGTAGGTCGCCTTGCTCCCCGGAAGCACCTTCCCGCCCATCTCGGAAATCTGCTTGAAGGTGGCGAAAGCGGGAACGGACCAGCCGTTGGCCGCGCAAGCACCGAGCAGGATCATGATGTTGATCCCACGATAAGCCTTGCGGCTGTAGAGGCTCAACGGAAGGCCGGAAGCGATGCAAGCCTTCCCGTCCGACTTCCACGGCTTCGCCCAGGTGGCAACGCCGCTCTCAAGGTCTGCAAGGATCGAGTCCGTGACGTTCTGGTAAACGTCGAAAGGCTTCTTGGCTTCGGTGGTCTTGGCGGGCTTCTTCGAGGTTTTCGCCATGTCGGTAACTCCCTTTCGAGGTCGTCAGCGTTTGGAGCCGCTAACCCTTATAATATGGGTGTAAAACGCACCCATGTCAAGCCGAGAACAAGGATTTATTATGTTGCCGCAAGGACTTACGAAGGACTCGCCATCATGAATCCTTTGGAAATCGAACCGTCCTTCTGACCTGAAACCCCGACCCAACTCTTTCTTCCTTTTCCCCCTCCACGCGCCGCGAGGTGCGATCCCGGGCGGTCACGCCCAAAGGAAAAACCCCGCTCTGGTGAACGGGGCTTGGGGAACGATCCGAAGGATTCGTGACGCTAGGCGGTCCTCACTTCCGACAGGAACGCCGACACCGCGTGGCCGAGGTCGTCGGAGTTGAGGGACAGTCCCTGCGCCGCCGTGAGGACCTGGCTTGCCGCCTCCCCTGTCTCGCCGGCACCCTGCCTGACGGAGCCGATGCCGCCAGTCACGGACTCGGTGCCACTCGCGGCCTCCTGGACGTTGCGCCCGAGGCCGGGGATCGTGGCCCTATAGTCGCCGCCGGCAAGGCGTTTCATGATCGCCGTCATCCCCTTTATGGGGTTCACGACCTGGAAGACCTTGACCCACAGGGCAAGGAGAAGGGCGACAAAGGCTCCGGTGAAGGCTACGACGGACCACATCTGCGCCCGGTGGTAAGTGGCCTCGGAACGCTCGTATTCCTTCCTGGTCTCGTCGGTCTGGATCGTGGCTAGCTGGCTGACTGTCTCAAGGATCGGGTCCATCGCCGGATTGAGGCGGTCGATCACGAAGCGGTCGTGGGCTTCCCTGTCCTTGGCTTGCATGATCCCGGCGAGGTCGGCCACGGCCGGCTTGGTGACTTCCCGCTGCTTCTGGGACTTGTCCGCAAGGGCCCGTTCGTCGGCCTCCATATGGGTCTTGAGATAGTCGCCCCACAGCCGCGAGACGTTGGCCTGTGCCTCGTTGACGCGCTCAAGCCCCGCCTCCCATGTCAACGCGCCGTCCTGGACCTTGTGGGCGGTATCAACGATGTTGACCGCGTAGAGGTCGGAGATGCCTTTCAGGTCACGCAGAGGCACGACCCGATCCCTATAGACGGCCTGGAGGCCGCGATTGGCGACGCTGGAGGCATACCAGCCGACACCGCCAACAACGACGACGGCCATGAAGAGCATCGACGCGGTGCCGATGAGCTTCGTGCGAATGGAAACGTTCTTGAATGACATGATGGGCTGCCCCTCCCTTTGTCGGCCACGTTATTGCGGCGCGTTACTTTGTGAGGGTGCGATTGGAACCCGGGCGGCGCAAGGTTCCGGACCCGGCTTCCCGAGGCAGCGATACAAGGGGCGCACACCGTCTCGACCCGCTCGAAGCCGCGAAAAGCGGACGGCGGTCAACAGGCTTCATGCTCACACTTTACAACATGAAGAATGCATATAGGGTATGTGCGTCATGATTTCCAAGGAGAGCCGCCATGCTTAAGCATGACAGCCGGGAGGCCAAGCCCCGCCGTCCGACGAATGTCACCTTGTCCCTTGATCTCGTCAACGAGGCCAAGGAGCTCCAGGTCAACGTCTCGCAAGCCTGTGAAAGCGGGCTGGCACAAGCGGTGGCCGATGCCCGACGCGCCCGGTGGCTGGAGGAAAACGAGGAAGCGTTCCGGGAGCATCGGGAGATGATCGAGCGCGAGGGACTGATCTTGGACGAGTTCAGGCAGTTCTGACCCGATGGCGCAATTCGACGTTTACGCCGGCATCGGCCGCAGCAAAGGCTACGTGGTCGAGCTACAGGCCGACTACATCCCCGAAAGGGTTCCGGTCAGGGTCGTCGCGCCGATGATCCCTGCCGGGAAGGTGAAGCCGATCACGAAGCTGACTCCGGTCGTCAGGTTCAACGATGCCGACTACCTCCTGCTGATCCATCAACTGGCCTCGGTTCCCGAGAGCCTGGTGCAGCATCCGGTCGGCAACCTTGCCGACGTGCAGGACGAGATCAAGCGCGCCCTCGATGTGCTGTTCATCGGCTTCTAATGGCAGGATTCAGGAGCCGGGTTCGCTTGGCTCCTCTCTGTTCCCAGCATGAAACACGGTGTCTCATTGGCTTACCGGAGCCGACCCAATCACTTTGCATCCCCACATTGAGGACAGCGGTGCTAAAGGTCGGCACCGCCGCCCACCAAGGAGTCCACATTGACCTCTACGCCCTCCCCTATGGAACCCGGATCTGAGTATGAGGACAACGAAGCCGAGCCTGTGATCCTGGATGGAGTCCGTTACCGCAGTCGCAACGAAGCCAAATGGGCCGTGTTCTTTCAATTGATCGACTGGGACGCTGCCTATGAAAAGGACAGGACGGGTAAATGGTGGGTGGACTTCACGATCAGAACCCATGACGGGCGCAAAGTCTTTGCCGAGGTCAAGCCGTTCATCACGGAACTCGGCTGGCCCACACAAAGCATTCACTTCGTGACTGAGGAGCTGCGCCTGAAAATGCTCGACGCAGTGAACCGTGGACTCTGTGACGAAGTGGTTCTGCTCTCGAATGGGGCTCAGAATTACGGAAGACACGATCGTGGCTACATCGGCCTTCGTCCCAGAACGGAGCCGGGCACCGAAGACGGTTTCCCGGCTAAATGGGAACGAGTGGGACTGCGCGCAGCCCCCGATGGAACCTACCTGTATGACTTCAAGCCTGGGCCGCTACCCGTCACCCCGGAAGAGAAGGCCTAGGTTTGGCTTAAAGCCATGAAGGAGCCGCCGATCGGATATGTATCCCGTCGACGCATCGGGGAGCTTTGGGCTCCAGCGAACGATAAGGTCAAGCGTCTCCCAACCGTTAAAAGGAAGCCGTCTGCCTAGGGAGCGGAGTGAGTCCGTGGAGGATGTTGTCATTGGTCATCGTCACTTGTCCAGCGACGCGTATCTAGCGGCGTTCAATACCTTGTCCCGCCGCCCGTCCATTAGGGCTTCGAGCGCGTTCTGCCCACCAAGTCCGAGATGGCGTTCAAGGAACCATTCCAGCCTCAACCACTGGTCCCTGATCGGCAACTCCGCCAAGGCCTCGCGGACCCCCAAGACGGTCATCGCATCCTTGAGCTGGAAGGCCGGATACATCATCCGCCCGTCCATCTCGATGCCAATGAAGGTGCCTTCCTCGACGGCACGGCGCAGGTAGTCCACAGAGCTCTGGAGCCACCCCGCGGCCAGTTCCTCCTCGACGAAGCCGCCGACCAGCCGGATGACCTCGCGCTTGCGCTCGTCGCCGTGACGCGGCGCGCCCTCCCCCTCCTGCAAGGGATCGTGCTTCCGGACGTGATCGACCAGTTTCCTGCCGTGCATCACCGAGCCGTAGGAAGGTTCCAGGTATCGCTTTGGCTTCGAGATCTCGCCCGTCAGCGGCTCGTAGCCGTCCGCGCTTGCGGCGACTGCCAGCCAGCCCAGTGCCGCTCGGGTGTGTTCGCGGTCAAGGGTGATCGGTTCCCCCAGCCCCGCGGACCAGACGGCCCTGGTGACGGACGCGCAAGCCACGTCCAGTTGCGCCACCCTGTTCCCCAAGGATGCCTGATAGACGCGGACGCGGAGCCGCCTGTCGTGGTCCTGCGGCGGCAAGGCCGCAAGGACGGCATCGAGCCGTTCCATGCGCTCGATGTCAGACACGTCATTGAGGGAAGCCCTGCGGAGCTCGATGGCGGCCCACACGAGCGGTTGCATCGCCGGATCCTCGGTCGCTCGTGCATCATTGAAGAGGCGGCTCGCGAACGTGTGCATGTCCCGGTGGATGCTGGCGTGATAGAACGGCAACCCGCACATCAGGTCGAGGGTGTCGGGATACGCCCTGCCAGTCGCCAGTTCAGCCATGCGGTCGATCATGTGCCGGATCGCGTCCTCGTTCGCGGGATCGCCGGATGGGCGCCGATCGGCATCCTTCCCTTCGAATCCGAGCGCGGCAAGATAGCGACGGCACCGCCGTCCGTCCGTCAGCGTCCAGGTGGGGAGCGCATCCATGAGCGTCCGCACGGCTTCGGCCAGTTCCTTGTCGGTCCTCGCCTTGTCGATGGCGGCAAGCTTCAACGCCTCCAGCGCGGCTCGATACTCGGGTCCGGCCCATGCCTTGTCCTGTGCCTCGAATTCACGAAGTCGCCCGAGGGCCATGTCAGCGTAGACGGTCATGTCCTCGCGGATGCTGCCCCGGAAGAACGGCAACCCGTCCTCGAGGTCGTCGGTGTAGGGAAGACAACGTCCCTCTAGGATGTGCTTGCGGAGTTCGTCGCTCATGGAGCCTCCATCGATCATGACAGCTTCGTTTCGTCCGGTTCGACTGGGACAGGAGCAATCCGCAATCCCTGCTCAAACCGAACATGCAAGCCCTTACGTCAATCAGGCTTGCCCCATGGGTCATCATCGCCCTTATCAGGGTTGTCCGGTAGCTCCACGTGACGCATCAACTGCCGATAGAGCTCGGCGCCAGAAATCTCGTCGCCCTCGGGGTTCTCTCGCCCGAGCCGGAACCACTGGCTGAGGGTCCGTGCAAGGCCGAGCTCGTAGGAAATCAGGTGGAGGTCTGCGATTTGGATCGTCCGCGTTCTTTTCTTCTTTGGCATCTCTGGATGCTTAATCACTTTCCCGACCAGGCACTGAACCCCCATTTCGGACATGCACCACTCATCCAGCAATGAAGCATCTGCCGCGCTCTCCGGAACTTCCCCTTGGCGGATCGCCTTGAGATCGGCCAGGTATCCCTCGACCTCCTCGATCTCGCGGTCCATACTCTCCAGCACCATCAGGTTATTCTTTGCCCCGAACTCGATCATTCGCGCTTCCCTCATGTGATTTGCGCGAGGACCTTGCCCGAAAATGAGATGCTTTCCCGGAGGGGCATTGGATGTATGGTGAATAAATCGTTAATCGGAAGGATTCAGTCGCTCCCGAGACCGCGCATCGACACTCCAAGGAATGCAGGAAGTGCCTCTTGCTACTCGTCAAGGAACCATCTGTAACTCTGGTTGACGCGCTTGGGATGGTCGCAAGGCTGGCCGAAAAAACCGGACACGGACAGGACGAGATCGGTGTCCGTCTCATGCTTGACGACCTCCACGGCCAGGCTCCGTCCGAGCTTGCCCGAAAGCCGATTGCCCTTGGTCCGGGCAACCACTCCGTCGATCCGGCAAGCCTCGGTCTGGTTCGACCGCCGCGTCAACACGTAGTCAACCTCGTAGGTGTTGCGGGCCAGCTTGCGGACCTGGAGCTCGCAATATGCGTCCTCGCCGCAGTCCCCGGCCCAATCGCCGTCCCACGGATCGCGGGCCTCCTGCGCCAGCGCGGGCGTTGCCGCAGCGAGGACGGCGGCGACCATGAGACAACGGATGCTCATCACGCGCCCTTCCTCGCAGGGCGACGGCGGTTTTTCGGCTCCGCCTCAAGGGCGCGAAGGACGGCCTCGCGCTCCCTCTTGAGGACGACGAAGAACGCCTGGACAACATCCGGAAGAGGAACAATCGTCTCGTCCGTCCGCCGTCTCACTCTCTCCCAGCCTTCCTGTGAGCGGTCCTGGATTCCGGTCAGTTCCTCGAAAACCTTTGTCGATTCCGCCACGCTCAAACGCGCGGCCTTAACGTCCTCGGGCGTGATGCGGAAAAACTGATCCGCAGCCGTCTTCTTGGGCTTCTTGTCAACATTCGAGACGGTGCGTTTCCGCACCTTCGAATCCTTGCCGCGGCTCGATCCCTTCGCCTTCTCTCTGACCATGACGTTCCCCCATTAGTCCTTGTTCCGTCCATTCCATCATTACGCTGACAGCGTAGTCGGTCAATGGAAAGATGGGGGAAGTAGGAAGAAAGAACCGGACGAATCCTGTGCCCCTTCTCCCCTGCCGTCGTCAGCCGGTCAACCCGCCGGCAGAAAAAGCGAAGGCCGGAAAGCGATCCCGGCCTTGTCGTCCGCTGCCACTGGTGAGCGACCTATTCCTTGCAACGGCCGATTTCGTCCGGGTCCGCCACTTCGAACGTCTCTAGCTGGAGTCCGTTGTCGCCCTCCTTGTCGAAGGGATTGATCCAGGTGTAGTCGGCCGCGATGATCTCGGACGACCGCCATCTGCCCTCGGGATGGACGGTGCCGATTCTGGCGATCCGGTTGTCCTTCTCGTCACAGAGCTCGAGGTCGATTGCATGTGCGCCCCACACTCCCGAATCCGCGTGGTCGATATGAACCGTCATAGGGAAGGTGTCGCTGTAGGGAAGCGAGGTGGCGGCGTCGTAATCAGCCGCCTCAAGAGTGATATACCAAGCCCTTCCGTATGGACCGTTGTCAACGTCCTGCTTTCTTGCGACACCGCCCTTGAGCCGCGCGAAGAACTTCCTCTGGAAGCTGTTCCAGCCTCCCCGGGGGATCCTGCACTCGAACACCCAGCCCGATTTCAGCTTGATCCTCACGCCGTCGATCTGCCCCTTCGAGTTGCGCTGCTCCTTCGGTTGCTCCTGCGGTGAAGCTTGGACGACCGAGTATCCCGGAGGAACGTCGTCGGCCAGGACGGGAGATGCCGCCAGGATGGAGACGGCGGCGATTGAAACGATGGACTGCTTGAACATACCGCTTCCTCCCTCGCTGGTGTGCATAAGTTAGCCTGTGTGCATAAGTGTCATTCGGTCAATGCGCCGGCACAAAAAAGAGCCGGAAATCCCGGCGCTTGGTCGTCGGCATTGATTGAATCCTTGGCTATCAGAACGCTTCCGGGAACCTGATCGAAGCGTCGGTGATCCGTCCCTCGTAAAGCTTCCCGCCGATAGGCTCGTTGGCCGGATGGACGACCTTGTTGTAGGGGGAGTTCGGAAAGTCGTCGCCCCAGCACTTGAACACGCGTCCGTCCCCAAACCCGAATGAGATTACGATGTTCTCGTAGCCGTTAGGGTCCTTCCAGTCCACGGAGCCCCACCCATGCCCCGGCTCGTGCCGGAGCCAGCCGGATTCCGACAGGGAGAAGTTGGCGTGGCTAGGAGGCTCGGTTGGCTCTGGACCTTTGGGATGTGAGTTTCGATAGACGACTTCCCTTCCTTTCAGGACGGTCGCGGCCAGTTCGAAGAACCGCACCTAGTCGGCATTGAGCGTCACGTTGTTTGCGAGGGTGCAGGACACCATCGTGCCGTGGCTGGTCTTCACGTCGAGGACTGCTGCCGTCCCCTTCTGTTGCGATGCCTCCGCCTGTCCGACGACGGCTAACACGCCAACGGCTGCGGATAGAATGATCGTTGCTGCCTTCTTCATGCTCTTCCCTCCCTCTGTTGAGTTGCTCGAATCCTTCGCCGTCACTCGATGGCGAAAACATCCGCTGACGTGATCGTGGCCCAACGATCGGGAGCCTTCCAGGCAGCGTCGAAAGCGGCCCATGCGGCCCCGCGCTCTTCGTCGGTGTAATCGGCAGCGTTGAACATCTTGAGTGGCTTGAAGCTGCCGTAGCTGATGACGTGGTTCGAGGGCGACGGCTGGCACCAGATTGTATCGGTCGGTCCGCCAAAGCTGATGTTCAATGCCCGGCCGGGATTGTTGAACACGCCGCCCGGAGCGTTCCAGATCGGATCGTCGGTGTTGGTGAAATCGCTCTTGGAAGCCGCATAGAACTGAAAGTTGGTGATACCAGAGGATCCCACGTAGACGGGAGCGAACCAGATGTGCAGCCCCAACGTGCTGTCGGCGTTGGCTTGCCAGCCGCCCTCCCACTCCAGGTCAACGTTTTGAGCCATCAGGCACTCGATCAGGAGCCCGTTACTGAACCCGAGGCGAATCCCCATGTCGCCAGTCTTGAAGGGTTCCGGTGGCGGAACTTGCGGCCCCCTGCCCTGAAAGCGGTAGACGAACCTGTCCGCCGCGCCAGCCGACGAGACGGTCCCCAGGGCGAGGATTGCGGCGAGAGTGGCGGTGACGAATGACTTCATAGGTTCCCTCCCTGCGGCGATACGATCCCCTCGGAGTGTGCGTAACTGCCTCTGTGTGCAAAAGTCTCGGCGGGTCAACGCGCCGGCAGGAATCAAGAATGACCCTCGGCTCCTGCTTCCTGTTCCCCAAATGGAAAGAGGCCGGGTTTCCGGCCTCCTTCTCGATCGCGCTGGTTGACGCGTTAGTTTTGGGTTTGAGTTGCGCCCGGGGTGGGACGAGCGGCGGCGTTCGCGCCGGCTCGGGCCCTGGCTTGTGCCTCGGCCCTGGCGGCGGCGTTCGGCATCGCCCCGGGGAACGCTCCCCGCATCCCTGCCGGCGGCGAGGCGGCAGCACCGGACGGAAGCCCGACCTCGGCCACGGTGGCGGTCACAACCTTGTCGTCGGCACGATCAATCGACCCTTGAGCCACCACGATCATCGGGCTGGCGCACAGGGTTTCCACGCCGACGATCGGATCAACAGGGCCGCGGGAGCGTCCGGTGACGAAGCCGATCCGGTCGTTTTCATCGGCCAGGTTGCCGACGATAAAGACGCTGACGCTTCCCGTGTTCCTATCGAATGGGGAGGGCACAACGTCCTTGCCGACGAGAGTCTGCGCCCGCGCGCCGTCCACGCGGGCATTGCAAGTCATCGCCCACCCGGCTGACGTGGCAACCGTCAGGACGCGCGGGGCTATGCCTGGCTGCGGCTTCGGAGCGTCCTTGGAAGCCTCCTTGGGCGCACCCTGCGTGGGTTCCTGCGCGTTCGCCGCCAGCGCAACCGCGCCGACCGCCGCCATCGCCAGAAGCACGATACCGATCCTGTTGAACATCCGTGACATCCCTTGTTGTTGTCTTCATAGGATCCAGTGTGCGCGTCGGCGGATTCCCGGTCCAGGGAGAACTACGCTGTGCGCGTAGTGAAACGACGGACGCACAAATCAAAGGGGGACTGAATCGCCCCCCTGGGTTGGCAACTTCCTGGGGTATGGTGCCCAGGATCAGAACGGTGCCTCAAGGGCCACCTGCGCGGACGTGACAGTCGTGTAGCGAGCGTCGTTCGCGGCAATGAACGCCGCCTTGCGCCCGTCGTAATCGGCAGCATCCCCCGCTCCCGCCGCCCAACCGTATTCGAGCGAGTAGTAGCTTCCGAGGGTAAGGGTGCCACGCGCGGACGGATTGCATCCGGCGATCGGGAGGCTCATCCCGATCGTGCCGCTGGGATCGTTGAGGTCGAAGGAACCGCTGTTCGATGCGCCGGAAACGTCCAGGTTCCCGTTCGAATCCGTGAAGCTGGTCTTGCTCGGATCATAGATCCCGAACCACTGCACGGTGTCGCCACCAGCAAGGCTGATCGGCTGGTAGTAGAACTTCTTCCCGACCAGTCCAGACGAGATCGGACCCTCCCACCCGCTGACGACGTTCTTCGGGATCGCATTCGAGATAAGGCACTTGAACGACATGCCGTTGCCAAGCGACACCACGGCGTAGGCCGACTTCAAGGCATTCGGTGCCTCCGGGGACTCAACCACCTCCGGGCCGCGTCCCTGGAAGCGGTAGTAGAATGCGGTGTCCGCGCTAACGGCGGTCGTGCCGAGAATGGTCGCTGCCGCGAGAATGGATGCGAATGCTAGCCTGAACATGCGTTACCTCCCTGTTGTAGTCCTGGATTCAGTGTGCTTGTCGGCGGAATCCCGGTCCAGGGAAAACTACGCTGTGAGCGTAACGAGCGACGGCGGCACAAAGAGAAAGAGGCCGGATCCGGCCTCTTGTCGTCGTATTCAAAGTGAACCCCGGCTACCAGGGCTCCTCGGTGTTTACCGTGACACTGGTGATCCTCGCCCAGCCCCCCGCAGGATCTCCCAGCGAGATGATGCTGTCGTGAGGTCCTGGGACCGAACCCGCCAAGACGTTGCCGCCGCAAGGTGCCACGCCGTTGAAGCAGACGTATTGATGCGGGCTTCCGGCATCCAGCGGGATTTCGATCAACCCTTCGATCGAATAGGGATCGGTCCAAGGGTCTGGATGGTTGGCGCGTCCATCCAGGAATACCTTGCCGAGACGGTAGTCACCGTAATCCCCGGTCCAGGCAACCGGGTTGAAGTAAACATCGGCACCGACGAACTTCGCCGCCTCGTTCCTGAACCCCTGAATGTCGCTTTCGAGGAAGTAGCCAGTCCCGTCCGACCCTCCGTAGGAGAAGGAGAAGCCGTTATCGAGCGTCAGGCGCATCGACACCGCCCAAAGCTTCGGCAGTGCCGGCCAAGGATTCCCGACCGGGACCGGGCCATCGTCAAGGGTTGCCGACGTGATGGTTTCCCACGCATCGCTGCCGCTCCCGTATGCCGTCACAACCGGAGTGCCATCACACACGGAAGCCCACTGGCCCGGGTCCGGATACTTCACGACATAGGACCCCGAGGTGCGAGGCACGTTGCCCCGGAAGCCCGAGAAATAGAGCTCGTAGATTTGGCGTTCCCTCCAGTTGTCCGCCTCTTCGTAGAGAGCCGTCGCCTGGGGATAGAAGGACTGCCCGACGATATAGGCGTCATGCCCTTCGCCCTCTTGAGCGGACTTGCACTTGATCTGCCATCCGGTCGAGGTCGTGGCCGTCAGCGTCTTGTGCGTGGGTGCCTCCGGGGGCTTTTCCACTGCCGCTGTGGGTGTTCCCCTGTAGCGGTAGAAATACCTTGTCTCGGCCGAGGCCGGGGCGATGAATGTTGCCGCAAGGAACGCGGCAAAGACTGTCGTGACTGATTTCCTGAACACCGCTAGCTGCCCCCCTTGTAATAGTGTGCAATACCAGCGTGTGCAAAAGGCACCCAGGGATCAATAGCCGGCGGGATCGACGCGCCGCCATACTGCCGAATCCTTGTCCAAACAGCCCAGCAGTCGATGGGGAGAAGGAAGAGGAAGTGAACCACGGCCCTCCCGGCTCTGGCCTCCTTCTTCCCCTAGACCCGAAGGGTCTTCTGCCGTCGTCAACATCCGTTACCGTGTGGTGACTCATAAAGGAGTCTCTATGGGTCGCCTGACGCTACCGGAGCGTCCCGCGCGGCGACACAAAGGCCGGGATCGCTCCCGGCCCTCGGTGTCAGAGGCCGTGCCGCGGTGCCTTGTCGCCGTTGCGGTCCCGCTTGGAACCGAACTTGTCCTTGTCGGCATCATCCAGGGCTTTGAGGCCCGCCACGAATGCGGACGGCTTGCGCGAACCGTGGGGATTGTAGGACTGGCCGGCCTTCTTCTCGTTGGCCTTGTCGTCTAGGAACTGCACGACCTCGATGTAGCCCCCTTCCCTCAAGGTCACGAAGGGCGGGTATTCGCCGCCGTTCTCGCGCATGACCTTGAAGCCCTTCTCACCGACCGAACTGACGATGTGGCCCGGTCCCATGATGGCGTTCGCCCTCTTCTCCAGTGCCTCGGCCTCAAGGATGCGGAGGGAGCGGTTAACGTCGGCCGCGTAGCCGGGGCTTGCCACGTTGACCCTTTCGGAGCGGAAGACGTAGGGACCGAACTCGTTGTTGCGCGTCACCTCGGCACCGACCTTCTCGGCGCGGGGCTGGAACTCGCGCAACTCACCATCAATGGCCGCGAGCTCCTTCGGATCGAGCGAAGCCCGGAACGCGGCAACCTCCCGCTTGTGATCGGCCATAACGGCCTTCTTGTCCGTCCCGGGAGCGGCATCAATGATCCGGTCGTGCGTCCGCTCGTCGATCGCCTTCCGGTCGAGGAACAGGCCGACCTTGCGGAAGTCGCCGGCGGCGAGTGGCTCGTTGCGGTTTGTCAGGATCGTGAACCCGCCGGCATCCTTCCCAATGTCGCGGCGGTCTGCCTCTCGCTGAGCCCGAAGCCCGGTCCCCTCAAGACGCTGGTCGAGAGCGGCCTTCTCCTTCTGGTGGATATGGGTCAGCGTCGCCTGGCGGGACCGGAACGTGAGCTCGCTGCCGTCCTGCCCGATCAGGGAAAGCTTCTCGCCGTCCTTGAACGTCATCCCGAGGCGCGTTGCGCGTTGCACGATCTCCGCCTTGTAAGCGGCCTCGATCGCCACGGCTTCCCGCTCCCAGGCATCCAGCTTCTGCCTGACGGCGAGGTAGTTACCCTCAACCAGCGTGTCGCCGCGAATCCGGCTGCTGTCGAAGCGGTTGACGATCTCGATGTTGGCCTTGCCGTCGTGGCGCACGAAGGCATCCGCAAGGTTGTGGGTCACGGCATTGTCGAACCGCTTCCGCAAGTCCACCAGTCCGTCGTGGATTTCCTGCACTTGCCGCTGGAACTCTTCCTTGCGGCCCGACTCCGCGTTGGCCCTCTCGGTGTCCTCCACCAGCTTGAGGTGGCCGCGGATGGCGTTCTCGTCGCCTCGCAGCACCTCGGCCCCGTCGAAGTCGAACATGATGTAGGAACCCGGTTTGGCCTTGTCGTCCACGATCAGGTAGTCATGGCTCTCGGCCCACATCGCCAGTGGATCGAACATATCCAGTCCCTGCTTCTCGTCCTCCATGATCTCCCCTCCCTTGTGATGAAGCCGCCGGCTGCGGCGACCTTCCATTGTGGCAAGCACGGACTCGCAAGCGTCAAAGGAAAAGGGCGGGAATGACCCCGCCCCCGATGCAATGCTTCGAACCTCGAAAGGACTGTTTCGAACCTCGAACAATCAGAGATCATGGTCCACTCCAGACCCCACGGTCCCTGTCGCGGTTTCGCTCGAACGGATCGCCGGCGGGCTCGGCCTGGTGTAAGGCTTGCCGGATGCCTTGCGCGGCTCGAAGGGTGCCTGTCCCGGCAAGGACTCGCGTTCGGCTTCATCCAGGTAGCGGGCCAGGTTCTCTATCGGCCCCCGGGCGACCACCCGGCCGTCCTTTCCCAAGAGCGTGTATTCCTTCCCGTCCAAGGGCAGGAGTGAAAACTTGCCTTTTGCCGCCCTCCTGCGAAAGACTGCCATCGCGCGGGCCTCGGCCTCCGGTCGGCACTCTTCCTTCTCGCGTTCGAACATCCGATCCTCCCTTATTGTGAGCCGCCAGCGCGGCGACGCTCTTAATGGTTTCCGTGATCATGCAAGCGTCAAAGAAAAGGGCCGGGTTGCCCCAGCCCTCCCAATTCCTTCTTCCTTTTCCCCGAGGTGGCATCACATGCCATAACCCTTCGAGGCACCGCGCTCCCGGGCGGTGTCCTTCTTGGCGAAGGGATCGCCGGCTTCCCTGCGGGGAGCGTTCGGGCCGTGGGAAATCCCGGCCTTGATCTCGGCACCCAGCCTGTCGATGGAAGCGGAAAGACTGGAGAAGTCGCCGTTGGCGATGACCTTGACGTTGCTCGGATTGCCGGGGCGAACCTGATCATGGTCGATCACGCCGACGACAAAGTTCGCATTGCCCCTTCCGATGTTGTTCCTGCCGATGTGGTAGCCGTCGCCCAATACCTTCTTGGCCTTCTTCATCAAGGCGGCTTCCTCTCGGTCGAAGAGGAACCGATCCGCGTCGGTCGCGGAGCCTTGGATGCCGAGAGCCTCCCCTTTTAGGGTGTAGAGGCTGTAGGTCGAAAAGTGGTTGTCACGCAGGACACGCACATCGACCTGCCCGGCACGTCGGCTGATTGCCTCATACTCGGCATCCTTCGCCTTGATCCAAGCGGGATCGGCCTTGGCGATGATCGCCGCTTCCTCGTCCTTGCGACGTGCGTAAGCTGTCGCGTTGGCCTCCGGTGTCGTGTCCTTCGGCATGGTTGCTTCCATGAGCCGCCGCAGACTGGCCGTGTCATCCAGATAGAGGCCAACCTTCTCGGCGTTGCCGAAAACCTTCACGACCTCTGAGCCGTTCCAATTGCCAGCGATCGCAACGTCACCGCGCTTGGCCTCGTCGTCCCAGGTGCCTTGGATGTATTTCACCTCGAACATCCCGGGGAACTCGGCCTCGACGCGCTGCTTGATCGCGTCGAAGTCCCTCCGCTGCTCGGCGGTCGCGTTAACGAACTCGAAAGCCTTCATCTGATGCCCTCCCTATGGTCCAAACCGGACCCCTAATGGTGAGGGACGATCCCCTGCAAGGGTCAATCGGTCGCGTGGTAAAGAAGAAGGGGCGGGAGAAATCCCGCCCCTCGGATTGTTTCGATCCTCGAAAGATCAGAAACCGTAGGACCTCGAGGTCTGGTTGCTCCGGTCGTCCTTGCGGTCGAACGCGCCGCCCTCGGTGCGCCGCTGCCACTGACCAGCGGGACGGCCGAGAAGACCCCTGCGCTGGGGAGCCGCCGAGGACTGGCGGGGACCGAACGGATCGGCGGCGGCGGTAGACTTGGCCTTGTGCTGTTCCTCGAACGCCACATCCCGACGATCCAGCCATCTCCGAAGATGATCCTCGTCCCCCTTGCGCGAGGAAATCACGAACTCGTTCGTTTCCTTCTTCCCCAAGACGAAGTTGACGTTGGAACCGTCGTCGTCGCAGTGGGCGTAGCAATCGAGGCCGTGCTTCTCGCCCCTCTTTCCGAGCTCGTTCACGACGGGAGCGGCGGCACTCATGGCGGAAGCCCTCAACCGCTGTATGTCGGTTTCGGGCCGGGACTGTGAGGCCACCGCAGCGGGAGCCGCCGGCCTGGAGAAGCCGGAACCGAGCGTGGGACGGCGAACCCTGCCAGCCTCGGGCTGGACGCGGGCCTGTGGCTGTGCCGGCGCGTTGGCCTGTGCCTCTGCCCGTAGCTGGGCCTGGAACTCACGCTCTGCGGCTAGGCGGGCTTCCGCCTCCTGACGGACCCGTTCCTCAATGCGGTCCAGCCTATCCACCGGAGCCGTGGCAACGATCCTGTCCGTTCCGCGCTCATGGAGCGAAAACGTGACCTTCATGTCGTCGCCGCAGCCCATCGCGGCATACAGGCCGTTCTTGGCGGCCTCGCGGTTGAGGACCGACAGCGTTTGAGTGTGAGGCTTCATCACCTCCTGCTTCTGCCTGGCGATCTCATGCGCCTTCTGCTGCTCCACGATGCAGGACCGCCGCCAGTTGACGGCCTCCATGACCTTCTCGAAGTCGCCGCCGGCCAGCCTGGAGAAGTAGGTATGGGCGCGGGAGGTGTTGTAGGAAACGTCGAACTGCCCCTCCCCCTTGTGAGTGACCTCCGCCTTGGCGAAGTCGTAGCGGTTGTCCTCCGGGTAGTCCTCCACCAGCTTGCTGATCGCGGCCTTGATCTCGTCGGCCTGACGGGCCCAAACCGCTTCCTTGTCCTCGGGGACGGGAGCGGCCGGAACCTCCGGAGCCGGGGCATTCGCCGCCGACAACTTGGCTTCCCAGCCAGCGATCGCTTCCTTCACGTCGTCTAGGTCGCCCCCCGCGATGGGTGCCTTCTGACCATCGGGCAACATCTCGAACACGCGGTATCCGCCTCCGGTCTCGAACTCCGCCTTGATGTTCCACTTGGCCCCATTCCCGAACCGATCCTCCAAGGCGTTCAGGGTGGCCTGGAGCTCTTCCACGTTCCTCTGGCCCTTCACGCCGTCCACGGCCTCCGCAAGCTTGCGGAAGTCGGGCACGATCGGGTCGCCCGGCACCTGGCCCAAGTCCAGGCCGTATTCATCGGCCATCTTCCTCAACAGCCTGTCAGCCATCTTGCTGCCGTCCAGAGCCCGATACGCGAGCTCGTAAGGCCCCATCTTCGCGTAATCCAGCCGTTCCATGATACATCCCCTCCCTGCTCGAAGCCGTGGTTTCCGCGCGGCCGCTCCCAATGATGGTCGTTGCGGCCTTGCAAACATCAAATCGGCCACGAAAAAGGACGGGAATGACCCCGCCCTCGGATGCATCGGATTCCGAACGATCACATCTTGAAGTCCTGGGAGCCTGTGGGGACGCGCTCACTCTTGGGAGCAAACGGGTTTTCCCGGGTGCCACCTTTGACGGCCGCGACGGAGAACAGGGAGCCCGGCGCCGATTTCGACGATCGAAGTCTGCAAAGATCCGGGTGTCCTGCTCGTTGGCCGCTACCGCCGTCGATAGCCCTTAACGAGGTCCGTTGTGGTTTTGACCTGCACACCACTTTAGGGACGAGGACCCACACCAGGGACTTACCCCTATTTTCCCAGGACACCCGGACAATCCTCCTGTTAGTATGACTTGTTAGTATGACTTGATAGTAATAACGGGGTTAAAGGCCGGAACGGCCGGGAATGCGGTTAGCAGCGACTAGATTACCATACAAACAGTCCTGGTGACGCGTGTGCTCATCCGCCATGCCGCACGACATGTACTGTCGTGTTCGGCGCCTGCTGCCTGGAGCACCTCGATTCATAACGATGTCTACGGAACTAGACACGTAAGCAGTTGAGGGATGAAACATGGCGACGCTCAATGGCACACCCGGCAACGACACCATACCGGGCACCAACTCTGCCGACACGATAAACGGCAGGGGCGGCCGGGACCTCCTCAACGGACTGGGCGGCGACGACCTCATCGATGGAGACGAGGGGGACGATACCCTGAACGGCGGAATCGGGCACGACACCCTGAGAGGCGGGATCGGGATCGATGTCCTCGACGGAGGAGATGGTCACGACAACCTCAATGGCAACGCGGGCGCGGACAGGCTGCTAGGGGGACTGGGCAATGACACCTTGGCCGGAGGGGGTGACAGCGACTACCTGGATGGCGGCGACGGGAATGATCGACTGGAAGGGGGATCGGTCGCCGATACCCTCCTTGGCGGGGCTGGGATCGATACGCTGATCGCGGGAGCCGGAGATGACCGCCTCGAGGGCGGGGGCGGCACCGACAACATGGACGGTGGAACCGGCAACGACTTCATGGACGGCGGTTCCGAGAACGACACCATGACCGGAGGGTCCGGCAACGACACCATGTTGGGGGGCGCAGGCGACGACCGGATGGTTGCCGATGTCGGCGACGACAGCCTGGACGGGGGAACGGGCGACGACCGGATGGAAGGCGGAGACGGCAATGATCGCCTCTCTGGCGGCGACGGCGCCGACACGATCGACGGCGGTAACGGAACCGACGGGATCGAGGGTGGTATAGGCAATGACAGCCTATCCGGGGCGGCCGGCAACGATACGCTGTCAGGCGGTGACGGTAACGACCGCCTCGACGGCGGCAACGATCACGACAGCATCGACGGCGGGACAGGAGCCGACAGCATCACGGGCGGATCCGGTAACGATACGGTCACGGGCGGGACGGGGAACGATACCATCGACGGTGGCACGGGTACCGACACGGTGGTGTTGTCCGGCAACGTCGACGACTACACCTTCACCCGCGTCTCCACGTCCGTCCTACAGGTGGCCGGAACGGACGGGACGGATCGGCTTTCGGGGGTCGAATTCCTCAGGATCGGCAGCCAGACTTACGACATGAATGGGCCGATCGCCCGGTCGGATACGGGATCTGGGACCGAGAACCAGATCATCACCGTCGCCAACGTCCTCGCGGATGACGTATCCCTCTCGGGAGCTGCTCTCCGGGTGCAGAGGCTGGGCGGCGGGAATGCCAACACCGGCGACACCGTCGCCACGGTCGACGGGATCGCCGTCAGGCTCGGGCTGAACAACAGCCTCGTGGTTATCCCCGGAACCACCTACGACAACCTGTCCCAAGGCGAGAGCGTCCAGCGCACCTTCACCTATACGGTGGGCAACGGCAGCGGCAACCTCTCGACAGCTAACGTCACGCTCACGATCACGGGTGCCAACGACGGCCCAGTCGCGGTCAGTGACGCAAGGGCCACGAACGAGGACACTCCCCTCGCCTTCGCAGCCTCTACCCTCGTGGCGAATGACACGGACATCGACCGTCTCGACGTCCTGACAGTCACGGGAGTAACTGCCACCGCGGACACCCACGGTACCGTCACCCTGACGAACGGACAGATCACGTACTCCCCGGCAGCGGACTACAACGGCCCTGCCTCCTTCCGGTATACGGTCTCCGACGGCCGCGGCGGGACGGCGACCGGGACTGTCAACGTGACCGTCACCGCCGTCGCGGACAACGCGGCCCCCGTTGCCGCGAACGGGAGCGCCTCGGGCAACGAGGACTCGGTCATATCGGGAACTGTCTCCGCTGCGGACGGGGATGGCGATGCCCTGACCTACGCCCTCGTGCAGGGACCTCGGGACGCTAACGGCAATGCCGTCACCGGGCTGACCTTCAACCCGAACGGCACCTACAGCTTCCAGGGGCCAGCCAACTTCAATGGCTCGGTCACCTTCACCTACAAGGCCAATGACGGATCGGCGGACTCAAACGTCGCGACCGTCACCCTGACCGCCAATTCGGTCAATGACGCACCCGTGGCTCAGGCGGCATCCTCCTCCGGGGATGAGGACACGATCACAACCGGGTCGGTAGCAGCGACGGACGTGGATGGTAGCACACTGACCTATTCAGTCGTTCAGAGCGCCAGAGACGCGAATGGCAACCTGGTGTCCGGCCTGACCTTCAATCCTGACGGAACGTATTCCTTCAAGGGGCCACAGGACTTCAATGGGACCGTGACCTTCACCTACAAGGCTAATGACGGCGCGGCAGACTCGAACACGGCCACGGTGACACTGACGGTCAACCCCGTCGAGGACAACGTAGCGCCGACCGCAGGAGCCGGGACTGCCTCTGGAGCCGAGGATACGACGATCACCGGGTCCGTCGAGGCCACTGATCCCAACGGTGATCCCCTGACCTATTCACTCGTGCAGGGTGCGAGGGCTTCGAACGGAAACCCGGTTTCCGGACTGACCTTCAATTCCGATGGATCGTACTCGTTCACCGGGCCGTCAAACTTCAACGGGACTATCACCTTCTCGTATCGTGCGAGCGACGGTTCCCTCGACTCGAACGTTGCGACCGTCACCCTCACTGTGACTCCGGTGAACGATGCCCCGGCGGCCCAGGCGGCGTCATCGTCCGGCGATGAGGACACAACCATCACGGGGACAGTGACCGCCACCGACGTGGAGGGTTCCGCCCTCACCTATTCCCTGGTGCAAGTCGCCAGGGATGGAAACGGCAATGCGGTTGCGGGCCTGACGTTCAACCCGGACGGTACCTACACCTTCCAGGGGCCACAGGACTTCAACGGCACAGTCACCTTTACCTACCGGGCGAACGACGGCGCGGCCGACAGCAATGAGGCCCCGGTGACCATCACCATCGACCCGGTGGACGACAACACCGCTCCCGTCGCGGCGAATGCCAATGCTTCTGGCGATGAGGACGCGACCATCGCCGGATCGGTCTCAGCCGCGGATGGGGAAGGCGACGCGCTGACATATGCCCTCGTGCAAGGGGCGCACGACGCCGATGGCAATCTCGTGACGGGACTGGCCTTCAACCCTGACGGCACCTATTCCTTCCGCGGGCCGGGCAACTTCAATGGCACCGTCACTATTACCTACAAGGCCAATGATGGTTCGCTAGATTCCAACGTCGCGACGGTCACACTGGCAGTCAATCCGGTCAATGACGAACCCAGTGTCCCGGCAATCACGCGCTTTTCGGGTGATGAGGACATACCGATCTCTGGATCAGTGTCCGCGACTGACGCGGATGGCGACCCGCTGACCTATATCCTGGGTACGCCAGCGCGGGATCAGAGCGGCAATCCCGTCACCGGCCTCGTCTTCAATTCCGACGGCACGTTCTCCTTCCAGGGTCCGCAGGACTACAGCGGCAATGTGACATTCAGGTACCGTGCGTTCGACGGCAGCCTGCCTACACCTCTCAGCATTGTCGAGTTGACCATCAATCCGGTCAACGACAGCCCGACGGTCTCTCCCATCCAGGCCAGCGGCGACGAGGACACCCTCATCGAGGGGAGCGTCACCGCGACCGACGTCGACAGCGTCAACTTCACGTACGCGTTGGTTCAGGGAGCACGGGATACCAGCGGAAATGCGGTTGAAGGCCTGACTTTCAATCCTGACGGGACGTTCTCCTTCCAGGGTCCGCAGGACTTCAATGGGGAGGTGACATTCACGTACAAGGCCAATGACGGAACTTCTGACTCGAATGTCGCAACGGCTACGCTGACGATCAACCCAATGGATGATCCCAACATCATCCGCGACAACCAGAGCATCGCGAATCAAGGACTTGTGGGAACGGCCGGAGAAGCGGACGTTTTCGTGTTCGACTGGACCAGGGCGATCATGAGACCGGACAGTATCATCGGCTTCGAGAGCGGCCTCGATAAGATTGCCATCGTCAAGGATCAGTCGCAGTTGCCGTCCCAGGCGAGTTTCCAGAACGGCTTCGATTTAGGAGGCGATCCGACCATCGCGGACGCGACCTACTTCATCAAACTGGCAGTCTTGTCGACACAGATCGCGGTACTTGACACTGACCTCGTCAGCAGCGATTTCGTCTTTCACCGGAACGACCCCTACGCTTCGGTCTCTCCGCCTCTCAACAGTGTGTCGGCGTCGGTCGTGTCGACCACCGAGGGTGAGGCGCGCACCATCTTTTTCAGGCGTAACGTCGATTTCTCTCAACCGCTGGACATCCAATTCACCCTATCGGGTACGGTCGAGAGCGAGGACGTGGACATCTCTCTCGGCTCGACGCATACCGTGAGGATCGAGGCAGGACAGGAGAGTGTCGGACTCACCGTTGACCCCATTGACGATGCAACGGTGGAAGGCACTGAACTGCTGAGGGTCGATATCCTCGAAAGCCTGGCATACGAGCTTTCACGTCCATCGAATTTGTCGGGAGCGAGTGCAGTGTTGCGCATCGTGGACAACGATGCCCTTCCTGTCGCCAACATCGTCAGGAACGCCGCCTCGGAGCCGGGCCAGGCATTGGAGGGTGTTGCAGGAGAAGTCGACTACTTCGTTTATGGCCGGGGAGAGCCAACGGGGGGATCGATCAACGGGTTCGAGAGCGGTGTCGACAAGTTCGTCATCATCGATAGCGACCCGGGCTTCGGTCAGGGGTTGTTCGAATGGACGGGTGAGCACACCGTCGTGTATCTTGGGTTCGGGGGATCAGGAAACGGCATCTTGGCAAATGGCTCCGAACTTCATGAGGGAGACGTGGTGATCGTGCCGCGTGAGTCGAGCATCCCGACAGCCATACAGTCCCTTTCGACAGGAGCGCTACCTGATCCGTCCCAGCGGATCAGCAGTATGGGCAACTGGGATACTCTGGCCTGAAGCGATCCGTCCTACGGGACGCTCCCGGGACGGAATGCCGGCGGCAGAGTGAGCGACGATGCTGCCGCCGCCTTGGTCAACGCGGCCTCTTCGGTGCGGTGTCGCTCCAACTTGCGATCCCAATAGGTGCCATGCTCCGCGCACTTGCGGGCATCGCGCTGTGCTTGGCGGTCCTGGTCCATCGTCAGGACAGTCCGCTGGTAGACGGCATCCTTGAGATCGTTCGCCGATCCCCTTGCCAATATGGAATTCGCGCCGTCTGGGTGACGCTTCCGAAGGACGAGCTCGCTCATCCTGTCGCCGCGCTCCACGAAGAGATCGTGCTTTGAGGGATCGGCTGCTCTCTCCTCAAGGGTGCCGATCATTTCCTCGATCCGCTCCTGCTCCTTGCGTCTCGTATCCCCGGTGAGAACGGTATCGAGCCAAAGCCAAAACCTACCTGCTCTGCCAGCCATCGTTTGCCTCCCTTGAAAAGAAGTCGTGCGATTGCCCCGCCTGAATGTGACGAATCCTTTCATGCAAGCGACAAGGCCGAAAAGAGTAGGGATCGGATTTCTCCGATCCCTTACGATGCTTCGAAGTCCGAAGGATTACATCTTGAAGCCGCCCGAAGGTCCACGGTTTCCCCGATCGCTCTTGGCCTCGAACGGGTCATCTCGGTCGTTGCCGCTCCTGCGGGACGCGCCGCCACCCTTGGAGGCGAAGGGATCGCGCTTGGTTCCCGCGTCCTGCATGGCAAGCTTGATCGCCTCCTTCTCTTCGTCCGTGCGCCTCCCGAGCGACTTGGCGACGGCATCGGCTACCATCGTCTTCCAGTCGTCGGAAAAGGGTTCCGGCTGCGTCTTCGTGGCGGAACGTTCCTCCATGAATACGTCGAAGCTCAAGGTCGATTCCTTCACGTCCCTGATCTCATCGAGGAAAGGGTTGGTAGGATTCGCCGCCTCCCAGCGGGCCAATGCGTCGCCGTCGATCTCGGGCAAGAGTCCGTCCGTCGCCTCGGCCAAGGAAACGTCCCTCGGCTCCTGCCCTAGACGCTTGGCAACCTGGTTGACCGGAAGGTCGTCCAGTGCCGCGTCCATGTCCGAGTCCAAGCCAGTGTCGCGCTTGCGCTTCATTTCTTCTTCGAAGCCGCGCCTGACTTCCTCGTAACCGTCGTAGTAAGAATTCAACGCCCAGCGCCCCCCTTCCGTGACAAGCTGCCCGAAATCATCGACCACCAGAAAACGTTGCGGGTTCTCCGGGTCCGCCCGGAGGTCGCTGTCGTATTTCGCGGCGCGGTCGGCAACGTCGTAGATAAGGTCGAGTTCGCCCTTGGACTCCTTCGCCAGCACGTCGCCCTTGCGGTCGTATGCCGTGAAGAGATGGGGTTGTGCCAAGTCCATCTGGACCCGGCCACCGTGGATCGCGGCTCGGTCGCTCAAGTCCAAGTAGTCATCCAGGACCACGGAGCGTCCCTCTGCGACCTTCTCCCCGCGCTGGTTGACGATGGCATACGCCAAAGGGCGATCCCCCTCCTGGAGTTCGTAGCCATGCCCTGCCGCGCGACGTGCAAGGTCGTCAACCCTGTAGTCAGTCTCTCCAGCCATCGTTTCCCTCCCTCTTGCTAGAAGCCGTTCCTGCTAGGTGCGGCGACACATCCAAGAGGGCTTTCGGGCGTTGCAAGGATCAACGAGGGAAAAGGAAAGAAGAAAGGGCCGGATCGCTCCAGCCCCTTTGGGTATCGTTTCGATGATCGAAGGATCACATCCCGGGCGATTTCGGCGCCGACACGTTGCGCGGCTCCCTCGGTGACCTGGGCTCCCCCAGACCCCTCGGTGCCCGCTGAATCATCGGGTCTTTCTTGGTGCGCTCGCTCCTGGCGACGAAAGGATCGGGTGTCGCTTCGGGACGGAGGGTGCCACCATCCTCGATCGTCCAGCTTGCTTTCATTTCCGCCAGGCTCGCCGCCGTTTCCTGCTTGATCCGATCCCGATCCGGCATTGCTGCCTCACGCATCCGGTTGTAGCCGTCGCGCTTGACCTTATCGGTGTCGATCCATCGGCTGATCTGGACTGGATCGCCACTCGCCAGCGGTTGCGTCTTCCTCATGTTGCCGACCGGGTTCATCCCGATCACGAAGCGGCCGTTCTCCTGACTGATGAGGTAGCGCCCCACGCCGGGCTCATACGATGAAAGGCTGTCGGCCTTCTTCTGCAACTCGGAAACGACCTTGCTTACCATCTGGTCCACGTCCCCTGCCATGATCTGCCCTCCCCTTCCGGAACCGCGCCCTACGGCGACGTCCATGATGTGCATTCCCACATCGCAAGGGACAAAGAGGAAGGAGCCCTTCCCCCAGCCCCTGTCACTGCTTCTTCCTTCTCCCCTCAACGATCCGAAGGATCGTCGTCATCCGTCACCCGATTCCACCCTAGCACGACCCATATAGAAGACTCCCCTTGGGGAAAGTCAGGATTGGAAGCGTCAGATGCACCCGGGACGGCTAAGTCAATGTTGCGTGTCGGCTCCGCATTTTCCAAGCGCATAGTTCGTTATGGCGAAAGATTATAATCAAATAGCGAATGGCTGAGATTGACTGTGAACCCGATCACATAGGGCGAGTGGATGTCGTTTCGGGATTGGGTGCGTTCAGGTCGACGCTGACACCGAGACCACGGAACAATCCCGCTATGCAACCGCATGGCCTTGATGGCAGTCAAATGCACGTCTAAACCCTGGCTTCCCTAAGAAGGCCGTAGATTTCCGGGTAACCCCGAATCCCAGCTTGACGGTTATTCGGGCGTGTCGTGAGTTATCTCATCGCGCCACATGGGCGCGATCCGACTCTGTCAGCCCCTGAACCAGTGGACGGCGAGCATGACTGAATACTGGGTTAAAATTGATTGGAATATGGCGCCGATCACGGTTGGCCGTTTCGAGGATCCCATCGATGGGGCAGAGTCCCTGACATTCATGGGGCACGAAGTCTGGAGGCTGGGTGTCCGTTACCCGAGCTTCGGGATTACACCTACGTCGTTCTCCCATTATGTCGTGGCAAGCGAATATTCCGGCGCCTCCAAAGGTTATTGGAATACTACTGCACCTCCCCTCGGTTTCGTGCAGACCGGAGTTGAGTACGTCATTTATACGTCCGCTATCGCGGATTACTTTGAGGTGGGTGCCAGAACAGATCCTGGCGCGTGGATTGGTGGAACCCTATCGGGAACCATCCATGACGACGGAACAAATTTGGACGTACCATATTCCTGGACGGATTGGGCGTGGGGGAAGATCACAGTTCCGAACGCTCCCCCGCCACCGCCTCCGCCTCCGCCTGGGAGCCTCTTCACCGAGGGTAAGGACGATAAGAACTTCAACTCACTCTCATCCTCCGATATCGCCGCAATTATTGCCGGGTCCAATGTTTACGACGCTCTCGGCGATGATGATAAAGTTACGCTTCCGAACAGAGACAAGTACGACCAATCGCTTGGCAATGGGACAACGCTAGGATGGAGGGAGGCCAATCTCTTCGCGGCGGGGAATGGTAACGACACCATCACGGGTGGAGACGGGAATGACCGGATCGATGGAGGCACAGGTCATGACACCTTGGTTTTGAATGGCCGACCAAGCGACTACGTGATGGTGGATGATGTGGCTTCCGGCCTGACGACCATCACCATAGATGGAAAGTCCGACGTTATCTCCCTGTTCGAGGATTTCGACTTCGGGAACCCATTGAGCGCGAACCCGGTATCATTCAAGAACGCTTACCAGGAGATGGCGAAGCTAGCGGAGGCAGCATATTCCGACACCGCAGCAGTGAGGTCTGGGTGGCGTCCCCTGCATGCTCACGAGGTGTCGCTGCCGATCAAGAGTCCCTCGGGGTCATGGACCTTCGGCAACGGCGTTTTCACGGCCAGTCTCCCTAACGGAACGGCCGCAGCACATATTTATACAGGAAACATGAACGGACAGGACGTCATGGCACTGTCGTTCAGGGGGTCCGACCTTGATAAAGCAGACATCGACGCGTGGAACGCAACCAAAATAACGGGATACTTCAGTGCGTTCGACCCGCTGCTTGATGCCGTGAGGGCTTACGTTCGCGCGAATGGCATTGATAAGGTATTCGTGACCGGACACAGCCTTGGAGGTGCGCTTGCGCAACACTTCATGGCCGAGACCGACCTGGGGGATAGCCGTTATGTTGCGTCAACATTCGGCTCGATCGGCTATGCTTCAACGCGCAAGGATCCGCGGATAGTGCATTTCGAGCATACGGACGACATTGCCCGCAAGATCGTTCATCCAAGTACCGACTACCAAGGCGAAATCGTCCGTGTTTCTTCCGAAGTCGGTGGAAGCGGATATGCAGGTCGTGTTCTTGAACATCGCATCGGCCTCTACTCCGAAACCGTCGACAAATTCGTACTAGCTGAAAGGTTGATGCCGTCTTTCATGAAGGACGGTCCGCACAGAGCAGGCGAGCCAAGTCAGTGGGCCGTCGGGGACAACGGCAATAACAGCCTGTCAGGCGATGATGATGAAAAGGCGCACTGGGACGAGACATTGCTTGGTCTCCGAGGGAACGACAGGATTTCTGGATGGAACGGCAATGACACCCTGAACGGCGGTCTGGGCAACGACATTCTGATGGGAGGGAAAGGTAAGGATACTTTCGTATTCGATCTCGCCCCAAACAAGAAAACGAACTTCGACACCATCAGGGATTTCAGCTTCAAGGATGATTCATTCCGCTTCGAGAACTCTGTTTTCAAGAAGCTGGGGAAGGGTAGCGAGGATAGGCCTGCGAAACTGAACGCCAAGTTCTTCAAGGTCGGCAGCGAGGCCGCGGACTATAATGACTTCATCATTTACAACAGCCGGAACGGCATCATTTATTACGATTCGGACGGTTCTGGAGCGAAGAAGCAGGTTGAGGTCGTAAAAGTGACAAAAAATCTTAAGGTGACGCCAGAGGACTTCTTTGTCATTTGATCGGGCAACTGATCATTTGGTTTCCAGCCCGCTAGAGAGATTGCCTCATTCGACCCGATGCGGACCAATCACTAGGAGAGCGCCACCATGTATCGAGCTATACCCTTGACCGCCGCAGTGATCCTCTGCATTGCTCCGTTCCCGGTACTTGCGGATCCGTTGCCAAAGACCGCAAAACCGATGACCCCTGATGAGATCACGAAGCTCTACTCAGGCAAGACGACAGACTGGAAAATCTCGTCTGCTTACTTCGCGCCTGATGGCACGGTGAAGGGCTACCTCGGTAAGCCAGTCGTGAAAACGACCTTCAAGGGAACATGGAAGGTGACCGGGAACGAGATCTGCATGGATTTCAGCACCCCCAAGGACAGCGGCCTGTCAGACTGTTGGAAGTACTGGCGCAACGGCAAGGAAGTAATCACGCTTTGGAGCCGACATTTCGACGGCTCGAAGGTCGACGAGGCCAATGGCTACTACAAAAACGAGGTCGCCAAGCTGAAGGCCGGCGACCTAGTATCCACGAAATACGCCGAGGGCGGCGGCACCTGATCTTACTGGGATGTAATCTCTCAGGAAACGCGGGTCGCGGGTACGAGCTGCGACATTGCTATGGGTCCAACCGAAAGCTCGGTATGGAATGCGCCGATCCAGTTGATGCGGTAGCCGTTCCCGCTTCGCTTGATCGTCATCCCCATCGCCTCGAGGGCGACCTTCGCCTTTGCCAGCGTCTTCGGCTCCTGACATGAATCCAGGCTGGCGGCGTCTAGCGATGCCATGTCCCGAATGAAGCGCATGATCTCCCCTCCCCTGTCGTGATGCCATCCGTTGTGACGACACCTGATATTAGGCGAAGCGTCCTGCAAGCATAAAAGAGAAACCCCGCCATTGCGGCGGGGCTTCGTTCACGGCCTCGGATGAGGACTACGACTGGGGCATATAGGGGGAGAGCCCCCGACGCCGCGGCCGGCTCGGACGCTCGAAGGGATCGGCCTTGTCGTCGCTTCCGCGCTCCATCCGGGTATCCGGCATCGGCTTGTCGGCCTTGCGGGCGTTGTGGCGCTTCCAGGCATCGTCTTGTGCGCGAATGTCGTCGGCTTCCGTGGGAGTCCACATTTTGCTCCTGATCTCATCGTTCCAATCCTTGTAGTTCGGGTTGGGACGCGCATCGACCATGAGTGAGAGGTCGCCACGCGCCTCCTTCACATGCTTCTCAATGTCCTCGAAGTAGCGTTGCCCGGGTTCGTCGTTATCCACCGCCACGCGGATTTCGGCGGTCGGGTGCTTCTTCGCCAGGGTGTAAAGGTCAGCGAGCCCACCCTTCGTTGTCTGGCCGGCAAAGGACGCGATCATGGCGCCCTCGGGCGATCCTTCTTTCTGGAATACGCTCATGCAGTCGATGGGGTTCTCACCGATATAGATGATATGCGGATTTGCGGTTTCACCCATGATTGCCAGGGCCGATTGCGATCCCTTGGCGTTCATGGAGAAGTCGCGCTCGTCGGTGATCTTCGACTTCGGCCCCTTCGAGATGATGCCGACGACCTCGCCAGACAGGCTTTGCATAGCAAAGCCGACGTTGCGCCCGCGCTGTGAGTCCCAGGAGCAGCCGTTGCGGATGAAGCTCCCGAAACGCGTCTGGGTGTCGGAGGTGATGCCACGATCCCGAAGGTAAGAACTGAATCCTTCTTTGAGTCCGTCCCACAGGTACTGGATGCTTGCCTTCTTCGTCTGATCGAAGTCGCGCGCCGCCCGATCCTCGACCTGCTCCCGGAACGACTTCTCAATGCGCTGGCCGTTGCCCGCGGTGGAACCGATCGAGGATCCGGAAGCGGTAGCCGGGTCCCAGCGAAGGTCCTGGCGGAGCGACCTGATCGCCCTGCCATAGTTGCCGCCCTCCTGCTCCTTCACGTAGTCCAGGATCGTGCCTTTGGCTTTGGAATGGCGGTTATACCAGAACCACATGCCATTAGGCATCTTGCTCACGACGACCGTCTGCTTGCCGTCCTTCAAGGTGAACTCAAGCACCCCGTCGTCACGCAGGGAGGAATTGCCCTTGGGATAGGCGCCGGGCTTGTCGAACATCCCACGCTTCTTCGTGAAGTAGTCGTGCAGATCGTAACGAACGTAGTAGTTGACCTCATCCGGCGTCGCCCTCTGGATCGTCGGCACCTCGCCGGGATTCTTCATCCGCTGCTGGATGCGTCCGTAGACTTCCTTCTGCGCCTCCGTCGTCGCGGGCTTCGCAGCCATCGAGGCCATCGCCGTGGCACGGAGTGATCCCGGGACGGGAGCGGTATCGACCGGAGCCGGGCCCGCCTCCCCTTTGAGCGCGTTGGCGGCGGGCTGCGCCGGAACCACGATCGGAGCGGCCGGCCTCAATCCGCTGCGGCGGAGCAGCGATCCCAGCGGCCCCGGCTTCCTGTTGTCAGTGTCCCCCATGACTACTTCCTCCTTCTCCCCGTCAACCTTGCGGTCGGACACAATCGCTTCCGGTGCGGCCTCGATCGCGATCTGCGGAGTGGCCTCCTTGGAATGGTGCGGCGAGTCCTCTCCCCGCGCCAGGAATTCTTCGATGCTCCGGTGAAAGTCACTAATGTTCTTTTTGGCCTCGGACTTGGAGAGCTCCTTGAAAAGACGCGCCTTGATCTCCTTTTCGGTCACGACAACATCGTCCCCGGCATCGTTCTCCGGGAGCGCGGCCTTCTTGCCTTTGCCCTTCGTGATCTTGAAGTCCTGCCCCTTCTCGGCGGCGATCTGGTCGCACAAGCGGGACTCGTCAACATACATTTCCATGACCCACTTGTGCCTGGTCATGGCGACATACGCGGCTTCGAGTCCCATCGCTCCGCCGTCGCCGTCGTTGCCGGCACCGCCGCCATAAATGTAACAAGCGGACACCGTGGAGCCCTGGCTCGCGTGGACCGTCACACAATAGGAATGGGACAGCTTGGGATACTTGAGGTTGCTGCCCTTCTCGCGGTAGCCGATGAGCTCCGATTCCTTCGTGATCGTCTCAAGCCCGTTGTCCCACCTGATATGAAGCACGGCCTCTTCCCCGGGCTGCTTCTTGATGCTGACGAGCGTCCCGGTGCTGTTGTTGGCGATCTGGAAGTCCTTGAACTTGACCGTCTCACCGATGATGATCCGGTCGCCATTGGCGAAACCGCGATCCGTCACGCGTCCGTTGCGGCCACGCGTAACGGACTCAAGCATCACCTCGGGACCAGTGAGCTCACCCCGACGACGCTTTTCCTCGCGCACGTAGTCGTTGACGTAGGTGCAAGCGGCGTTCGTGGGAGCGATGATGAGTTGTGTCCACTTCGGGTCGTGCTTGTACTTGTCGGCCTGACGGAAAAAGGACTCCACCAGTTCCTTCCTCGCCGTCTCGCCGTCCTGCCGCAGCTTGATGTGGCCGAACTTGGCGTATTCCTCCAGGGCTTCGGTCGCAAGCTTTGCGTCGCCGGAAGCCAGCTTCACGGACAGCGGCCTCTGCCACTTAATCTGTTGACGCTCAATGTCCTTGAGGACGTGGGAGCCAAGCACCTTCGCAAGTGCCGCCATTGGCGCACCAGCGGCGACAGGCTGCAATTGTTTTGTATCACCCAGCGCGATCAGTCTGCACCCCGTGGCCTTTGCCACCTGGACAAGACGGGCCATCTCGTGGCTGCCAATCATTCCGCACTCGTCTATGAGGATCGCGGACTTCGCATTGGGCTTGATCGTTCCCTTGTCGTATCCGGCAAGGAACCCGGCGACGGCAGCGGTCAGTTCCTCACGCAGTTGCGTGTCGTCCCGGAGGACTTCTTTCGCCTTGTGCGACGGCGCGATGCCGTAAACGTCGAATCCTTTCCTTTCGAGCGCGTCCTTGATGGCACCGGACATGAAGGACTTGCCAGCGCCGGCTTTTCCTTCGATCAGGACGATCTGGTCGCCGCGAATGAGGGCGTGGCGAACGCCCTCGGCCTGTTCGTCGCGGAGCGGATACATCTTGCCGTCCGCGCCCGGACGACCGAGGGCAATGATGCCCTCCACGTAATCCTTGTCGAACGGCTCGACGGCTCCCTTCATGGCCCGCGCCGTCAGGAGCATTTCGCGCTCCATGTTCTGCATCGTGCGGGTCGTGTAGACCGGATCGGACTCCGTCCCGGGAATGATAATGAGCTCGTCCGACCTCGTGATCTCTTCAAGGACTCGCATGGCCTCGTCGGCCCCGACGTGGACTTGGAGGGCTTCATAGACCTCGCGCGAAAGGATCTTCTCGTCGAAGGTCATGTTGTGCTGGGTCAGCTTCGTGAAGACGGACTCCGTCAACGCCTTGAGGTCGTATGGCGGACGGTCGCCCTCGATCGTCTCGCCCCGCTCGGCGGCTTCCTGCTTCTTCGCCTCCCAAGCCTCGTTGGCCTCGATCTCCTGCTTCTGCCAGGCGGCTTTCATGGAGTTGAAGACGCTATCGAGGTCATGCCCGAGGTCGGCGGCTTGCTTCTTCCAGCTATCGGCCAGCACGGACAGCGGCGGCAAGTCCTCCTTCTTCGTGCGGGAAACAAAATTGGCGTTCTGTGCCGCGTCCCTGTGCTTCTCGGTGCCGTCATAGCCCTGCTCATCCATGATCTCCAGGATTCGCTTCCGCCTCTTGGAGAACTGCATCTCCAAGTCCTCGGGGAACCCGGCAATGCGGAAATTGCGGTCATCCCTGACCACGGCGACCCCGAGAGCCTCCTTGAGCTCTTTCGCCAACTCGGCGCGGTAGAGGGCGGCGAGTGCGCCCTTAAGCTGCATGAGCTTCTTATTGTCGATCGAACGGATCGCGCCGTCGCTCCCACGCACGGCGATATTAAGGATCACGTTGTGCGTATGGATCTGCGGGTCGCCTGCCCGCGAGGTGTGGTGCCGGAACCGGGCAACCGGGATCTCGGCCGGGATTTCCGTCTCGCCCTGCCCCGCGTGGCCGTTGCGGACGTAGATGAGTCCCATCTGCTGGATCGCAATCCGCAGTGCCTTTTCGTTCGCGCGGTCGTGCGCCTTGGTCAGGAGCTCCGCCCTCGGATCCTTGGCGGCGTAGAGCATCGCCCAAGCCCCGGAGAAGGATTTCGGTGCCGACACATGAAGGTCGTAGCCCTTCTTCCGGGCGAACTCCTGCTCCGTGCCGTCAGCGTTCTTCTTCTTGGCCGTCCCCTTG
>NZ_CP016620.1:300000-593709 GCF_002741015.1 Microvirga ossetica | reverse complement strand
CCCGCCGCTACCGTGGTCAAATTTTGCACCGCCGTTCTCACGCAGGCAGGCCCCCTGGACAGATAGGCAGTCAGCAGGGTTTCCGAGACGCCACTGGTGAAGAACGGGTTGTGCTGCGCCAGCGCCGCCACCGCCGCGATCAGGAACTGCCTGGCATCGGACTTGAGCAGATAGCCGCGTGCCCCAGCCTCGAGCAGCTCGCGCAGCAGAGGCTCGCTCTCCTGCATGGTGAAGATCAGCACCTCGGTCTGGGGCTGGCACGACCGGATCTCGCGGGTCGCGTCGACGCCGCTCAAGACGGGAAGCTGACAGTCGAGGATGGCGACATCCGGCTGGGTCTCGACGGCGAGGTCGACTACCTGCCGACCGTCCTCGGCCTCGGCGACGACCGTCCATCCGGATTGGCCGCTCAGGATGGCGCGGAGCCCGGTGCGGATCACGTCATGGTCGTCGGCGATCAGGATGCGCGTCATGTCCTTCCCTCAGACCCTCGATTCTACCGAACCCACCAAGCGTCGGATCTAGGGAAAACCATGAAACCGCCTTGGGCAATACCTGAGCTGTCCTGCGAGACAGGGAGACTGGCCCGGCCCCTGTCCGATCCCTGCGGCGTCCGTTTGCCGGACGGTCAAGGATCGACTGCCCTTATGGTCAGCAGCGGTCAAACTAAGCCATTAAGCGTCTTCATATGAAAGTCAGTTGACCCTACGACTGCGGAAGTTCGGCTTTCGTCTGCCTCGTGCCAGTTTCGGACCTTCCGAGATTTTGGTTCAATTTCGCGGAAGGGCGTCTATGGAACCAATAACTATGTCTCGTCTGTATCCAGTTCGCCTCGGGCAGCTCTTTTGACAAGTTCATCCACCACGTAGCGGACCCGCGGCATGAGATGTCGGGTCTGGGGCCAGAGGACATGGATCGGCACCATCACTTGCGAAAAGGATTCCAGCACTGAAATCAGCTCCCCGCTTGCCAGGTATCGACTCACCAAGGACATTGGCATTTGAGACAGGCCAAAGCCTGCAAGCGTCAGACCGACAATCGCATCACCGTCACCCACTTCGTGAGTTGCGGGCGGCGTGATACGCCCCGGCACTCCGTTTTCAAGCACTCGCCAAAAGAAAGGCGTGTCCCGCCTGAGGTTGACGATGCAGCGATGCTGACTCACCTCGACGAGGTCTTTTGGCACGCCTTGAGCAGCCAGATAGGCAGGCGACCCGCAGATGCAGAGCCTTTGGCTTGTCAGTTTTCGCATGACCAGGCCAGCCTGATCTGCCACCTCACCGAAACGTACGACCAGATCGATCCCCTCGGCAACCGGGTCGATAATCCGATCGCTGAAACTCAAGGTGAGGTGCAGGGCGGAATGAGGGCGCGCGATATCGAGCAACACGGGCAGCAGAATGCGTCGCCCAAAGGCTGCCGGCATGTCTATGCGCATGCGACCGGTCGGGGCAGTGTCCCTTGCAGCGAGAGCACCTTCGGCTGCCAAGATTTCCTCGATTGCCTCCGAACATGTTTGATAAAACGCCTCCCCGTCAGCCGTCAGACTCAGTTTCCGCGTGGTCCTGTAGAACAGTTTTGCGTCCAGACGATCTTCCAGGCGGGCGACGCTCTTGCCGACGGCGGACTTGCTGATGCCGAGACGCTCGGCCGCGACCGTGAAACTGCGGGCGCGGACTGCGGTCACGAAGACGATAATGCCATTGAGCGGATCCGGCGAAGGCATTGTAGAATCCAGCGCGACTGAGTTGTTCCACCGATGGTAGTAGTAGCGCTCAAGTCCTCAGTGTACACCTGGTGCCACTGCATTCCCATGCTTCTGAGGACTCCGAAAATGCATTTCCCGCGCGAAAAACGTGTCATGTGGCTCTCGCAAGTCCGGAGCATTCCCTTTCGGCAGCGTGTGGAGCTAACCAGCAAAGCCGGATTTGGCTGGTTGAGCACTTCGCCGGTTGACTTCGATCAGACGGTCGCCTCCGGCCTCAGCGCCGCCGATCAGCGTCGAATAGCGGCCGATAACGGGGTAAGGCTAAGCTACCTCGACCCCTTGACCAGTTGGGTACCGGATTGGCGGCCAGTGAATGAGGATGCAGACATCCTGCCCTATCTCGATCGATCGCCCGATGCCTTCTTCCGCGTTGCCGAGTCCCTGGAGGTCGACAAAATTCACCTCATCGGGACCTTTCCAGCCGACCGCTACGGCATGGGCGAACTGATCGACCATTTCGGCGCCATCTGCGATCGAGCGGCGAAAGCCGGCATGGGATGCACGATTGAAGCCATGCCCCTCTGGGGACTCCGGACATTCGAGGAGGCGTGGCGGATCGTGAAGGGAGCGGGCCGCGCCAACAGCGGCATCGTCTTTGACACCTGGCACTACGTGCGAGGAGGCCGAAATGACGCGCTGTTCGCTGAAATTCCTGTCGGTGTCATCGATACTGTCCAGATTGCCGACGGTGCTCTCGTCTGCCCACCTGACCGCACAATGGCACGCGATTGCCTGTTCAACCGCGTGCCGATCGGCGAAGGTGAAATCCCCAACCGGGAAATCCTGGCCCTGCTTGCCAAGCACGATCACATCCCGTCCGTTGGGCCGGAAATCTTCTCAAGCGCTCTGGACGCGCTACCGGGGGAGCAGATCATGGCCCGCATCCTTCCTGGCTTCGAGGAAGTGGTTGCTGCCGTCTAACGCTCCGTACCGCTTTGCTGCCGAGCCGCTCCAGCGCGGGTTGGCCGCGGCCAGGTGCTGGGCGGTGGTGTCGTGCAGGTCGGCCGCGATGCGCTGGCGTTCCTCCTCCTGGAGCGACAGCAGGCGGCGGGCGGTGTCCCGTGCATCCTGGCGCGCCGCCATGAGTTCGGTGACATCCTCGTGCGCAACGACGACGTAGGTTCCGCCGTCGTGCGTGAACCGGGCGGCCGTCATCTGGAAGAAGCGGTCGCCGCCGCGATAGCTCGACCGGAACTCGTGACGATCGCCGTCGAGCAGGGACGTAAGGCCCCTCACCACGGCCGCAGCCCGCGCCCCGCCCAAGGCGGCGACACGGCTGGACTCACGGTAGTCGATCCCGATCCCGTGGTCTGGATCGGCGTAGCCATTGGCCTGGCCGAACGACCGCCAGGCCCGGTTGACCGCGATGATGGTCCCGGTCCCGTCGAGGATGGCGACATGGGCGGCAAGCGCGTCCACGGTGGCCTGGAGCAACCGCTGGCTGCGCTCGACCTGTTCGCGGGCCTCCCTGTCGGCGGTCACGTCGCGCGCCGTCCCGACCAGCGTGACGATCCGTCCGGTCTCCGGATCGCGAACAGGTGCCAGGCACGTCTGCCAGTACCGTCGGCCGCTGGGGAGATCGAGGACTTCGTCGTAGATCCATGGCTGTCCGGTCTCGAGGCATGTCCGGTAACGGGCCGTCACGGCCGCGGCGGTTTCGGGCGGCAGGCACTCCCATGGCTCCTTGCCGGCGATGGCCACGAGGGAGAGCCCCGTGGCCTGTTCATGCGCCGGGTTCAGCCCTTCGAACACGAAGCGCCCGTCGGGAGCGACCGTTACGATAAAAAGGCTTTCGGACGTATCGTGCCACAGGCTGGCGTAGCGGGCTTCCGCCAAACGCAGCTTGCGTGCGGACTCTGTTGCGGAGGTCTCGATGGGTCCGACCTGGCGAGCGACCGCCAGACCGACAGCGCCTCCCGCGAGGAGCAGCGCAAGGCCAGCCCAGGTGATCCTCCGGCGCGCCTCCGTGACGGGAGCCTCGATCAGGGCGGCGGAGACGGCCGTCGCGGTCACGAAGTCGGTGGTCCGGGAGGCGCGATAGGCGAAGAAGGTTCCCGAGGCGGGATCGTAAACTGTCCCGTCCGCTGGCGCTTCGGGGGAGCGCAGCCGCTCCTGGAGCGCCGTCGGCATGCCAACGGAGGATTCCGGACCATCGCCACTGGAGGCCGCAGGCATCCGGTTGCGGTCGAACACCGTCGTCACCCAACCATCCGGAAGAGACTTGTCCCGGAGGGACGCGGCGATCCTGGCCTCGGGGAGGTTGACCGAAAGGACCCCCTTCATGCGCCCGTCGGAACCGTCGATCCGAGTGGCCACTGCAATGATGGGTGTGTTGGCCACCGGAGAGAAAGCACGGCTGGACACGCTGATGCCCCTGTCGCGGACCCTGGCCCAGGCATCATCGAACTGCCTGTAGTCCGTGCGCCTCGGGAGCGGACTTCCGAACGGCCGCAAGGTGTTGAGTATCTGGCCGTCGGGGTTCCACAGCGTGAACCATGTTCCCTCCGGCCTCGGCGTGGCGGCGAGCTGGTCGTAGAATGCCCGATACTCGCCGGACACGAGCGAAGGTGCCTTGGACAGCCCCATGAGGAGGAAGCCAGCCGCAGCCGGCTTTGTCAACAACCCGATCCGTCAGCCGGACAGTGCGGAAGGATCCCGATCGGTCCCAGCCAACCGGCTTGCCCCCCGCGGCGACGCCACCCACCTTTGGCGTCCCGGGAACATGGGCGGCCTGAGAGACAGTCCTTTCTGGAACAGGGAGCGAGCCCCTCGGCGTTAACGGCCGTAGTTCTCAAACGCCGGAGCGCCCATGCCTCGCTTTTTCTTCGACATCCATGATGGCGAGGGGTTCACGCCCGACCGTCAAGGGGTGGACCTGGAGAACCTTGAAGTGGCCAAGGAGGAGGCCAGGAAAGCCCTCCGCGACATCATATGGGACGAATTGCCGGCCGGGGACCGGCGCGACTTTACCGTCGATGTCAAGAACACGGCCGGAGAGATCGTCTGGCGGGCCACCCTGTCGCTGGTCGTGGAAAGCCCATCCCAAGGCTCAACACCAAACACCTGACAGAGAGCCACGCATTGCGCGCAGGCCCCTTAATGGAATGGACCGCTATCCGAGAGCCGATCCGAACGGAAGCGGTTCGGAGCCGTTGCCCCCTATCGCTGGCATGGATGATCCAGGCGTCAGTGACAGCGAGATCCGTGTGCTCCCGCCTGCTGGCAGAGGAGCACACTCATGCCCAATCAGTACTGTGAGCGTTGGGAAGGTCCGATCAGAGGCCTTCGGTTGCCACTTGCGACATGGAACCGCCTGCAGGAGGAAGGCATCACAACCATTGACCAACTCGAGGCTGCCGCGGATCGGCTTGAACAGCTTGTCGGGATCGGGTCGAAGATGGCTCAACTGATCCGGGAGGAACTCGCTCGTGTCTCGGCCCCCGAAGAGCAAACATAGGACAAAGGCGGAAGGCCGTGTGTGGAATGTGGAAGCAGACCTCGCGGCAAAAAAGGAGCGCCCGTCTAAAAGAGGGGCGCTCTAGGAACGATTCCGTAGGGGCAGATGGAACCGGGAAGATCTATTACTGAGTTAAGCTCAAATGTCCTTAACATATGTATTTACTAATCGGCGGTTTTATGACGCTTATACGATGATATTATTTCAAGAAACCACAAAATATTTGCACTAATTGGAACTTAAACTTTACAGGAACGTTCTGAGACTGGTTCAGGAGAAAGCTTCGGTGGCTGATCCAAGCAACAATATGGCCCTGATCAAACAGGCTCAGGCCGCTCGGGTGAAGGCTCATGTCCGCGCTATGGTCTCCCGGTTGCTGGCTCGCACGCGAAAGGTTGAGAACCAGACCGCGAATTTCGCAGAGTTGGCTTTTATGAAACTGGGGCATAACGGTGCAGAGGTTGCTTGACTGGCGGCGGATCGCCGATGAGCAAAAGCAGATCCGTATCTTAGTGGACGCTGGCCTCACGGATGGACCCATGGCGAAGGCTCCGGAGGCCCATTACGAGCTGATCCGAGTTCTGACGGAATGCCTCACCGATTTCCGATAACGCCCAGTATGGAATTGTTCTGAAGCGGCTACGAATTTCGCTGGAGGCCGTTCATGGAATACAGCCGGGGGTGTCAACGGCGGTTCAAAAGTCGACCACGGGGCGGCGCAAAACTGGGCCAGTGGCGGGCGCGCTGACCACATAGCTGGCGCGTGCCATGGCGCATTGGCCCCCTGGGCCAATTGTCATCGGGTTGATTTCAGGACGATGTTTGCCGTTTGCGCGATCGGCTATGAGCAAGACGGTAGCTCTCGCCGTTCATCTCGAGGATGCTGACATGGTGGGTCAGTCGGTCGAGAAGTGCGCCCGTAAGGCGTTCTGAGCCAAGGGTCTCGGTCCATTCGTCAAAGGGCAGATTGCTGGTTATGAGGGTGGCGCCGCGTTCGTAGCGTCGCGAGATCAGCTCGAACAGCAGCTCCGCCCCGGTCTTCGAGAGGGGCACGAAGCCCAGTTCGTCGATGATCAGCAGCTTGTATCCGGCCATCTGCCTCTGGAGACGAAGCAGGCGGCGCTCGTCACGGGCCTCCATCATCTCGCTGACCAGGGCAGAGGCTGTGGTGAAGCCGACGGACAGTCCCCTTTGGCAGGCGGCCAGCCCGAGCCCCAGGGCGATATGGGTCTTGCCGGTGCCGGAGGGGCCGAGGGCAATGACATTCTCGCGCCGCTCGATCCACTCGCCACGCGCCAGCTCTAGGACCTGCATCTTGTTCAGTCTCGGGATGGCGGCGAAGTCGAAGCTGTCGAGGCTTTTGACGGCCGGGAACTTCGCGGTCTTGATGCGCCGCTCGACCATCCGCCGCTCGCGGTCGATCAGCTCCATCTCCACGAGCCGGGCCAAGAAGCGGACATGGTCAAGCCCCTCGGTGGCGCATTGGCGGGCCAGCTTCTGGTGCTCGCGCAGGAATGTGGGCAGTTTGAGCGCCTTGAGGTGGTGGGCGAGCAAAATCTCGGGAGCTTCAGCGCTCATGCGGCATCCTCCGAGATCAGGCACATATAGGCCGCCGCCGATGTCTTCTCGACCCTGGCTTTCGGCAGATAGGGGTAAACATCGAGGTCCAGCCGCGGCGGTCTGCGCTCCACCCGGCACAGGACCAGATGCTTGACCGCATCGAAGCCGATCGCCCCCATCTGCAGGGCCTGCTTCACCGCAGCATGGAGATCCGGGAGATTGAAGAGTTCCAGCAGCCGCAGCACCTGCACATATTCGCGCCGGCCCTGCTTGTTCATGCGGACTTCCATCAAGCCGCGCAAGGTCGCGAACTCCTCGGGCAGGTCCCATCCCTGCAAAGGAGCGGCCTGATCGAGTGCGTTGATCTTGTTCTCGATCAACGGGAGGTAATGTAGCGGATTAAAGATCACCTCTTCCCGCTCGTAGCTGCGGGGATGGCGCGCAATGACCTCGCTGCGGCAGCCGATCACCACCTCGTCGACATAGCCCCGGATCCAGACATCCTGATGGCCCCAGGCCACGGGCACCGAGTAGTCGTTGGTCTTGTAGCGCACGAGCGACTGCGATGAGACGCGCCCGCTGGCCTGATCGCAGGCCTCAAATGGCGAGGCCGGCAGGGGACGCATGGCCGCGGTATCCCGCTGCAGGCGCTGGCCGATCGTCTCGGCCGGCCCCCGCAGCTTGTCATCCTGCCGCTTGCGACATTGCCCCTCCAGCCAGGTGTTGAAGGTCTCCCAGCTCGGGAAGTTCGGGATTGGCACCATGAAGTTGCGACGGGAATAACCGACGAGGCCCTCCACATTCCCTTTGTCGTTCCCCTTGCCCGGACGACCGTAGCGATCCCGGATCACGTAGTGCGACAGGAAACCACTGAACAACGCCGCCCGCTTGCGCGTCCCGTCCGGCAGGATCTTTGCCACCAGGCAGCGGTCATTGTCATAGAGCACCGACTGCGGCACCGCACCGAAGAAGGCAAAGGCCTGGATGTGGCCGTCCACCCAGGCCTCAGACACAGCCGCGGGATAGGCCCGGACGAAACACGCATCGCTGTGCGGAAGATCAAGCACGAAGAAATGCGCTTTCTGCTCCACCCCGCCGATCACGACCACCGCCTCCCCGAAGTCGGCCTGCGCATGGCCGGGTGGGTGCGACAGCGGCACAAACATCTCCTGGCATCGCCGCTCGCGCTCGCGGATGTAGTCTTTGATCGTCGTATAGCCGCCGGTGAACCCATGCTCCTCCCGGAGCCGGTCAAACACCCGCTTCGCCGTATGGCGTTGCTTGCGGTGAACCGACCGATCGCCCTCCAGCCAGGCATCGATGATCGGGACGAACGTTTCCAGCTTCGGGCGCCGGACAGGAGCATGACGCCGATAGCCGGGCGGCTCCGCATAGGCCATCATCTTGCGAACGCTGTCGCGCGATATGTTGAAATGCTTCGCCGCCTCGCGCTGGCTCATGCCTTCAGAGCACGCCAGCCGAACCTTCCGGTAAAGTTCCACGGTGAAAATCCCCCAGCCCTCCCTGCAACCGGCAGAAAGGGAATAGGTGGACGACTTTTACGCCGCCCGCAGCGGGTCTATCCCGCCGCTACCGTGGTCAAATTTTGCACCGCCGTTCTCATCTTACAGCCTTGGCGTTACAAGGGATGCAGGTTGCCGACAAACCTGCTCTGAATGTTCGGGAGGGCTCGTATGGTGAATGCATCCGGTATCAGCAGCCAATCCACTCCTGACCAAGAGGAGGGTAAGTCTGCGGAGTGTCCCCCCAGACAACATGCTGCCCGAGAACTCGCAGGAGAATCTCGATGCAAGGCTCGACCATGCCATCGAGGAAACCTTCCCGACCAGCGATCCGGTCTCTGTGACCATCACCAAGGGGCCTGAGCCTGCTCGTCCGGATCAGGAGGCCCGTTCCTCATCGGCGGATGACCAGCAGAGCCGACCGGAACCGGCCCCAATTGAGCATGTTCTCGATCAGGTGCGGGAGGCGCTCAACGATGTCGCCGGGAGTGCATCCGAAGCAGCCGGGAATGTGTACAGCCAGGGCGAACGCTACGCCCGACAGGCACGAGAACAGTACCCGGAGACAGAGCGGTACATTCGCGAGGGCCAGCAAGCCGTAACCCACCGGGTGACAGAGAGCCCATTGCTCGCGCTGTTTGTGGCAGGAGCCATTGGGTACGCGCTGGGGTGGTTGATCCATGGTCAGCGGCGCGGACCAGATGAACACGTCCCGGAATATGGCCGAACCAACCAGGGCTATGCTCCCCATCGGGACGAGCAACGCAGGCACTAACCACGAGATGGTCTCGCCTTCCCGAGAGGTATTGCCGATCTCGGCACCTTAAGTGCTGAGAGCCGCGCAGGCGCTGGAACATCGACGCTGCGGTGATCTGCTGGTGCAGATTGGCAACACGCTGGACGAGAAGCCCCCGCGCCTTGGCATGGCGAGCGTCAAGCTGCTCGACGAAGCACACTTTGATCGCGTCAGGGCCAGACCAGTCCCCAGAATTCGCGATCATGGGTTCGATGCCGTAGATGGCAGAGTTCGTGGACAACCGCATATTCGAGCACCGTCTTCGGCACAAAGATCAGGTGCCCGTTTCTTGACCACCTGATATGGCTCTGGCAGAATTTTGAAAAACGACATCAGAACAAAGACCTACGCCCCACATGATCAAATCAGAACTGGTCCAGAAGCTCGCTGAGCAGAACCCGCATCTTTATTCGCGTGACATAGAGAAGATCGTGAACGCGATCCTCGGCACCATCGGCGATGCGCTCGCACAAGGGAATCGGGTTGAGCTTCGAGGCTTTGGCACGTTCGCGGTGAGGAAGCGTGATGCTCGCACTGGCCGCAATCCGAAGACGGGTGATCTCGTCGCGGTGTCCGAGAAAGCTGTCCCCGTCTTTAAGACAGGCAAGGAGATGCGCCGCCGACTTAATCCTACGTCACCGGGTCGGGCGACAAGGCGATCCACGACTGGGGTCTCATGACCATCGGGGGAAGAAGGACGACATCACCGGACGCGGCCAGACGAGTGCGTAAACGTCTTCGCCCCGCTTCCGAATGCCGAGAAGAATGCTCGTCTGCCTGCTACGAAATATCATGCGGACGACGCCGATTGAGAGCAGGGCCAGAGGTTAATCTGGCTCATTGCTTCAGCGCTTCTCAATTTATAGTCCGCTTAAGGCCACTTCCTTAGCTGGCCAACTCGAACCGGCGCATAAGGTCCAGGTCAGCAGCCATGTGGGATCAGGGCATATCGCCATGGTTTCTCACCATACGGCTTTGAATGGCACTCATTCGAAACATGGCACCGGATGATTGCTGCCCGTGCCTTTCTCTGCACAGTATCATCGTTGATCTCAGACTTCATTTTGGGTTCCAGAATGAGCTTCTCTGTCTTCGTTTCTACGACGAAATCAGGTTGATAAGGGTGCCCGTCCGCGTCCTCGATCCGGAATTGCCCAGGCCCTGGCTTCATCCATTTCTCAACAGAGGAGCCATCTTCCAGAAGGACAGCCAACTGGCGTTCTGTGTCCGAGTCAAACTTCGCGAACGGATAACAACCGCGCTTGAACGCCTATCCGATCTTGCCCGGTGAACCTCATCGACCCAGTTCAACCTCTTAGCCCGTAGGAGGCCAGGGATGGTGAGGCTGAACCAGTGTGCGATTGTGGCCCTGACGGTCCTCAGCCTTTTCATTCATAGTCCAGCCCAGGCCCAAAGCGAGGTCGATCTCGCCCTCGTGCTGGCCGTAGACATCTCGAACTCCATGGACCTGAAGGAGCAAGAGCTTCAGCGCCAAGGCTTTGTCGAGGCGTTCCGGTCACCTCTGGTCCACAAAGCCATCAGCAGCGGCATGCTGGGACGCATCGCTGTCGTCTACCTGGAATGGGCAGGCTCCCCGATCCAGTACATTCCCGTCCCGTGGATGGAGATCGGCGGCTCCGAGGACGCTCTCAGCTTTGCCGCCCGGTTGTCTCAGGCTCCTGTCAGACGAGGTCCTCGTACCTCCATCTCGGGGCCATCGACACCAGTATGAAGCTCCTGAGCGAGAGCATCGTTGAAGCCGTGCGGCGGGTGATCGACATCTCGGGGACGGGGTCAACAATCAGGGCCGATCCATCACCCAGGCGCGAGACGAAGCCTTGGCTCAAGGTGTCGTCATCAACGGTCTTCCCCTGCTTCTCAACCGTCCGACAAACTACTGGGATGTCGAGAAGCTTGACGAATACTATCGCGACTGTGTCATCGGTGGCCCTGGCGCATTTATGATCCCAGTTCGAGAGCGCCATCAGTTCGCCGAGGCGATCAAGACCAAGATCATTCGCGAGATCGCTGGCTTGGCTCCGGAGGCTCTGATTGTGCCAATCCAGGCGCAATCCACGCCGACAACCAACTGCGACATGGGTGCCGATCCGGCGAAACTGATGCCATTCATCTGGGGAATTGTGTTCGACTCCTGGACCTAAACTGGCATCCGCTCGCCCTGCTGAACTTTCGTTTGTTACTGATGATCCGCCTTCGGCAAGGTGTTTGAACTCGCCTGAAGTCTGGGAACCCATAAGCTACTGTGTCGAGCAATCGTCACTTCTTTCGTCCCAGCAAAACGGCCAGCAGACCACCTTGATTGCGCACAGGCTGAGGTTCACCATAGACCGGAGCCGGTTCAGAGTTGGCTTCTGGTTTGAGTATTCGTTCGGTCTCAGGTGGCGAGTGGACATCTACGTCACCCGAACGGTGTTCGTGCGCCTCATGCTGCGGTTTTTCTGGTGGTTCTACAGCCTTGAGATCGGATGCGTGGTTCCTCTCCACATCCTGTCCTGCGGTCGAGAGAAGCTCGATCCGGCCAGGGAAGTCATTCTGGCACTCATACCGAACGAAATCGGGGAAACCGGGCCTGATCCGGTGAGGTTGGTCAAGAATGACCTCATTCCTGACCTCGACCACAAAGAAGCGTCCTTCCGGCGTTGGCACGTCCACTCGACTGACCACGCCTTCGCAATAACTCTTCATCGCACCAGGAGGGTGGAAGTGAACGCGCACCTCGTCCCCCACCGCGATCTTTACTTCAGCCATTTACCGATGTTCCATCTCTTTGGTCCATGTGCTGAGACGCCCAAATAGCAGCTTGGGTGCGATTGGCTGCGCCAGTCTTCCGCAGGATGGCTTTGACATGGGCTTTGATGGTGGCTTCCGTAATGTCCAATTTGCGGGCGATGATCTTGTTGGACTCTCCCTTCATCAAGCATTTCAGGATTTCCCTCTCCCGTGCCGAGAGCTTGTAGGCCGCCAGTTCAGACAGCTTCGACCCTGCTACTTTGGCGTCCTGAACCGGCTGACGACCGGCGTCGGGAGCCCTATCGATGATAGAGCGCAGGACCCCGCAGGGCAGAACACTCTCACCGAGCATCACCAGTTCAAGCGACTTGAGGAGAACTTCAGGGGCAATGGCTGCTAAACAGAAGCCATTGACGCCAGCCTCGTGTCCCAGCCGCACCATCTCAAGGTCGAACTGATCCGCCAGAGTAACGACCCGTGTCTCTGGAGACCGCTCTCGTACCTGCTTGAAGATCTCACGCAGGCGACCGGTGTTCTGATTGACTTCCACGATGACCAGGGCAGGCTTCGGAGAGAAATACCGGAGCCGTCTTGACCGTGCGGCAGAAACGGCGTCGGTGAGGTCAAACTGTGTTCCCTGGAGGATGTGTTTGATTTCCGAACGCAGCCGGGGGCTGTCAGTAATGAGAGCCGTCGGAATTGTTGGGGTGAGACTTCCTGGCGTTGATGCCGTGTCGGATGAGCGATCAGGTACAAGCGTCAGCGTTTGCGCGGTCATCTATGCCCCTGCTTAATTTCTCCTGTTACGAGAAAGTTAGTAAGCTGCGAGAGCTTCGTCTGTCGGATTCCAGACATTGATCAGGTTAGAATAAAACTCCTAACCGTGATATGCAGTCACATTTTTGTGATTGAACGCGATAAAGCCGAATTGTCTTTGAGGGGCACGTATTGGCTGAGTAACTCCGAGACTAAAGATACAAAGAACGCTCGGTCCTACACTTGCGCGGCCCTCCAACCGGTACTGTTCTCTTATTCCGGGGATTCTGGTCAAGCCCTTTGAATGGCCAGTCGCTGAGAACGACAACGATAGGCTGGTTCCCTTCCCAGCGGTTTGGGGCCAGCAGGCCAAAACCTCATTAGAAGGCCGCCCACGGCCCTTCTAGGCTCCCGGGCAACTTTCCACGCTCGAGACATCAGATGCCTGCCAGAGCTCTCCGGAGCGGGCTTGGTGAAAGCATGAATCGTTTGCCCTCGGCTTCGACGCGAGGGCGTGGACGTTTGAATCAAATGTCCAGGGTTCTCTGAGAGGCATTCCTCGCGCTCTAGGCAAACAATTCAAAGTCACGTGCCCTCGTTACTCAAATCCGTATTAATGACGGACGAAGCCCTTGAAGGGCCCTCAGCTTAACCTGGAGGGTTTGCTGTGCTATCCTTTTGAGAGCGATTCTAAAATGCCCCTTATCCCTTTGAGTTTATTGCGAAACAGCGGCAGATAGGTAGGCTCGGCGGTGGTCTCCAAAGGAGCCACAAGCGTGGAACGGGTTGTGGTCACGCGGACAGGGGATGATGTTTGGTCGGTCTCGCACGAGGGGCGGGCCATCTCGGCTCACGCCACTGAGGAACAAGCACTCTCAGCCGCTTTTGCCTTGGCCTCAAATCGTCGGCAGGAGGGGTTTGAGGCGGTTGTCGTCGTCACGGCGGGAGGGGTGAAGACGACTTCAACCACTCGAAGGACAGATCCTTAAAACGCCTGACGCCTTTTGTGAGAGTTCTGTAACATGGATGACGATAATGACAAGCTCTTGGTGGTCGCTAAGGAGTCGCCCGCTACCGATAAGTTGTCTCGTGTGCTCAATTGGCTCGGCTTGTTGATCGCATTAGGCATCATCGCTTGGGCTGTCGTGTACGCGCTCGGTTAGTTGCCAAGAGGCAGCTGTCACCAACGTTCGGGCCATTCCAACATTGACGATCAAACCCACGAGCCCACGCTATAAGGGCTCGTAGTAGTGAGGGGAGACCCTTCCAAACGTGTCTTGATCGCGCCACAGTCAAGCTTCACGACTCTGGCAACTTCAACAACACAACGGTGCGGAATGATGGGAAGGATCTGATTGCCGTCTATGGGCGAGCTGATCTCATCATTACAGCATTCGTCTTCGTTGCTGGGATCATGGCAGCACCCATCGGGCAGCGCGACTTGCGGCATCTACGTCCGTTAAAGTCATGGTCTTAGGATACCTGACGCGGTTGGGTTGATTATACAGAAAGACGGTATAGCGCGGCATGATAGCCGGAATATCAGCCAGCGTCCCGCACTCGGCAATCTGCCCATAGGGAGAGGTTCGGGATGAGTCCGCTAATCAGTGCATTCGGCCAGGGGATACCTGCCCCGCCGTTATACGCCCGTTTTCAAAAGCAAGAGCGGTACTGAGAGCGGATACTCGTCTTTCCGCCTCCCTGACCATGGCTATCGCGAGTTCTTGGGCTGCGAGAGCAGCTTCTTCCTCATCAAACAAGCGGTTAAGGGGACCAAATGTCTGCTTCTGGTAGGCAGTCTCTAATACCAGATCCAGCGTCTCGCGGATTGTTGCGAGAGTATGGGCGGCCTCACGACGTGCACGCCGCGCCTCGTCAAGAGCCCTATAGGCATCACGAAGAGCATTAGCGTAGACGGAGTAGGTCATATCCCGCATATTGCTTTCCGATCTGACAGAAGATGAGACTCAGATGCTCTTGCCGCAACATCTCACCCTAGACCTGACGACCAGAGTTGCTTGATTGGCTGAGCCAGCGGCTTGTCCTTTTGAGACAGCCCCAAAAATCCCTTGCAGCGTGAGAGAGGGCTTCTGCCCCAATGGGCTCGCATCGCCGGCCACGTGCCAGATGCGCATGCTCGCTTTGACATGGGAGAGAGCAAGCATGACACGCGGGGCCAGAGAGGTTGCCAGGGCTGCACTGGAGCAGGTGTGATCCTAGCGCCGATCGCCGCAAGGGCGATGCGGGGTTCGCACGAGCCCCTTCTCCAGAATGGGACCCCTCGGCATATTTTTCCCTTGGACTGGGGCTGGCGTACACCTGTTGCCGATGCCAGGGACACCAACTGGATTCATCAAGGGTGGGTGCGCCGCAGGAGATCGCCTCGGTGCTGTCGTCCGAGACGACAAAGCGGCATTGCCGCGACCGGATCTTGAGGCGGGTAAGTCTATGAAAGGGCCCATGCGCAAGCAGTTGGCCGACTCTAGCAAGACGGCCCCGGAGCGGCGCTGATATCCACCGCATCTCCCGGATGAGGACGACCGAGTAGTCGGCGTCTCGGGGCAGCCCGGGCGGATCGGCGCTGCTGAAGTTATCCGCGGAAGCTCGACCGCAGCAAGGTGCGACCATGACCTCCAGAAACGATGACCCGCCTCGGGACCTTGGTCCCGATCACTCCCAGCACTTGCTGAACGCGGCGTACACCCGCCTGATGCAACTCCCCAGGCGGGCCGATAGCGCCGGGTCAATGCCGATCACAACGATCGCGAATTGGGAACTCCGCCTTATAGAGTTGCCGCGGTCCGGGCGGGCGGAGATGCGCTCGCTCTGGGTCGAGCTGTTTGACCTCACCGTCGCTCGCAGCATTGACAGCCGGGGCTGCCAGGATCTCGACGAGGCCAGGGCAGCGACACGATACTTTCTCGCCTTGGCCCAGGAACGGCACGCCAAGAGGGGTTGATGTCCCATCCCCGGTCGCCCTACCGACCGCGTCCCAGCAGAGTCGCATCAGAACGGCAGGAGCCCGCTGCGTCGGTCATCGCGCTGCAATTCGCGTTCCTCGCCTCGCAACGCCTCGCGGCAGCCAAACGCCGCAGGACAGTCCGACCTCGTCAGACCCTCATGAGGGCCAACCTCCCATGAGGGCCAACGCTCTGGAACAGATGAAAGCCGTTGAAACGCATCCCAGGCTCGGCTGTCGTCGGATTCAACCCGGGCGGAGAGATCGCGCCCTCCCAGGTGCCCCCGAAGTCCCACTGCTCGCTCGTGACAAAGCTTGGGACCGGATCGGCCTCAGGCACCGCACAACACAGCCCCGGTCGCCACTTGTGCCGGAATAGGTTGTACCGCAATTCGATGGCCGCGATCGGATGGCTCTTCATCGACTGTTCTCCCCTGGTCGTCGCCGTGTTGGGACGGGCCGCTTTGCGGCTCGTGTGAGCTCTGCTGCCCGTCGCGGCGGTGCTTCGCCCGCCAGGCGGTCGGGGTCTCGCCGGACCAGCGCCGGAAGGCCCGCGTAAAGGCGCTCGCCTCCGAATAGTCGAGGGCCGCCGCAATCTCGCCCAGCGACACCGTCGTGTCCTCCAGCAACTGACGCGCGATCTCGAACCGGATCTCATTGGTAATCGCCCGGTAGCCCATGCCACCTCCTTTCAGGCGGCGGCACAGGGTGCGGCGGTGGATTGCCAGCAGATCGGCGATGGCATCGGCCGAACAACGGTCGTTCGTCAGCCGCATGCGCAGCAACCGGCGGATGTCGTCCGGGAATTCGGAGCCCTGAGCGCCCTTGAGCTGCTGGATCCGCTCCTCCAGCATGGCCCGCAACAGGGGATCGGCGCCGGCGATGCGACGCTCCAGACAACGGCTCGGAAACACCAGCGCGGCGATCTCCTGATCGAACCTGACCGGGGCCCGGAAATGCCGCCGATAGGGCTCGGCATCCGCCGGCTGGCCGCGGGCCAGCAGCACCTCCGACGGCGCCCAGTCCGCCCCGAGCAGGGCCCGGATGGCGTTGACCGCACAGGCGATGGCGCCGTCGGTGATCTGATCCGCGCTTTCCATCCCGGGCTGATAGACGGCGTGGCTGAAAACGGCCGTGTCGCCGGCCACGTCGAGCGACGGGACGATGACCCGGTCCTGCACACTGAGATGAGCCACCAGACCGCGCAAGGCGTCCCCGAAGGTCTCCGAGTGCAGCATCAGGCGGCCGACCAGCCCCAGCGACAGGATCGTCGTCCGTCGGCCGACCAGGAGACCGAAATGCCGGCACCGGGTCCGGGCCACGCTCAACGCGCACAGCCGGCCCAGAGCCCGGTACGGGATGACGCTGGCGCTGTCGTCGAACAGACGCGGGTCGAGCCCCGCCGCCTGGATGATCGGATCGGGATCGAGGCCGAACGCGCGCAGGGTCGGGGCAATCTCCCTGGCCGCGCCGAGGTGGGTATACCCGGCCGGCAGCAAGCGCGTCGGTATTGCCGTGAGCAGGCTCTCTGCCGCTTCAGGATGCGGTCGGCCGTTGCTCAGGCCCGACGGGTTGTCAGCAACTTCTGGCATGGAGTGCTCCTGAATCGATATCGGCTTCGGCAACCAGACGGCTGGCGGCGGGGGGCTCGCCAGGGGCCTCCGACCACAGGCAATAGGTCATTTCGGTGAGGGATTCTGAGGCCGGCAGCTCCGTCCTGGCCTTGGCGTGTGCTCGAACGGGCGCGTGGGCCGCGGCCGGAAGCCAGACCGGCGCAGCACCCGGTGGAGGCTGGGGCCTCTCGCTCATCACGGCTGCCGAGCCGCAGAACAGTCCGAGCAAAGCGAGGACGACCAGGGCGCGCTTGACGCTCGCGCGCCGTTGCCGCCCGCGAAAATCTCCCGAGAGGAGTTGGAGGGACGGAAAGCTCGGTTTCGCCGGGCCAAGAACGCTTTGCGGGAGGTTGGCCTCGGCGCAGCCGGGTCGCGATGCGGAATGGTCGAAGATGGGCATCGGTTGCCTTTGTCCACTGTTCGTCCCTGAGGGCTTACCGGGTCGTGTCTGGTTGGCGATGCCTGATCTCAACAACAGCCGCGACCGTCACGCTTGCATCGTCCGGAGTAGGCTCCCCAAAACCAGGAGGGATGCCTGATGATGCGACGCTACAATGCTCAGGATTGATTGCGCTATTGTCCTGAGGCACAGTGACCTTGGGGACATTGTCCTCAGGGACAATCGGTTTTGCTCCTCAGAGGATATTTGGGTTGCGCCTGGCACCTCGGAGCAGACGACGCAGGCGGGCTCGCAACCCTCCAGCACCCAGGAGGCGGTCATGCCTTGCAAGTGGTCTCTCGAAAGCCCGAGCGAATGACGCCCGCCGGACCACCGGATCAGCGGTGCACCATGGTCGGAAGAGGGCGGCCCGATCTCGGCAAAGCGCCGTCTGCGCGGGGCGCAGGAATTTACGCAAACCTGCCGTTAGCAGGTCGGAACGGGAGTGACACACGTGCCAGCCGTCGTGCACATCGTTGACGACGATGAGTCGTTCCGCACCGCAACCCAGCGTCTTTTGCGTGCCTCCGGCTATGCTGTCGAAACCTATGAATCGGCCGAACAATTGCTGCAGCGACTGCCCGATGATGCCGGCCCGAGCTGCATTCTTCTCGATATCAGGATCCCCGGCTTGAGCGGTCCGGACTTGCAGGACCGGCTGGCGGCCTTGGGCTCGCACCTGCCCATCGTCTTCCTGACAGGCCATGCGGACGTCCGCACCACCGTCAAGGTCATGAAAGCAGGGGCCGACGATCTCCTGACAAAGCCGGTCCCGAAAGACGAGTTGATCGCGACCCTCGAGCGGGCGATGGCCCGCAGTCGAGCGTCACAGGAGAAAAACGAGCAGCTCCACTCGCTGCAGAAGCTGGTCGGCAGCCTGACACCTCGAGAACGACAGGTTTTCGAACGCGTCGCTCGGGGAAAGATGAACAAGGAGATCGGGCGCGAGCTTGGGGCGACCGAGCGGACGATCAAGGCCCATCGCAGCAACATCATGGACAAGTTGCACATTGCGACCGTCGCCGAGCTTGTGCTGATTGCGGAGCGCCTTGGCATTCTGGCCGAGCAGCCAGCCGGGATCGGACGATAACACCACGCCACCGAGGCCAACCCTGTCCTGGCCAAGCGACACTGTCCTCAGGGACAATAGGATTAGCCAACGGAACCTGCACAATGGGCGCAAGAAACACTGGCGGCTGAAAATCTTGAATGCGCTCTCCTCTGAGGTCACCCATGCTGTAACGGGCCCGGCCATGCGATCTTCAACCTTGGGCACGTCCCATCGGGTCATCGTTGTCGACGATGACCCAGGTATGCTGCGCGCGGTGCAGCGGGTGTTGCAGGTCCATGGATTCGAGACCGAGGTCTTCAGCAGCGCCGAAGGCTTTCTCGAGGGCGCGCACTTGGGCGAGGCCACCTGCCTCGTCCTGGATGTTCATTTGCAGCACATGTCCGGAATTGAGCTGCGGCGTCAGTTGACGCGTTCGGGCCATTCGCTGCCCGTCATCTTCATCACGGCCGTCGATAGCGAGGCCACGCGCAAGGCGGCTTTGGAAGCGGGTTGTGTCGCGTATCTGCACAAGCCATTCCCTTCTGACCGCCTGATCGAAGCCGTTAAATCGGTTGCTCAAAACGACAGGAAGCGCTGAGCTGCCACCTTTGTAGGGCGAGGAGTGGCATCGGCTACTGCATGCTTGATCGTGTGGTCTTAGCCAGGGGCAGGCTCACGTAAAAGACAGCGCCGCTGGAACGGGTTTCCGCCGAGATCTTGCCACCGTGCGACTCAATGATGGTATGGGCAATGCACAGTCCCATGCCCATGCCTTCTGGCTTCGTGGTAAAGAACGGCTCGAACAGCTGCTCGAGCCGATCCGGCGGTATCCCCGGTCCAGTATCGCGGATCGAGACATGCGCCAATCCGTCCGACGCCCATGACGTACAGGCAATCTCGCGCACTCCGTTCGGCATGTCCGCAATCGCATCGATTCCGTTGACGACCAGATTCAAGATGACCTGTTGGAGCTGGATGCGGTCCCCGGTGACGGGCAATCGGTGGGGAGTGAGCTTTTTGTCCAGCCTCACGTCACGCGCGGCGGCCTGTGCGGACAGGATTCTGAACACTTCGCCGACCACTTCGTTGAGGTCGACCTCCTGCGAGTCGAAGGCGCCTCGCGTGAGCAGACGCCGCAAACGCTTGATGACCTCGCTTGCCCGTTGATCGTCGCGTTTGATGTCCTCGATGATCGATTTGACTTCCTGCAGGTTCGGCGACGGGGAATCGATGATCAAGGTGGCCGCTTCCGCGTTGTTGAGGATGGCACCGAGCGGCTGATTGAGTTCGTGCGCAATCGAGGCCGACAATTGTCCGGCAGTCGCCTGCCGGTTCATGTGCGCCAGCTCCACCATTCGCTGCCTCGATTGCACTTCTGCCAGATAGCGGCGCTGCCGCTCGAGCAGCAGGAGCACAATGAGCAGAGCTTGAAGCGAAATAACGGTGCAGGCGGTGAGAATTTGCCAGCGATAGGTTTCCCACATCGTGGGCGGTTTGAAGAGAACCGTACTTCCCGGTGGAAGGTCGCTCTCGCTAATTCCCCAGCGCTGCACTTGCCGCCAGTCGAATTTTGGCGATGCGAGGGGGGTTGGAGGAGTCTTAATGTCGCCAGGCTTTTCCCCGTCGAGGATGCGAAGGGCAACTGCCGCGGCCGCCTTGCTTCCCTCAACGACGGATGCCATGGGACCGCCGAGGATCGCCTCTCCGAAAAAGGCGTCATCATAGGCAAAAATCGGTGCGTTCGCAGTTGCAGAGAGTCGGAGTAGCGCAGTGCCGCCTTCATGAACCACGCCCGCCGCATCGACGTTCATGAGTTGCCAGAATATGGCGCTATGAGGTGGAAGATTAGATGCATCCTTCAGAATACCCTCGAATGACAGCTCGTTGTACCACTTGATCTCGACTCGCCCGGCGAAGGGCTCGAGTACTCGCCGCAGCACTCCCTGCCAGAATTTTTCATTGGGAGAAGCCCCGCTTACGATGGCGATGAGCTTGGTAGAGGGTTGAACGCGAAGGATGTTTTCAAAAAGAGGAGCGTAGTCGTCGGCGGCCGCGACCACTGTGTCGTTGTCGGTTAGCTTGTCGGGGTCGACCCGAAGCTGTTGGACAGCAGTGAAGACCATGGGTGCATTTGGAAACAGGTCCGAACGGTGCCGTTGCACAAAGTTCGCGGCAGGTGCACCGATGGCGACAATTAGATCAGGCGGCTGACTGGTGTAGAGCGCGCGAAGATAATCGACAAACGGACCTTCTGATTTGTCGTCATTCAGCCGCGCATTCAGAAGCGAGTGGTCTTGAAAGTCTACTGACTTTCGCCGGCTTATTTCCTCGCGGATGACTTGCGCCCGATCGGTCCACGGCTTGAAGCGAAGACCGAACGAATGCAGCATTAAGACCCGCTTAGGCTCTGCATCCGCCCGACTGCCCGTCGACGCCAGCAGAACGGGTACCATGGCGAGCCAGGCGATGACTGGCAACGCGAGAAAGCAACGCAATGGTATGGCTATTCGCCAGAAACACATCGCCATCCTACCCCTGTGGCTCAACTCCCGTAGGGTAGTATCGTAGCAGCAAGGCCGGGTGATGAATAGAGATACAGGACGTGCAAACGGACAGCTTGGGGCCACGACCACCCTATGGGTCTCGCGCCACCCACGCCCTCACCAGGCACGGTCAGGTTAACAGGTTGACCTCAGAGAGCCCCACGGGATCAGCCGTCCAGATGCCATATGTGGATGCCCCCGTCTCGCAAGAGGATTCGGACATGGTTTGATCTGATCCCTTGCGTTCATATGTCCGGCCTGTGTTGTTGGGTCCGGAACAAGATCTGCTCCCAAAAACACGCTAACGCAGTACGTAGCAAGAACGTGGACCTGTAAACCGACCGAACGTGCCTTCACATTGGCAAAATCCAGCTTTCATCTGGGTGTCTGAGCCATCATCCTGGGACGAACGACTGATGGGGCAGCGTAAGCCTTCCCGAGGTCTTGCTTATGAGAGACGGTCGCCGTCGAGATAAGTTCGAGAAAGCAAGGTAATGCAATAGTTTCAAACGGGTACCCAATCGACGGGAACATCGTCGTGGTCCACGCTTAGGAGTCAGGCCGCAAGCCTTACCCGAAGGATGCCGATCCGTTCTACCTTAGCGTGTCAATGGGAACAGATCTTGCGCTGGCCCCGTCTTGCGCAGCAGCCGGAACTCGCAGCCCTGGAGCAGGACTTCGCGCTGCATGGCCAGGACGCCATCGCCACCCTGCGGACCGAGAAGCCGCAAGCCTGGGCGCGGCTGCTGAGCGAGGTCTGCCAGGAGCGTTTGCGCCATCCGGGTGCGCCAGGCGCGGGCTGTGCGGCCCTTGTCCTTCGTGCGGTCTCCCACCTCGGACCGCAGGAGATCGCGGACGGCCAGGAGGTCGCACAGCGTCTTGGCATATCCGGCCGGATCGGTCTCCCGGAGGGTTGGACAGCGTCAGGGCCGTTCCGGTCCAAGTCGGCCAGCACAGCCTCGATGACGGAGCGGCCCATCCTGTTTCGGACGCACAAGATCGAGGGCACGGCGAACTTCTTTCGATTCCCGCTTCCGGCCTCGAAGCGTGACGCGCGGGGCGAGAGCCTTGCAACCCATGTCCGCAGCATCAGGGCAGACAACTGCCTCGAACCAAACCTAGCCTGCATCCAACTCCCCTGGTCTGCACGGAGAGCCCGTGGAGACAGCTGAACACGGGTCGCCGATAACAAACGAATGGAGGTGAGCGGTCTGCCACTGAGGCACGCAGACTAAAATTAAGGGAGGCGGGCAGGCACCTCATGGCCCAACGAGCAGACGCAGGCGGACCGGGCGGGGTGCCGATCTATCAATACGTGGCTAAGCCGGTTACAACTCCAATGGCTGAAGGTCCGGCAGTCGGTACGGAGGGAACACTATGGGATTGATCAACAAGATACTCGGCCAAGCAAGCGACCTCACGTCGGATCAGGCGCGGCAGGAACTCGATGGTGTTCTCCTGCCGGACGAACCTGTAGAGGTTGCGTTCAAGGTCCTTCGAGACCTGTTCGTCTTCACCGATCGGCGCCTCATCCTTGTCGATAAACAGAGCCTCACTGGTCGCAAGGTCGAATACCTCATCATTCCCTACCGAGCCATCACCACTTACTCGATCGAGAATGCCGGGACCTTCGACATGGACTCGGACCTTAAGATTTGGATCTCAGGCCGGGCCGAGCCAATCCAAAAGGTGCTCAAAAGCGGTGCAAACATCCGTGGCATCCAAGCGGCAATCGCGTCGGCTTTATGACGGGCGCCAATTAGAGCGCGAACGGCTCGAGGCCAATCGTCATGGTATGAACATCGTTCTAATCGCGCGCTGAGTTGAGGATTGCCTCAGGGATACGCCGGGAGCCGAACAGCATCAAGTCTGGGCAATCGGATCGCCGCCTATCAGGCTTGCGAGGACCTAAAGTTTTTACGTGATCGGTCGTGAACCCCCGCATCGGCTGAAGCGCGCCGAGCACGCCTTCGCCCTCATTAGGGCCGCAGCGATAGCCGCGCATGGCTGGATCGCCCGATTCCGTTGTCTCTTACGCGCTGCATCCTCTGGTTGACCGAGTCGATCTGGTCGCGCCTGAACCACGTATCTGGTCTGGGGTATCTCATCCTGACCGTTACCGGCGGGGTGGCGCAAAGTGTCACGACTTTGTCTGCTTTGATCAAGCACAGCAGTTGGGTTGCGGTAGATTAGCCAAAGCTTGTTGACGAAGAATGCCATGAGATTGAAGGCTGGTGTGGCATGGTCTGAGCTTTCCGCACTGAAGGGGATCTCATCGGCCCTGCGAGTAGCGGCTCAGCTTGGGATGGAAGCCATTCGTCAGGCTCGGTAAACCGTCAATCAACGTTCGTGCTGCGATCGAAGATCCTTACCAACCAAGGGTTCTGCTGGACCAGCGATATTGGAGTTACGAATATGGGCGAAATCATCACTTCGGACTTGATCTCTCGTCGGCGTGCTCTTTCTCTCATGGGATGGGCGGCCATACTCGGCCTGGCGGCGCCTGCCGCGGTCCTGACGGCGTCACACGCCGGGGCCCAGACACCAGCGACACCGCCACCCACCACGGGCACCCCTGGCATGGAGCGCCGCAAGGCGCGCCGGACCGGACGCGACGAGCGACGCGATGAGCGGCGGACCGGACGCACGGAGCGACGCGAGGAGCGCCGTAACTGAGCGAGACGACCTATCTTAAAAAGTGTAGAATCCTGGACTAGATTTGACGAGCAGTGTCCGACCGAGTTCATCCCGGCCCAAGCCTTTGGGTTTTCAGGCCGGGATGAAGGACTGCACCCCATCATGTCTGATGGGATGTGATCTGCCACTGTCTGACAGGTCAAATCCCGACTTTCACACCTTTTGTCTGAACCCCAACTCACGCGCGGTTAAGGCTGCTTTCCGCGCGTGTGATAACCCGCTGCAAATTTCGCGAAAGCGCATTTATGGAGCCGCTCTGGAGCAGCAATCGCCCGCGTGTCAGGGCACTGGAAACGAAGACAGACGGACGAGAAAGCTGTCCACCCCGGCGAGAGTCGCCACCCCGACGAGGATGATGGTGAGCAGGTCGAACCGGACTATCCTGTCTTGCTGCAAGAGCGGCGAGTTGGCGGCCTTCAGCCTCTGCTCCCGTTCGGTCTAATTGCGGTTTTGAGTTTCATGCAGCCCCAGCCTGAGGGCCCGAGCATCCTCGCGTGTGCGTGAGAATGCGAACAGATGCTGCGCAATTCCGAAGCAGTGGGCTGCGAGATTGCTTCGATCCAGCGTCTCCTCGGCCCCCGTGGCGTCTGGGGCGATCCGCCGCTGCCGCCGCCCGAAAGGGTTGTTGCAGCCCCCCTGAAACCAACTAGGCTGAGCCGTAACCGCAAGGATCTGTCGCGATGGAACGGATTGTGGTGACCCACATACGAGACGACTTCTGCCTGGTCTCGCATCAGGAACAGACCCTGTCGGCCCATACCACCGAGCACGAGGCGCTCTCGGCGGCGTTCGCTTTCGCCTCGCGCTGCATCCAGAACGGCGACAAGACAGTGGTTGTTCTCACGAAAGAGCAAGGCCCCGGACGAGCGTCGCACAGGCGCGCCGTCGCCGGATGCTTGCTCGATGGTAACTGGTGGCACCACAGCCATCGTTAGAGGAACACGATGATGCAAAGCATGGGGCACAAGTCCAAGGCAAAGCATCGGTGGGATACCCCAAGCCTGATCCTCCTCGGGGGACTTGTGGGCCTGTTCGCCGCCATCATGCATAACTTCTACGCTGCCTTCCGGGACGCAATTCCCGAGGGCAATCCGTTCGTTGACGCAATTCCCGAGGGCAACCCATTCGTTCATGTCGTGTCAGGGGTGGTGATTTACGTACTCACCGGCGCCCTGGGGCTTGGTCTGATTTCCGCCATCCGTAACTGGCTCATGCAGGATAGGTAAGGTCGCATAGCTCCCAGTATGGAACCGCTCTGTCGTCCTTCTCGGGGCGCCTGTTCGCTTCTCCAAAAACGGCTGTCTCGCGGCCGCTGATTGATGCCCTGCGGTGTCCATTCCAGGGTGAGAAGCTGCCAAGCCACCACGGCAAGAACCACGACGCCAAAGAGGCTGACCAGAAGAAGGATGGCGCGCATCCTTTTCCTATGTCGGATCAACTCGGCATCGTTGGCTGTTCCCAGCCAATCCGGTTCACTCTGATTGCGCTGTTTGGTCTTCACGGTGCCCCCGGCAGAAGGAACCGTAGCAGCCTCGCGCACGCAAGACAAAGCCGGCCGCGAATTTTGCATAATCTCCAGTATGGAATGTGGCCCGGCGCGATGCCAAGTTTCCGGAAAACCTGAGCAAGCAAAAAGAAAGCGCCCACCGTCTCCAGGGGCGCTCCAAAGTCCGACCTGTAGGGGCAAAATAACAGGGTCGAGATGTTTCTATAGCCGAATGCATCTCTGCCGTCTGTCGGGTAAATGACAGTTCTCGGAGAAAATATCTCGACTAACATAGGTTAATTGGGCTTAGGTTGGGTTATCCTCACCCGTCATGGAAGTTCAAGAAGGTGAAAAAACACCACGCCAAGGAGTATGAGCATCAGGCTTAGCAGAAAGGCCATGATGATTGTGGCTCTGCTTTCTTGCTTGGACAGACGATCCTGAATGGCCTTGATCTTATGCTGCTTTTCGTCGTCAACTAACATGAACTACTTCCTCAGCACCGCGCGCCTCTAGCAGCTTCGGGCGCGTATGAGAAGATTGTCGGTGAATTTCCGATAAGGCGCAGTATGGAATGTCAGGAATTCAGTTCAGGGACGAGATCACAGCGATTATTTGCTCCATCGACTCTATGGAGCCCTCAGTTTGTCGCTCTGCCACGAGTTTCATGACCTTACGCGCTATTGAGCGGAATTCTTCTTTCAGCGTCTCGGACGCCGAGATCCAGGGCTGTGCGGCCTCTAGCGTGGCATAAAACTGTTGAGCTACATGCTCCATTAGCTGATCACACCGATCCATTTTGTGCTCCACCAACAAAAGTTCGTCTCTGGTGCGGCTCTCATGGCGCTCTCATGGCGTTTGGGTGCGGGTTGTTATCGAGCATCCGGATGAGACGGCCAAGGTTGATTATCCAGGAATGCTCAATGAAGATAAACTAAGGATTTCTCCTTAGTCGATAAGAACACCTCATCGATGGGCTTGCTCACACCGCCTCGCGTGCGCGTGTGATGTCCGCCGCGAATTTCACATAAGCTCCAGTATGGAACAGGCGCTGGCGCAGCCGGTCTGGCCCGATCCAATAAGCCGTTGGCCCAAAGCAGCAAGGCATTCGGATTATTTTCCGATAATAGTCCGGCTCCACGGACCGTGGGGGCAATCCCGGTGCCGAATCCGCTCGCCTGCAAGGCAGCCTACAAGAGCGCCAGCAGGCGGGCGGACTGTCGTTTCTCTCACCGGTCACATCGCCGATGCCGCGCTTCTACTTCGACCTTTTCTTGGGTGCTTTTCCCGACCGCGACGAGGTTGGTTACGAGATCGACAGCCTTCACATGGCCGAGATCGAGGCCTTGCGCACCGCGGGGGAACTGACGCGGGACCGATTGCTCAAGATGCAAAGTGCGACCCCTGACGACATTCGGATTGAGGTGACGGATGAGCAGCGACGGCCGGTTCTCACCGTGACGGTCTCGATCCAGGTGGAACGGGCCAGGCTGATGCCCCCATTGCGCATGTGACGATCAACCATGTCTGTCGATCATCTTAAGAAAGCTGCCGAGTATTGCCGGAAGGCGCAGGAAATCCGGACCATCGTCGAGAAGATCACGATCGACGAGGCCCGCGAGCAACTGCTTGAGACAGCCGAGCACCTTGAGCAGCTTGCGCAGGAAGAAGAGCGCAAGGCTCACGCAGACGGCCCCCCGCCGGAGGCCCTCGGGTAGGTCGGTCGGTATGACAGTGAAATGCACATCTGCGCAGTGCGGCCGTTTCAGCCCCCGCAACCGGCCGAACCGGCGCTGGTAATTCGCAGAAGCCCAATGGAAGCGACGGACCTGCAAATCAGACTAGCGCACTTAGCCCCAGGAGAGACGCTGTTGCTCCCGGTGGCCAAGATCGAGCAGGCTTTCCACTTCTACACGGCACCTGAGGAGCGTCGCAGCGCGGCGGTCAGGTTGGCCGAGTTGTATCAATGCAGTCTCACGGTCTGTGGCCCGGGCGGGAGCCAAATTCTTTTCACTCGGCACGAGCAGCTATCGCCGACGAATTTCGCATAACCTCCAGTATGGAACGCGATTTGAAGGTTTCGGAAAGTGTTCAAGCGGGAGTACGGAACGTCGCACCGACTATTCAGTAAAACTGCATCGGAAAGTCGCCTTTGAGTGAGCGGTTATACTGAGAATAACTTGCAGCCGCGCCAGCCCAAATTCGCCGCATTCGAGGCCGACATTTTGGCCTGTCGCTGAGGTTTTCGCTCGGCAATATCCATCTCCGTCCGGAGAGCAAGCTCCCTCCCAGATCCCCCCTGGCGAGGGAGCTTTTTCGTGAGGGCCGAGGGGCCGGAAACGGCACCATTTCCGGCCTCTCCTGCCTGGCCCACCGGACACCATGCGAGATGGTGGGACCTCCAGGCAGGGAAATCCTGGCGCATCGTGCGGAAAACCGGATCCCCTGATCCGCACGATGCGCTAAGAGCTATCGCCGTGCCCACATGATCCGAGCGGTCCAGGCGATCTCCTCTGCCGGGATCACCTGATCCTCGTCCTTGGCAAGGGACGTCATTGTGAGGGTCTTGGCCGAGCGGCGCTTGAGTTCCTTGGCCAGGATCTCGCCACTGGTCGTGCACACGACGATCCGGTCGCCCTTGCGGGTGCTCGCTGTCGGCGAGACGATGAGGATATCGCCGTCGCGATAGAGCGGAGACAGGGCCTCGCCCGTGACGGCGAGGGCAAAAACCTTCTCCTGTTCGACATTGGGAAACTCGATCGCGTCCCGGCCCGGACCTTCGCCGGGCATGCCGTCCTCAGTGAAGATCTTGCCAGAGGCCGCCGCCGCCATACCGATCAGCGGGATCATGGAGCGGCGCAAGGAGCCTGAGGGCTCGATGAGACGAAGGAAATCCTTCAGGGTGGTGCCGGTGACTTCCAGGATTTTCGAGATCGATTCTGTGGAGGGCCAATGCTCTCGGCCCTTCCGGCTCACACGCTTTGATTTGTTGAAGCTGGTCGCATCGAGACCGGCCTTGCGCGCTAGTCTTGATGTGTGCAGGCCGTGACGTGATGCCAGGGCATCAATAGCAGCCCAGACGCGCTCGTGAGATAACATGCGACGAACCTTCGCTGGAGCATCTGACCCAAAAATGACTCCCCTTTTTTGGATCGATCCGATGCTCCTTCCTTAACTGGCGCATTGTTCGGTGCGGAAAACCCGATCCCATTTTCCGGACGATGCGCTCGTCGACTCGAGGACGCTTTGTTCCTGGCGAGGGAGAGGCCGAGATGAGCACGTTTTCCCGGTCTCTCCCCGCCTGGATGACGAGCAGTGGGGGCCAGGCCCCAGACCCAAGCCAGATCGGGGTTCCCAGTGCCACTTGGAATCGGAAACTCTTAGGATCGATCATCGCAGAGCTTGCGGCATGGGAAAGACCAAATCGGGTGTGAAACAACCCGCCCGTCCGATGGCCGTCTTCCGACGGCCTTACGCCTGGGCGGGGGCCTTGGCCATCCGAAGGCCGAACATCTCGGTGAACGAGAGCTCGGAAACGGGCTCGTGCGCGGCGTTCGCGATCACGATGGAATAGTTCTGCGGAGACTGGCCTCGGGCCACGAACTCGGGCCTGAGATCCAAGCCTGCCTTGAACGCCTCACGGTAAGCCGTCTCCGCGTCAGGGAAGTCGAGACCAAGTTCATCCCGGCTCAGTCCCTGGCGAAAAGCCCGGATGTGAAAAAAGAATCGAGGCATAGCCCTTTCCTCCTCCTGCCCCGTGTCAACCGCGTCGCCATGCTGATCCAATTCGCGGCGCCTGCTTGTCCGCTCGGGACAACCACTATGCATTTCGGGACTGGGCTCTCGTGCGCGCGTCCCGTTGCTGCGGACGGATCGGCACCGAGGCCCATGGGTGGAGGAGCAGTGAACCGGACACGGAGCCCAAGCGATCCATTCCTGCACTCGTGCCGCGGCCCAAACTGACAAGTAAGAGTCCCAAGTCATCAAGCCGGCTGCGGTCCAGACCGTAGGCTGACGGTCGTTGGAATTGCCAGGAGACTGAGATGCGGAAGGGAATGATCGGCACTGTGGCGGCCTTGTTTATTGTTGGCGCGCCCATGGCCCATGCACAGCAAGCCGCCCCCGCCCCGGGTGGCACACCCGACAGCGGACGGCTGAACCAGGCCGAGTTCAAGATGCTGACCGACATTCGGGTCGGGGTGATCCGGGCCGCGCTGCAGCTCACCCCGGAGCAGGAGAAACTCTGGCCCGCCGTGGAAGAGGCGATCCGCGCCCGGGCCGAGACGCGCTACCGCCGATTGGCCGCACTGGGAGAGCGCATGGGCCAGTGGCGCGACGTCGATCCGGTGCAACTCTACCGCCAACGCGCCGATGTCCTGGCGGACCGTGCGGCAGGCCTGAGGAAGCTCGCCGATGCCTGGCAGCCGCTCTACCAGAGCCTCACCGCCGACCAGAAGACGCGGCTGCGCCTCGTGACGGTGCGCGCGATCGAGGGACTCCGGAACGCCATCGAGAACCGCGGCATGGAGTTCGATGACGAGGAGGACATCGAACTCTGGGTCGCCCCTCATTAGGCAGAGCCCGTATCCGCGTCGGAGGATCAAGGAGATTCCATGCGAACGATCATCGCCGCGCTTGCGGCAAGCGCTCTACTGGCAGGGTGCGTCTCAAGCTCCGGTCCGGACTCGCGGCCGCCGAATTACGTCACGTCTCAGGCGACCCAGGCCCCGGCGCTGCGCAACGACACCTTCGGGGGAGCCGCCATGCCGATGAGGGGCCTGCCTCGCTGACACCCTGTCGGCCACTCCGCGCTCGCCGCGGCCGTGATCGCGCGATGGTGGGCACAGGCGGCACGCCATCTCACTGCGGACAGGCGTCCCAGAAGCCTTGGGTGCGTTGCGCATTGGTGTAGTACCAGCAAGAGCCGGCGGCCGGCGGTGGCGAGGTGACATAGGCCGTGGCAGCCGCGGCCGTCACGAAGCCGAGCGCCGCGCCTGCGGCGACCGCAGCGCCGGGCCGCCACCAGTAGGACGATGGCCGATACCAGCCGCCCGCCGCCCCAGGCGGCCGGTAACCCGGGCGAACCGCGACATTGCCTGCGGGGCCGCGTGCGGCGGCCCCGCCATAAGCCCCGCGGGCGGCCACTCCGCCCTGAGGTCCGCGGGCGGCCACTCCGCCCTGAGGTCCGCGGGCCACTGCGCCACGCGGTCCGCGCGCCACGGCACCACCCCGCGGGCCGCGTGCGGCAGCCCGTGCGTAGTCCAGGTCTCGTTCCTGAACGAGTTCAAGCAGCCGTGATGGCAACTCCGTCCGCGCGTCGGGCGATGACAGGGGAGCTGCCCGTGCCGGTGTCCAGGCGACAGTCAGCAGGCCAAAGATGCAAGCCGATCCGATCGTCGCAAGGGTGAACAGGCTCGGGCTCTGATTGTGCATGCGTCTCTCCCCTGAACGTAAATGATCCGGAGCAACGCGCCTGCCCCATCGGACCAGTGGTCCGTGAAGAGTGGCCTCCTTGCTCGGCCTTCGCGCAAGATGAATCCTGGGTCCGCATCGACTTGCTTGATACTTCGGGACAAGCGCTTGGCCGTTCGGGACACCGGAGGCGGAAAGCGCGTGTCAATTCCGATGTCCCGGTCCGCACGATCACAAGTGCAGTCTTGGCCGCAAACGGTGTGGTAATGCTGGCATGTTGCCGAGCGGGTAGTTGTTGGCCGTGGCGGCCTTCAGGACTGGAAACCCGGACTTCCAGGTATTCCTTCATCAAATGCAGAACGACCGTGATGCTCATCGACGTTTCACGGGACTTTCTGAAGCAAAAGAACCACACCGACGGTGTTTTTCACGGGATCTGATCGATTTAGCCACCGTAAACTTGACGGCTCTTTTGGAATGGTTCCAATTTCCGTCACTGCGTCCATGGGCCTGTACTGGAGTTTCCACGATGACATCAATCCGAACTCTGTTGCTTGGGTCCGTGGCGATAGCCAGCACCGGGGTGCAGGCTGCCGACCTGCCCGCCAAAGTCGCGGCACCCGTCGAGTACGTTCGGATCTGCTCCACCCACGGCAACGGCTTCTTCTACATCCCCGGCACCGAAACCTGCCTGCGCGTCGGCGGCCGGGTGCGCGCCGAGTACCTCTATGTCGAGCCGATCGACCGTTCGCAGGACACGATAGGTTTCCGTGCCCGCGGCCGCATCAACATCGACGCACGGACCGCCACCGCCTACGGCATGCTGCGCACCTATATCCGCATGGAGATGACCCGTAACACGGGCGCCTACGGATTTAACCCCACGAGTCCTGAGATTAACCAGGCCTTCGTCCAGTTCGGCGGCCTGACCGCCGGTCGCGCGGTTTCGTTCTTCACGGACCCGGACCTGCCGGCCCCCAACTTCGGCGATCTGAAATTCGATGATCCTTCCAATGCCGAAGTGAACCTGTTCGCCTATACCTACTCGTTCGGCAACGGCTTCTCCGCCACCCTGTCGCTGGAAGATGGGACCCAGCGCAGCGTCAACAACGATCTCGCTTTTCCCTTGTTCGGCGTTGCATCGACGTCTCCGGTCTTTGCGCCGATCGCCTCCACCTATGCTGGGGAGCTCATGCCGGACGTGGTTGCGAACCTGCGCTACACCGGCACCTGGGGCGGAGCGCAGCTGTCCGCTGCCCTGCATCAAATTCGCGATGTATCGGCCGGCGTGACGACGGTGGGCGGTGTGACCGCCCCGGTGCTCAACCCGATCACCGGCCTGCCCAATCCGACCTTCGCGGACACGGATTACGGTTTTGCCGTTGCCGCTCTCGGCTATGCCAATGTGCCGGCTCTCGGAGTGGGCGATACCGTATGGATGATGGCAACCTATACGGATGGAGCAATCGGCTACCTCAATGGCGGACAGTCGGACGCGATCAGCGATGGCTTCATCGGTGCCGGGGCACTGTCGATGCCCATCACGGATGCCTTCGTCGACCCGTTCACGGGCGAGTTCAAGGCCAACAAGGCCTATGCCATCGCCGGCGGCCTCAATCACAATTGGACGCCGACGATCCAGACGAACGTCTTCGGCTCCTGGATGCGTTTCGATGCTCCTGGAGTGGCGCAATACGTGGTGCCCACGACCGTGGCGACGATCGCCGCCGGAACGGCGGGAACGACCACGGGCCTCGTCGACTTCGACGAGACTCGCGTTGGCGCCAACGTGATCTGGACACCGGTGAAGGAGTTCCTCATCGGCGTCGAAGCGCTCTACATCAGGGTCGATCCCCGCGAGCGGGTTGCGGTCCCGATCACCACCGCCGCCGGCGATCCGACCGGCGCCTTCCGCTCGGGCGGATCGGAAGACACCTGGGAAGGCCGCCTGCGCGTCCAGCGCGACTTCTGAGGCGTGGCGTCTTCATCTCCACGCACTGGTCATTGCGACGGTCAACGCAGCGAGTCGTGCTCAGTGTTTCTCGGCCCTCCACTGTCCTGAACAGTTCACCGACCCGGCGATAACCTACCTGCCGGACCCCGAGCGTCCTGACAAACTGCCTGTTATGTCGACCTTTGTCTTGTTGCGCACGACGCTCCCTTGCACACGTCCACCTGGATCGAGTCCGCCGCTCATGTGGGCCGCCCTTGAAGCGGCGCTGCGAATGCTGCCGTTCTGAACGACCACGGCATAGCGATTGGCTCTATTGCAGGCTCCCTTCTCCGGGGTGGCCTGGATACTCCAGTGTCCATCAGATTGCTGTTGCGCCAGGGCCGTGTTGCCGCTCAGTGCCAAGATGCCTGTGAGGACAGCGCTGGTCAGAAGATGACGCATAGAAGCGTTTCCTGATTTCTCGGACTCCACCAGCTTGGGCAACTTGGGAGCCCCAGATCAAAAGTCGGCGGCGACGCCAATTGGGCCGCCGGGGCGTCACCCTTGATGGCCTTCAGCCCGCCAAGTTGTCGGCGTCTGGCCCGACCAGCGCCGGAAGGCCCGGGTGAAGGCGCTCGCTTCGGAATACCCGAGAGCGGCCGCAATCTGGGCGAGCGGCACTTGCGTGTCCTGCAGCAACTGCCGCGCGATCTCGAACCGGATCTCGTTCGTGATCGCCCTGTAACCCAGGCCACTCTCCTTCAGGCGGCGGCTCAGGGTGCGGCGGTGTATCGTCAGCAAATGGGCGATGTCGTCGGCCGAGCAGTGATTGCTCGTCAGTCGCGTGCGCAGCAACTGCCGAATGTCGTCCGAGAATTCGGTGCCCTGCGCACCCTTCAGTTGCTGGATCCGTTCTTCCAGAAGGGCGCGCATCATCGGATCGGCCCCCGCAATCCGCAGATCCAAATCACGGGCAGAAAAGATGATGCTGGCGCTCTCCTGGTTAAACCGGAGCGGGGCTCTGAAATGGTGCCGGTACAGCGTCTGGTCTGCTGGGGCGGCCCGGGGCAACAGAACCTCATCCGGTCTCCAGCCAGAGCCGCACAACGTCCGCAGGATGTTGACTGTCACGCCCAGTGCGGCGTCGAGGATTTGCGGCCCGCTCCGGCTCTCCGCCTGGTAGGCCGCAAACGTGAGCAGGGCAATGCCGTCGCGGCCCGTCAGCGCAGGGACCACCACCCGGTCCTGAGTGCTCAGGTTCGAGACGAGCGCGCGCACTGCCTCGCCGACGGTGTGCGAGTGCCGCATCAGGCGCCCGACCAGGCCCAGCGACAGGATGCTCGCCCGCCGGCCGACCAGGAGCCCGAAATGCGTGCAGCCCGTGCGGGCCACGCACAGGGTGTACAGCCGGCCCAGGGCGGCGAACGGGATCATACTCATCGCATCGTCGAACAGGCGCGGGTCCAGTCCGGCCTCCCGGATGACCGGCTCGGGATCGACGCCGAGTGCGCGCAGGGTCGGGGCGATTTCCTTGGAGATGCCGAGGTGAATGAAGCCGGGCGGCAGCGTTCGCCTGATGGTTGCCGGGACAGTCTGGGACACCTGGCTGGGTGGCCGGCTGTCACCCACTGAAAGACATTCGGTACCATCAACTTGCTTCACTAAAACCTCATGCCAGTCGATCGTATACCCTTACGCAAGCAACCTGATGATGTCCCGACATCCTCAGTCACATCTTCGTGCCTGGGATGCTCGCGGCTCCATCAACAGCCCAACCCTGGCCTTCAACGGTGCAGATCGGGAGCAGAAGAGGGATGCTTTATGGTGCGAGGCTACAATGCCCAGGATTGATTGCGCTATTGTCCTGAGGCACAGTGACCTTGAGGACACTGTCCTCAGGGACAATAGGTTTCCTTCCGCGTAGCGGGTCGGAACGGGAGTGACGCACGTGTCAGCCGTCGTGCACATCGTTGATGACGATGAGTCGTTCCGCACCGCAACCCAGCGTCTTTTGCGGGCCTCCGGCTATGCCGTTGAGACCTATGACTCGGCGGAACGGTTGTTGCAGCGGCTGCCGGAGGATGCCGGCCCGAGCTGCATTCTTCTCGACGTCAGGATCCCCGGCCTAAGCGGGCCGGACTTGCAGGACCGGCTGGCGGCCTTGGGCTCGCACCTGCCCATCGTCTTCCTGACAGGACATGCGGACATCCCCACCACCGTCAAGGTCATGAAGGCGGGCGCCGACGATCTGCTGACCAAGCCGGTCCCGAAAGACGTGTTGATCGCTGCCCTCGAGCGGGCGATTGCCCGCAGCCGCGCATGGCGGGAGAAAAACGAACACCTCCATTCGCCGCAAAAGCTGGTCGACAGCCTGACGCCTCGCGAACGACAGGTTTTCGAACGCGTCGCTCGGGGAAAGATGAACAAGGAGATCGGGCGCGAGCTTGGGGCGACCGAGCGGACGATCAAGGCCCATCGCAGCAACATCATGGACAAGTTGCACATTGCGACCGTCGCCGAGCTTGTGCTGATTGCGGAGCGCCTTGGCATTCTGGCCGAGCAGCCAGCCGGGATCGGACGATAACACCACGCCACCGAGGCCAACCCTGTCCTGGCCAAGCGACACTGTCCTCAGGGACAATAGGATTAGCCAACGGAACCTGCACAATGGGCGCAAGAAACACTGGCGGCTGAAAATCTTGAATGCGCTCTCCTCTGAGGTCACCCATGCTGTAACGGGCCCGGCCATGCGATCTTCAACCTTGGGCACGTCCCATCGGGTCATCGTTGTCGACGATGACCCAGGTATGCTGCGCGCGGTGCAGCGGGTGTTGCAGGTCCATGGATTCGAGACCGAGGTCTTCAGCAGCGCCGAAGGCTTTCTCGAGGGCGCGCACTTGGGCGAGGCCACCTGCCTCGTCCTGGATGTTCATTTGCAGCACATGTCCGGAATTGAGCTGCGGCGTCAGTTGACGCGTTCGGGCCATTCGCTGCCCGTCATCTTCATCACGGCCGTCGATAGCGAGGCCACGCGCAAGGCGGCTTTGGAATCGGGTTGTGTCGCGTATCTGCACAAGCCATTCCCTTCTGACCGCCTGATCGAAGCCGTCGAAACAATCATCGGGAAAGGCAGCGGGCGCTGAACCGCCCGGTGCGAGGGTGCGAGAGTGCCGGCTGCTGCATGTTCGACCGTGCGGTCTAAGCGAGGGGCAGGCTCACGCGAAACACGGCGCCGATGGCATGGCTTTCCGCCGAGATCCTGCCGCCGTGCGACTCGATGATGGTCTGGGCAATGCACAGCCCCATGCCCATCCCCTCCTGCTTCGTGGTGAAGAACGGCTCGAAGATCTCCTTCAGTTTGTCTTCGGGAATGCCCGGACCGCGATCCGACACGGATAGCTCGGCAAACCCTTCGACGCGCGAGGTCTGAATCCTGATGATGCGATTTTCGGCAGGGGTACCCTTCATCGCGTCGATCCCGTTGACGACAAGGTTGAGGATGACCTGCTGGAGTTGAATGCGGTCGGCGCGGATCGGCAGCGCATTCTGTGTGAGCAGACTGGTCAGTTCGAGCTTCTGTCCAACGACAAGAGAGGAAAGGAATGCAAGCGTCTCGCGGACAACGTCATTGAAGTCGACGTTTCTCAGTTCAAAGGGTGCTTTTTTCAGAAGGCTGCGCATCCTCCGGACGACCTCGCTGGCGCGCCGGTCATCCCGCAAGATATCGTTCACGATATTCTTGAGTTCAACGATGTCGGGGCTCTGAGACGTCAGGATCGCGGCTGCGGTTTCGGCGTTCGCCAGAATAGCGCCGAGCGGCTGGTTGATTTCATGGGAAATGGTGGCCGTCAGTTCGCCAGCCGTCGAGAAACGGTTGACATGGGCAAGCTCGACCATACGCTGCCGCGACTGCACTTCGGCCAACCGACGCCGACGATGCTCGAGCACCAAGACCGAGATCAACCCGGCTTGCACGAGGAGAACTGCGAGCGTGAGCGCGATTTGCCAGGAATAGCGCTCCCACGCCGTTGGCTCCCGAAACAGGATTTCGCTCCCCGGTGGCAGGCGGCTCTCGCTGATGTTCCAGCGCTGAAGTTGGCGCCAATCGTATTTCGGTGCTGAGAATTCGATCGGAGGAACCTCGATGCCACCGGCTTTCTCTCCACCCAATATTCGGACGGCAACGGCGGCAGTCGGTCTGGCACCCTCGGCCGGTGAGAACATCGGGCCGCCAACGACCTCGCCGTTGAAGTAAGACTCGTCGAACGTAAAAATCGGAGCGTCGGCGACCTCATGGATGCGCTTCAAGGGCTCCTTGTCTCCATAGACGGCACCTGCGCCGTCCACATTGAGCTGCTGAAAAAAGATTGCGCTGTGAGGCGGCAAACTCGCAACCGCCTTCAGGGTCTCCTCGAACGACCGCTCGCCGTAAAAGAGCAATTCAACCTTTTTCTCCAGCAGCGGACCCAGCACCCGTTGCATCTCGCCAGCCCAAAATCGCTCGGGCGGTGAGTTTCCGTTGATCAGCGCAATGGTCTTCGTCTCCGGCAACAGCCGCAGAATGTTTTCGAACAAGGCGACTGGATCGAACCGCACCCCTACCATGGCGTCTTGCTCGGACAACAGGGATGAATCAACCCTGCGCGGGTCGACCGCCGCGAGCAGCATCGGCGTTGTCGGAAACAGGTCTGCCCTGTATCGCTGGACGAAGCGAGCCGCGGGGGCAGCAAGGGCGATGATCAAATCTGGCGGTTGTTGAGCGTAGAGTGCCTTGAGATATTCAACAAATTTCTCCTCAGCGGCCTCGTCACCATTCCGAGCCGTGGCGAGGGAATATTCTTGAACGTCCAGCGGCCAGGACGACTGTCGGTTCAGTTCATTGCGGATCTCTCTGCTCCATGTAGCCCAGGACTGGAAGTGCTGGCCATACGAATACAGGACCACGATTCTTTTTGGCTGAGCGGCAGGCGCGCCAGACTGAGGCTGAGCGGCAGACCCACCAATTGAGACCAAAAGACTGACGGCGACGGCGATCCAAATATTGACCAGCCGCTTCATCCTCAATGTGCACGATGCGGTCATGCGGCCTCCATGGGCGCGTTCAGTCCGCCTGGGATTTCCCGCCACCCGGTGAGGGCATCCAAGGTAGCGACCTCGTGGCTCCCGTGGGGGCATCCCTCCCACGTCGGGCGCCAGACCGTTGTCCGTCGCCGTTCTACTCGCTCGGTGGTCATCGAAATGCCCCCCATACGACCCGTGATCACCCAACGGGCTGACTTGGGCTAGGGTTCAACTTCCGCAATGGGTCAGGTGGCGAAATTTGCGGACTTTCCGGAATGTCCGGTTCTCCGAGGAAAGCTGCACTTGAACTCAGGTCGCACGAGGTGACAGCATTTGCTGCAGTCGGATCAGGTAAGTCAGGATTGGATAATTTGGCTGACATGCAGGAGCTAGACGATTCCCCAAGCCCGATAGCGGCGTCGGCCGGTCAACTCTCTTGGCAACGCACCGCCCAACTGCAGGAGCATCAGGTCCACAGCCTTGGGTGTCACTTTGAGCAGTTTCGCGCCCAGCGGCACCGTCACCAGAGGGCGCGACAGGAATAGGTTCACGAGCCCAGGCAGACTGGAATTGCTGCGGCATTTATCGGCCACACGGTTCATGAGCTGTTGAGCGAGGATCAGCCTCTCCAGATCCTTGTTCGCGATCTCAACGGCCTCTTCGAGCACCTGGCAGAAACCCTGCAGCTTTTCGAGGGTCCCTTCCCTGCCCTGCGGCCGGAATTTCGATTGCTTGAACCCAGCGGCCAACGGCAGGAGATGACTTGTCAGTCCTCGAGCCCGGAGGATCGATGCGGCCATGATCAACTGCAGCGAAGCTGTCGGGTAACAGACGTTGATGCTCTACCGAGTCTCTTGCCGGCCTCTTACTATAGGCTGTTTATGGCGTAGCTTTTGGACACATGACTGAGCTGACCGCCTCAACTTGTGGGTGGTACAAAGCGCGATTTTCTGAGACCAGTGCGACTTCCATCAACTTATACTGGCGGCGGATCATGGGCTTGAATGTGGAAAGTACTTTTGTGCCGAGCTGGTTTGCACACGCACCCCACTCGCGGCCAAAGCCGGGTTTACACCCCCTAGCCACCTTCCACAGCTGGTCGGCGACCTCCATCAGCGGACTGGCCCATCCTGCTTGGAATTATCTGTGTTTGGTACTCAAGAGCCGATTGTGCCTGAACCGTGCACCTGTCAGCCAAGCCAGTCCAGAGTTGAATCCGGCTTCCGGAGCCAGGTTTTAGCGACGCGGCAAACGACGGTGTAAGCCGGGTTGAACACGTTGCCGATCTCATAGCGCACCACTTGTCCCAGAAGATGGCTGGCAGAAGTGGGATCCAGGCCGAAACTCTTCCCAAGCCAGTTCAACATCTCTGTCGTTGCGTGCTGGAGCGCCTGGTCCAGCGGACGGGCATTGCCGACCGTGAAGATATCCGAAGCTGTCTCGCCACGGGGCCAGCCGTGATTGGCATTCTTCTTCAGCCGCACGGTGAATTCGATCTCGAACGAGGTCTCGATCCCGGTGCCGACAATTTCGCCATCCCCCTGGCATGCATGCCCATCGCCCAAGAAGAACAGGGCACCGGACTCGAACACCGGGAAGCAGGCAATTGCTCCTGGCGCAAAGCCTCTGAAGTCCATGTTACCGCCATGCCGACCGCTCGTGGCCGTGGAGATCGCCTGCCCCATGCCAGGGGCCACTCCGAAGCACCCGATCATGGGGGCCAAAGGCAAAACAAGATCCGCCACCGCGGTGGGCGGCTCCATCAAGCGCACAGTGTGAGCGTCCCGATCAATGGCCCACTCAACCCGGTGCCGTTCAGGCAGTCGGGGCAGGATCTCCGGATCAACCACGTTTGGGGCGAGTAGGGAATAGGTCCAGCCCGTGTCCCGCGTTGGCGTCATGCGTTGGATCTGCACGATCAGCGCGTCGCCGGGCTCTGCCCCTTCCACGAAAAAGGGCCCTGTCATGGGATTAGGCCTGGGAGCGCGTTCCACATGTTCGTGGTCACGTCCAGCGGCATCAATCGTAGTGGTGATGACCGTGTCGCCATCAGTGATCCGCAGGACCGGATCTCGAGCACCCAAAACGTTGTGATAGCCTGCCGGAACGAACCGATGGTGGGCCACGTGTCAACTCCTCAAACTCATGCGCGTTGTACATCATGTGAGTTGCAAGAGCCATAAGGCTGCTCTGATCATCACTCGGTCGATCGGCTGTTAGCCGCCCTTACCATTCGATGCGACCGCGCTGGCCGCCCTACGCCCCCTGATCAACCCGAACTCTCCTGTCGGCGGGAACCAGCTACTCTTAGGACTTGTGAAACCGTTCTGGAATTTGGGGATTACTGGCAGGGTTTGTGTCGTGACGCGACAACCGCGTGATCCGGGCGCCATCCACCAACGGCTCTAAATCAGCCTCGAGGGTACCAGCTTCCTCCTGCGGATACACTTCTCTGCCTTTGACGTGGAGAGCAAACGTCTTGAGATGCGTCGCCTTTACGGGATCCTTGATAGTCAAACTGAGCCTTTAGGCGTGGTCTCGTGAAGGTCAGCTTACCCGGTAACTGCGGAAGTTCGGCTTTCGTCTGCCTCGTGCCAGAACCTGACTTTAACAACCCGTAGCTGAAGGCATCTTTCTCCACCCGCAAAATGCAGTGAACGAGATATCGCGGACTACTAAACCTGAAGCCTTTTGCTCATCCTCATTAGTCTGGATTGAAGCAAGCGATCTGGTGCCCCTGTTCCAAAGGAGCCAATGCGGGAGTTTCAATGCGGCAGCGCTCCTTGGCCCGTCGGCAACGCGACTGAAACGGACAGCCCTGCAACGGCGCATACGCACTCGGAACCTCTCCCGGAACCGGAGGCTCGATCTGGCCCTTGCGCTTCCGGATGTTCGGCACTGCTGATAGGAGAGCACGCGTATAGGGATGACGCGGACGTGCAAACAGCTGAGCCCGGGTTGCGACCTCGACGATCCGCCCGAAATACATCACTGCGACCCGGTCGGCGAGGAATTCGACGGCCGCGAGGTCGTGACTGATGAAAAGATAGGATACGTGTAGATCATCCCGCAAATCCGCGAGAAGGTTCAGCACCTGCGCTTGAATTGAGACATCGAGAGCAGAAACCGGCTCGTCGCAAATGACCAGCTTCGGATCGGAGGCCAATGCCCGTGCGATCCCGATGCGCTGACGCTGCCCCCCTGAGAACTCATGCGGGTAGCGCAGGGCGGCGTTCGAAGGCAGACCGACGCGATCAAGCAGTTCTCCGACCCGGTCCGAAGTCTCCCTCCGGGTGCCGAGTCGATGCACTTTGATCGGGTCCGCGATGATGTCGCCAACCCGTTGGCGCGGATTGAGTGAGCCAAAGGGATCCTGAAAGATCATCTGAATCGCGCGGCGGTAAGGAAGCCGCATCGCTCGACTGAGCGGCAAAAGGTCGACGCCATTGAAGCGGACCGCGCCGGAGACCGGCGGCACGAGCCCCATGATCGCCCGTCCCAATGTCGATTTCCCGCAGCCCGATTCACCCACGAGTGCGAGCGTCTCGCCAGGCGCTATATCAAGTGCGACGTTTCTGACGGCGGTGAGGCGGCCGCGTGTGGTGGAATAGGCGACCGAGACGTTTTCGACCGACAGGAGGTTCCCTGCAGGGGGAGAGCACACTTCAAGCATTCGCAACTTCCTGAAGGATGATCTCGTGCTGAGGATATTGCGCGAGGTGACACGCGACTTTCAGGCCTCCTGCGACGGTCTCCACCGGGCGCTCCGCCCGGCAGCGATCCATGGCAAAGGCGCAGCGCGGCGCGAAGGTACATCCTTGCGGCCACTCTCCCAGCGGCGGTACTGCTCCGGGGATGACGTTCAGGCGCTGATGGCGTCCTGCCCCTCCGCTCAGATGCGGACGCGCGGCGAGGAGCGCCTTCGTGTAGGGATGCACCGGAGCCTCGATGAGGTCTCCGACCGGCTGCTCCTCGATCTTGCGCCCCGCATACATGACCAGCACGCGATCGGCCATGTTGGCCACAACGCCGAGATCGTGCGTGATGAGGACGAGAGCCATCTCCCGCTCCTTCTGCAGGCTGAGAAGAAGATGAAGAATTTGAGCCTGGACGGTTACGTCGAGCGCCGTGGTCGGCTCATCTGCGATCAACAGGACCGGATCGCATGCGAGTGCCATTGCGATCATTGCCCGTTGCCGCTGCCCCCCTGACAGCTGGTGAGGATAGTCGCGGGCCCGCCTGTCCGGCTCGGGGACGTGCACTCGATCCAGAAGTTCGACGGCACGCTTCTCAGCCGCAGCGACGGATAACGAGGAGTGACTCGTCAGAACTTCGGCGATCTGATAACCGACAGGCAGAACCGGATTGAAGGCCGCCGTCGCATCCTGGAAGATGAAGCCGATCCGACTGCCGCGGATCCGCTGCAGATCCTTATCCGGAAGCCCGATCAGGTTTCGGTTCTCGAAGCGGGCGCTGCCCCGGACATCCCAGTCGCGCTGAGGCAGCAGGCCGAGCAGCGACAGCATGCTGATGCTTTTGCCGCAGCCCGATTCTCCAACGACGGCCAGGGTTTCTCCCCGCCTGATCTCGAAGGACAGATCTTCAACCGCAGGGAGGATCGAGCCCTTGCGCTTCAGCCCGATCTTCAAGGAATCGACGGTCAGGAGTGCCGATTCACGTATCATCGTCTGAGCCTCGGGTTGAGTGCCTGATTCAGAGCGTCCCCGAGCAGGTTGAGGGACAGAACGGTGATCATGATCGCAAAGCCCGGGATCGCCGTCTGGTACCAGGCCGTCCGCAGAGCATCGCGACCGTTCCCGATCATCGTCCCCCAGCTCACATGGTTGGGATCCCCGAGACCCAGGAACGAGAGCCCGGCCTCGGACAGGATCGCCGAAGCGACGAGGATCGACGATGCGACGACCACCGGCGTCAGCGCATTCGGAATGACGTGACGGACAATGATCTGCCAGTCGGGCATCCCCATTCCGACAAGCGCCTGGACGAAGTCGCGCTTTCGAAGGGTAAGAACCTCCGCCCGTGTAAGCCGGGCGACCGAAGGCCAGGCGGTGACCCCAAGGGCGAGGATGATCGTGTAGATCGATGGGCTCAATATCGCGACAAGCACGAGCGCGAGCAGGAACGATGGGATGGTTTGAAAGAGTTCCGTGACCCTCATAATGATATCGTCGATCCAGCCGCCGAAATAACCCGCAACCGCACCGAGACTGATGCCGATGATCAGCGAAATGGCGGCGGCGACCGCGCCGACGGTCAGAGAGACGGATGCGCCGTGGAGCAGGCCCGCCGTAATGTCCCTCCCCATGAGGTCCGTGCCGAGCGGATATTCGGCCTGCTCCCAAGGCCACAGGAACGGGACTGCGACCATATCGAATGGGTCGTCGGGATACAGGAAAGGAGCAATGACGACGGCCAACAGGACGCCGGCGAGGACAGTCGAAGCAAAGATGCCGGCGGGCGTCGCCAGGACGGATCGGAATGCGGCACCGCCTTTCATGATGTCACCTCGATTCTGGGATCAAGCCATACATAGAGAATGTCGACGAGCAGGTTCATCACGACGACGACGAGCGAGCTCAGCAGCATGATCGACAGGAGCAGGTTGAGATCCCGGTTGCTCACCGCTTCGAACGCGAGACGTCCCATGCCGGGCCAGGCGAATACAGTCTCGACGACGACTGAACCGCCGAGCAGGGACCCGGCCTGGAGGCCGACCATCGTGACGAGCGGGAGAAGCGCATTGCGAAAGCCGTGCCGGAAGACGATACGCCCTTCCCTCAAACCCTTGGCCTTCGCAGTCCGAATATAGTCCTGACTCATGGCTTCGATCATCGATGCCCGTGTCAGGCGCGCGTAGATCGCGACGAAGAAGAGCGCGAGCGTGGCGGCCGGCAGGACGAGGTGGCGCGCGCGGTCCGCCAAGAGCGCGAGGCCGTTCAGAGGCACTTGCGTGATCTCCTGAAAGCCGCCGGCGGGCAGCCATTGCAGCTGAACGGCGAACAGCACCACCAGCATGAGGCCGACCCAGAACAGGGGGGCCGAATAGGCAAGGGTCGCAAGGATCGACACGAGCCCGTCCGTCAACCCGCCGGGCCGGCGGGAGGCCACCAACCCGAGAACGGCGCCGACTAGGACGGCGAGGACGAGACTGGTCAGCGCGAGCAGAAGTGTCGCGCCAAGGCGGGACACGATGAGATCCGATACGGGCGCCCCGTAACGATGGGAGAAACCGAAATCGAGCATCGCCACCTTCTGCAGATGAACCCACAACTGGGTGAGAACGGGCAGGTCGAGTCCATAGGCCCGACGCAGTTCCTGAACGAATCCCGCATCGGCCGCACCACCGCCCTGATCGCTTGCCACGACATCGGCCAGATCGCCGGGAGCAAGTTGGATCAGGAAGAAGTTGAAGACGATGATCCCGACGATCAGCGGGATCGCCATCAGGACTCGGCGAGCAATGTATCGCCACATGAGCGCACTCCCCCTGCCCAGCCGATCTTATTCAGCCGCGAAGTACACATTCGCGAAGTTGTCGGCGCGCTGGTTGGGTGTATCGGTCACGCCACGCAGGCGCTTGTCGTACACGGAAAACCAGTCGACCTCGAAGAGCGGGATGAGAGGCAACTCGCTCTGGGCGATCCGCTGGACGACCCGATAGTCTTCGACCCGCTTTTCCGGATCGATCTGCGTCTGAGCATCCTCGAGGGCAGCATCGAGTTCTTCGTTCTTATATTCGGAGACGACGGTCCACGCGGTTCCCGGCTGGCGCGCCTTGGACCAGAAGCGTGTCTCGATCCCCATCTGCGGATCGGCGCCGGCGCCACCCCATGAGCTGATCAGATCGAAGTTGTAATCGGTGAACACGCTCTTCAACCAGGTTGTCAGATCCTGGCTGCCGAGTGTGACGTCGATGCCCACCCGGCGCAGGGCTTGGCGAACGAACTCCCCAGTGCGTCGGTAATCATCGCCATAGGGGATGAAATCGTGGGTCAGCTTGAAGCGCCACCCGTCCGCTTTGCGGGGGAAGCCCGCCTCGTCGAGGAGTTGTTCGGCCTTCTTCGGATCGAAGGCATATTGCTGCAGCCCCTCGCTCGTATGGAACGGCTTCAGCGAGGACGGGATCGGACTCACGGAGGGCTTGCCGTAGCCGCCCCAGACCGTCTTCAGAAGGAGGTTGCGATCGATCGCATGCGCGATTGCCTGGCGAACCTTCAGGTGCTTGAGGTACTCGTTCTTGTGGTTCGGCTCGAGCCAAAACCAAGTGGGAGAGAACTCGTATCCCCGCGTATCAACTTCGAACCTTCCTGTCGCCTTGAGGCGTGCGGCATCGGCAAAGGTCACCGGGTGCTGCTGTCCAAACTGGACCGCGCCGGTCTCGAACGCGGCAGCCCGGCCGGCTGCATCGGGAATGATCTTGAAGACGATCCGATCGAGATAGGGCTTGCCCTGGTCCCAGTAATTCGGGTTGCGATCGAGAGCGATATGGCTGCCCCGGGCATATTCCTTGAACACGAACGGTCCGGTTCCGACCGGCTTTGCATTCCACGGGTTCGTCCGGATTTCGGTTCCCTCATACAGGTGCTTCGGAAGAAGCCAGATGGCCGAAGCATTGAGGTTTCGGTAGATGACCGGTGTCGGCTTCGACAGTCGCAGGATAACCGTGTGCTCGTCGGGAGCCTCGACCTTCGAGAGAGTCTGGAAAATCCGCTTGCCGGTCGAGGAATACTTCAGGAGCCCTTCCTCGATTGAGAACTTGACGTCCGCCGAAGTGAATGGCTTGCCGTCATGCCAGGTGACGCCTTTGCGAAGATTGAATTTCAGCGTGAGGCCGTCCTCGGAGAAATCCCAGCTTTCCGCGAGCTGGGGCTTGAGAGTGCCGTCGGACCTGTAATCGACAAGTCCGTCGTTGATTTTCGTTGCGACTAGAACGATTGGCGTCGCCGTGTTCAGCAGTGGCGAGAGGATCGGTGGCTCCGGGTGAACGATCGAGCTCAGCGTTCCTCCGCGAACGGGCCCATTACCCTCGGCAGCGGCTCCTCCAGCGACACTGATCCCCAGCATCACTCCGAACAGAAAACGGGTCGAAAACGACATCGATAACTCCTTTTGATTGCGTTTGATGATTAGTTCACGGCATATGCGGCGCGCTTCGCAGCCTCGGCGCCGCTGGCCTGCCTGGAAAGGAGGCCGGCAAGCTCGTCCGCCGCGTTTGCCAGCCGGTTGCGGATGCCTGCGTCCGTCAGGGCATGCCCTGCCCCACCATGGCTTGCCGTGAAATCCGCATCCGAAGCATAGATCGCTGTCGGAAGGGTCAGAGCGGCGAAGAAGCCGAAGAGCGGCCGCAGTGTGTGCTCGACCACGAGCGCGTGGCGTGCCCCTCCGCCCGTCGCGGTCAAGGCCACAGGTTTGCCTGCCAGCTGATCCGGCGTGATGAAGTCGATCAGGTGTTTGAACAAGCCCGTATAGGCACCCTTATAGACCGGCGTGCCAACAATCAGCGCGTTCGCGCTTTCGATTTCGTCGACGATGCGAGCCGCCGGTAGCGGCAGATCGTTGCGGACCAGTGCCGAGCCTAAGCCCGGCCCTGCATCGAGAACGTCGTAACTTCTCAGTTCGATGGAAAGGCGGCGTTCGACTTCGGCACCGAGCGCCTCCGCAAGGGCGCGGCTGCGTGAAGGGCGGCGAATATTGCCGGTAAAAATGACGACGCGCGGCCGGCTCATGCAAAAATCTCCTTGTCAGACGGGCAGCAGGAACGGACCGGGCACCTGGAGCAGCAGATCGGCGGGCACATCGTTGGGTCGAGGGCGCGATGAACGAGGCTCCGGCGGGCTGCTCTGCTGCCATCTCTCGTGGGCCGCTGCGGTCGCCTGCTTGAGGCTGCGGAACCGGCGTCCATCGAGGGCGTCAAAGGGGTGTCCTGAGGAAAAGAACCGGAAGCCCCCTTCATCCGGAACGGCGATGCCGGCAGTCACGCTGCCGATCTCGATTACTCGGGCTGTGTTGATGGTGGTGCTCATGGCAAAGATCTCCTGTCGCCGGCAGCTATCGCCAGCGTGGTCGCGTCGGTCGAACGAAGAAACGTCAGCCGGCCTTCAGCAGGCTCGACAAGTGGTCATGCGCCGACGACAGGAGAGAAGGTGGTTTCGGGAGGAAGAAGCATGCACGACCGGACATCCTTTGCGTTGGGCTTAGGACCACGGGGCGGCACAGGCTCCGTGGCGCTTTAGCGTTTGATCACGCGGCGCAAGCTGCACACCGTCAAATCACCGCGGCTGTGCGAGCAATGCGTTTGCCCGAACAGCGCATGCAGGGTGCTGTCTCCCAGCAGAAGTGTCAACGGGATTGTTCTTTTTAGCGAACGTTATGTAAAGGTGATTTTTCCTCCAAACCTCAAACTAACGAGAATGAGCTTCTACGAGGAGTATTTTATTGATCAGTCGGCCCAGGCTAAGGAAAATCGTTCTTTTAGGAGAACGCCACAGCTATAAAGAAAGACCCGCGTTGACGGCGCCTTAGTCTGCCTACGAACGTGAATTAGTTGGAAGATGATACCACATAGTGAGCTGAGGAAAGTCTGGATCGGGTCAGGTGGCGAAATTTGCGGACTTTCCGGTGGGCCAGGGCATCGGTATCATTGGCGTCGGTTTTGTTCGGCGCCATGTCGAGGGCGGCCTTGGCATGGCGGGCGTCAATGCAGATCGCCGGCAGCCCTTCAGCGCAAAGCGCATGATAGAACCACACCGACAAAGGCCCGGTCTCGAACACCACCCGCTTGGGCTCGGGCGCTCGCTTGCGAAGGACCTCGGCAATCAGGGTTGGATCAGACGGGCATTTGCCGCGTCAGATTTTCTTGCCATCCCGCCGCACGGAGATCGCCGTCTCATTCAAGGACACATCAAGACCGATAGACTCACCCATGGCTGTTCTCCGTTCGATGCTTGGGCCCGGCGTCCAGCCGAGAGCCCGTTTTTCCATCTTATCGGAGAACAACCACCCGCTCTTCCATGCACTGACCATCTGGCCTGAGGGCGACTCGCTCCGCGATTACCCAATGTGTAAAAACGCTTTGGCAGAGGACGGATTGCGGCTTTCCACGCTTCAAAGCCCTTCAACATCATCGATAAGCGCGAGCTGGTTGATTATCGGCGGTATGAGGCTCCAATCGCTCTGAAGCAAGCGTTCGGCGCCTCAAGGGCGTGATGGCACGAGCAAAGCCCGGCTCCTATGCCCTGAGGGCAGCCATCAGCGGCTGGATGCCCAGGATGTTCAGCACCCGGGTGAGGTTGTAGGCCAGCATGTCATTCGGCCTGGAACTCAGACCCTCCCGCTTGTTCCAACTAAACTTCTGAGGAGCTTTCGGTTTTTGCTCAGGTCGGGAGGGTCACGACCTGCGCCGACTAAAGCCGCACAATGTGCAGTGGAGTTGGTCTGCAAAGAGTTCCGATGGAGAAACGGTCGTCGTGACGCTTTGGCAGGATATGTTCCAGAACCGCAATGGGCGGTTAGTCTATATACGACCTGGGTTTGATCCTGATGCTCCCGATACTCGACCCGGCTTTCGCGAGTTGATGGTCAATCTTGTGTGGACAAGAGACTACTGTGACGGACGCTTCCGGGTAGCGTCGCGATTGCAAAAGACCGAGATACTCATCCGCGCTCGATCAAGGAATGCTTCCCGCATGAGAGGTTGGTGATGCGGTTGACCCATCTTGACGCCGCGACCGGCGCTTTTACTGCCGAAGCTGTCTCGGGATAATGCAGGGATCTTAAGTCTTCGGTGAGGCGAAAGCCTCATGCCCCTCTCAGGGGAGATTGGCCAAAGAAGTAGCACACATAGCGCCTCTGGCGTATCTTGGCTCAAGCCGCAGTAACGAAGCGATCAGCAGACAGTTCGGGCTCACCGTCAAAGCGATAGGCAGCCAATATACCGCCAGCAGCGATGCTCCAGTCGACGCATACGGCTCGTGGTGACATGAGGATAGGCTCCCCTTTCATCCAGTAGTGCCCGAAGAAACGGGGCGGGCCGGATGCAACTCCAAGAAGCGCGGCTCCGGGGACAGGCGTCTCCGGCAGGTGCTTTAACGTCGCCTCGTCTATCAGTGCTGCGGCCCGGAATGTTGCGCCAGGCCCCAACCACCAGCGGAGACGAACCTCGCGCCGCTCATGGCCATCCTTATCCATAAAGCTCATGGGATCCGGCAGCTTCTCCTCCACACCTTTCAGCAGGATCTCTAGCGCCTCCTCTGTGTCGGACCCCTTACGCGCCAACACGGCAAGGCGCTCGCGAGGAGCGGTCTCGTCCACGAGGTTAGGCCGCAACCGCTCCTGCATGACAGGATGCCAGCAGGCATGCACGACACTCAAGCCGGGGAGATCGAGCCAGAGAGGAAACGTCTCGAAGAAGCGCAGGCACTCCTCGTGGAGCTTGGAGCCGTCACCGACGGCTTCAAGAAAAGCCCTGTGTTGGTGCCGATGCTTCTCGATATGCCGGCGCATGAACTCGCCTGGATGCTCTGGATCAGGTGTTGCCCATAGGAGCGCATTGTATTCGTGATTGCCAAGGGTGATGCGGGCTGCCCCCGCTTCCACCATATCGCGCACGAGACGAACGGTCTCGATCTGGTGTGGCCCCCGGTCGATGAGGTCGCCGACGAAGATGGCCGTTCGCTCAGGGTGCCGCCAGGCACCATTGCGTTCACGGTAGCCAAGCTTCAGGAGCAGCGCTTGGAGTGCTTCCACATGGCCGTGGATATCGCCAATGATATCGTACATTGACTGGCTTTCTATATCCGGGTGTCATTCAGATCTGAAATGTCTCAGATCCATCCTGATTGTAAACTCGGCGTTAAATAAAATCTTCGAAGGCAGGGCCCGGTTTGGTGCCGAGAAGGTCAGCCTATTCGGTTGCGCAATAGCGAAACTCGGCTGGTGATAACTGGTCGAACCATCACATGCACTACAGGAGCATGTTCTGGAAGGTTGCATTCGGGTCAAAGGCAGCCCTTAAGCGCGTCCATGTAAAGGTCTGGGACCGGCCTCGGAACAGGCCTGCCCAAGGGCGGAAAAGGCATTCCAGATGTCGGAGTAGGCCTGTGCGACCCTGCTGGCACCAGAGGGCAGGTTCTCGGGTGCTTCCGCCATGAGCTCCTCCCGTGCAGTTGGCAGCGTGTGCCCTTACCAGCTAGAGTCCGGCACTGTTTCGTCGATCTCTATGTTTCCGGCCCATCGACACCGAGACCCGTGAGTTTGCTACGACACCCGATGAACCCATTGCAGTCGTCAACGGCCGCTGCGGTACTGCCCCTGACTGCGTTCGCCTGTCGCGACAGACGGGAGAGCCTCGTCTTCGGGGAGCGAGCGGACGGGACGATCGCTCACATCTCGGAGGTCGCCTCCGGTCTCGAGTGCAACTGCGTCTGCCCGGGATGCGGCACCCGTCTCATCGCCCGCAAAGGCAACAAACAGGACCATCACTTCGGGCACTATGGGACTGAGGATGGTCGGCCCTGCCAGACCGGGCCAGAAACAGCCCTGCACAGATTCGCCAAGGAGGTACTCGCCCACCGTCTTGAGCTCGAGCTTCCGCCCCTAGCGATGGGCGAAGGTCACGGCAAATGGATCAGATACCCAGGAGGGAGGTATGGGTTCGATGCTGCCCTCTTGGAAAACAGGCTTGGCGAGATCGTTCCCGATGTGATTGTCTGCAAGGGCGAGCGACACCTCCTGGTTGAGTTTCTGGTCACACATGCCTGCGATGAGGCCAAGATTGCCCGGATCGTGGCCATGGATGTGGCCGCAATTGAGGTTGACTTGTCTGGGCTTCCTCGGGACACCTCCCGTCCAGACCTTGAGGAGGCCATCCTCGCCATGGCGCCGCGGAAATGGCTGCACAACCCCAAGCTCTGCGCAGCGCAAGTTGAATTGGAAAGACGAGGCCGGCAGCGGAATCAGGTTTTGGCCCGGGCAGCCGCCCCCTTACGGAGAGCCTACCTGGCAGCCTGTGCGGAGGTCTGCGCGATGCAAACCTCCTGTCTGGCGTACGACCGGATTGTCGGCCGCCACTTGGCCCATGCCGTTGGCATTGAGGTGCCCGGGATCGGCTGCTTCACGGTTTCACCACGCGACTGGCAGGCCCTTATTCTGGCCGATGCGGTGGATATCGCTGCCTCGGGAGGCAAAGGTCTTATCACAATCGCCGGAGCCCTGCGGAAGATCCGGCAGCGGGGCTGGTTACGCTGCCGGTTCAGCGGGCTCACGGAGGCGGAAGCTGCCGCCATTCGGGCAAACGGCACATCCTTTGACTATCCGGCCAATGCAGTCGCCGCTTGGGCAACCACTCTATCACGGCTCGGCATTCTTCTTCCGGCCGGAGCTGGAGATCGGTGGATCGTTTGGCAGCTGACGGCGTGCCAGATGCGAGGACATCAAACATCAAAGCGACTCTGAGTGTCCCTGCGAACCGCTCTGGATCCGCGCCCCCTTCTCACAATCGAGAGTGCACCAGCGGCCTCACGAAGATTCGCAGCCATCCGGTGTGCACGGGGTGCGCACGGCGAATTCTGCAAGTTTGGCGATCCGATCTCAATGTACCGGTAAGTCATTGAGAAGAATGGTGAGCGCGCTGGGACTCGAACCCAGGACCCTCTGATTAAAAGGAAGCGGTTCGATCTGTGCATAAGTGATCAGGTCGGATCAGAATCCTTGCCTTCCTTCATAATAACCTTAGTACCCTCTGCATCATCTGCTCACAAGTAAGCTTTGGGGGGCCTGGAGTTGCTTCCCATACGCTTCCCAGCGGAGGAACACCGTGCGCCTAACCCGCCCTGCCCTTGCCAATCTCTCCATTCCGCCCGGCCGGAGTGAACTCATCGTCTTTGACGACACTCTTCCAGGCTTCGGCGTTCGCCTGCGTGCCGGTGGTAAACGGGTGTGGATCGCGCAGTACCGAATGGGGCAAAAGCAGCGGCGGGTCACGATCGGATCCGTCGAGACCCTCGACCCCGACCAGGCCCGCAGAGCCGCTAAAGCCGTTCTGGCAAAGGCGCATCTCGGGAGCGATCCTCAAGCCGCCAAAGCCGAGGCCAAAGCTCGCGCGCATCTGACCCTTGGGGCAATGGTTGAGCCCTACCTTGAGTTTGCCTCCCGGCGCCTCAAGCCGCGAACTCTCGTCGAGACCAGCCGGTACCTGCAGACATCCTGGAAGCCGCTGCATGGGCTTGCCATTGAGAAGGTCACCCGCCGAACGGTTGCCCTTCAACTCGCGGAGCTTGCCCTCGCCAACGGGCCCATTGCGGCCAACCGGGCGCGTATCGCCTTGTCCTCATTCTTTACCTGGGCCATGCGCGAGGGGCTGGCCGATACAAACCCAGTGGTGGGCACTAACCGACCGGTCGAGGAACGCTCACGCGATCGGGTTCTCTCTGACAACGAACTCGCCCGGATTTGGGCTGCATGCCGGGATGATGACTACGGCCGGATCGTTCGCCTCCTGATCCTAACGGGACAGAGACGAGAGGAGGTCGGTGGTATGGCTTGGAGCGAATTGGATCTGCATCGTGCTTGCTGGAGTATCCCGCGCGAGCGCACCAAAAACGGCCTTCCCCATGGTGTCCCTCTGACCGAGGCTGCGCTCGAAGTTCTCCGAGGCTGCCCCCGCCGTGAAGGAAGACAGTTAGTTTTCGGAGAAGCAGAAGGGCCCTTTCAGGGCTGGAGCAAAGCCAAAGCAGCACTCGACAAACGTATCCTGAAGAATGGTGAGCAGCTTGCCGCATGGCGGCTGCACGACATTCGGCGAACGGCTGCAACTCGAATGGCAGAAATGGGCATCCTGCCCCACGTGGTCGAAGCGGTTCTAAACCATGCCTCTGGCCATAAAGCAGGTGTCGCCGGGATCTATAACCGCGCCACCTACGCCCAGGAGAAGCGAGCCGCTCTTAATACTTGGACGATGCACGTCCTGAGCCTGGCAACGATGCAGCCGACTGGAAACGCGGCAGCAGCGGCATGAGTGCTACGCAAAACTAGTAACTTGCAGGTTTGCGCGCGAGACCATCCGCCTTAACGCCCACACGAGTGATGCAGCCAATGGCGTCCCCTAACGCACTTAACAACCTCATTTCCTATGTCGAGGCGCTAGAAAAGGAAATCATAGAATCTCTTGAGAGGGAGACGGGGCTCCCGATCAGGACTGGCTGGCGGGAACTTGGATGCCATCTCGCCAACCTCAAGCTGATGGTTTCCTACCGTTATGAGGATCCAGCGAGAAAAAAACAATCCATAGAGCGGCAAGATGCACTCTCCAACTTTCAGAAGCTCGTCAGATCGCTGTCAGATAAGCTCGAAACCCTATTAGATCCAGAGTCACCGCTATCATGTGCTCTTGACGAGGCAGCCTTCCTTGCGATCGCCCCAATGTCTGCCACGCTTGCGGAGATCGTCGAGTTTGTCGATTCGGAAACCTCTAAGAGCGCTGATCGCCAGCTCCGAGAAGATATCGCGTTTCTCAAAGTAGCCCTTGACCGGATCAGTAAGTACAACCACAGGGCCGCTTCCGAAAGGTCTCCAAAGAGGCGGAAGTCGGTGGCCCAATGGAACATTTTCTATGTTGGCGAGGTCCTACCTGCCTTGTATGAGCATCACTTCGGCCGGAACTTCGGCATCCAAAGAGACCCGAATGACGACAATAAACTGGGCGGACACGGAGTAGGATTTCTGAGCGCGGCCGCCAAAGCGCTTGGCATTCTAGGGCCGGATGGTGCGCCATACTCGAGCGAAACACTTGTCGGATACTACAAGCAAGCCAAGCGCGATCCGCAGGAGCACCAAGAATGGGTACGCAATGCCAAGCATGATTGGTAGCTAGTTTCCGTCCATAAACGTGCGCATTTCGGAGCATTTACAATAGGTTGTGCCGAGTTTGAGCGGCTTTGACGAGGATAGGCAGGGTGAAGAGCGCTGAGTGTCGACAAAAATGGTGTCGTGGGCGCGGTTAGGCGCACGTCCCGAGGGCCGACTGTGGCCGGCGTGACGCAATCGCGATGCCTGCTCGGTTCAGGTCGCTTTGAGGCGGGTGAAGAGAACGAGGTTATAGGCCACGACCGAGGACCAGACATAAGCCTTGAAATGATCGAGGCCGCGCCAGGTACAACGCGCCAAGCCGTAGGCGCGTTTGAGGCATGAGATGCCGGCTTCGATGCCGGCGCGGAAGTTGCGCAGCTTGCGATAAACCCACTTGCTTCTGACCATGTCCTCGATCCTGAGGCCGGCTTTCTTGTGGAAGGCCATGTCGCAGACGCCCCACGCCTTCGCTGTGGCCAGGTTGTTGCGCGTGGCGAAGCCGCCATCGGCTGCCGCCTGCCGCGGCGCTTGGCCATAGAAGGCGACGTGGCGCGCCAGCATCGGCAGCAAGCGGTCGCTGTCGGCCGGGTTGCCGGCTTCGATCACCAGATCGAGGATCATGCCACTCCTGCCGGTGGTCAGGTTGAGTTTGTGACCATACTCAGTGTCGCGACTGCCTTTGACGATGATATCAGCATGCTCTTCGAACAGGCTCACCACCTTCTCGTCGGCGGGGACCGGCTCGCCGGCCAACACCCGCCGCTCGCTCTGCCTGATGATGCGTTCGACCAACGCCCGATAGTGACGAACCTGGACCTGCCACAGGGCGATGAGCGGCGTGCTTGCCACGGCCAAACGCTCGCTCGCCTGCTCCAGATCGGCCAAGGTCGCGCGCGTGATGGCGATCAGCTCGCGGTAGAGCCGGACCCGATTGGGTCGACCGCGCGTGAACTGGATCTTGTGAGCGCGCTTCTTGGCTGCGCGGCAATGATTGCGCCATGAGCCGGCGCCGCCGACCAAGGAATCGGCCCGCTTCAGAAGGCGCACCATGATCCGCACAGCATCCCACAGCAGGCTGCTGTCGCTCGGCTCGTGCATGAGCGCCGAGGTCACCGTGCTGTCCAGCCGAACCGCCGCACCGTCTTCGAGCTTCGCCTGCCGAGCGACCGACAGCAGGGCCCGATTGATCTGCTCCCAGGTCTCGGGCCGGATCGCGCTGATCGTCTTCTGCAGCACCGACTTCTGCGGGCTCCACGACCACGGCAGTCGGGCAAAGGCGCGAAATGAAGCGGAGTCCTCGAGGTGGAAGGCCAGCTCCTGGTAGCTCAGTTGCCGGTACTGCTTGAGGATCGCGCAGCGCAATACGGCTTCGGCTGGCAGACCTTGCCGTCCGGTCGCCTTGATGCCGCCCCGACACAGGTCTCGCGCCACCACGGCAAACAGATCGCAATGCTCATCCAGCCATTGCGACATCGCCTTCAACTCGCAGCCGATCTCGTGCGTGGCGAAAAGATCGAATATGCTGGCTTGGACGGTGCGTTCTTGGCGCATTGTCGGCTCCGGCGGTGGCAGGGCTTTGGACTCAGTGGCATGATCCAAGATACCTGAAACCGCCGGGCCTTGCTCGCGCAAAGATATGATTCACGTAATGAAATCAAACGTTTGCCGTTTGTGGACGGAAACTAGACTAGGCTTTCCTCTGCTCTCGATAGTCTGAACCAAAAAGAAAGGGCTACGCGAGGTCGGTTCAGGGGCAGTCTCTCACGTTCCGGCCGCTCAACGAACGTCGGCGTTCAAGGGCAGAAGCGGACCAGGCTCTTTGCTCCGGGGAGTGCTGCCAGCGATGTTCGACAATGGAGAAATGCACCAGGGGATCAAGAACGGTCTTGGCCTCGATCCATGGCTGGCGTTCGGCTCAATCCCGTCGGCATGGTGCCGCATACTCCCGCTCCGGAATAGGCGCCCGCCGGAGAGCGATGGTCCGAAGCCTCGTCACCGAGGCGAATTCGGCCGTGCCCTTATGTCCTCAGATCTTCGGGCACCTTGCCGCCACTCGCCGCGAGCTTGGCCATGACCTGCTTGTGCAGCCAGACGTTCATGGCAGCGGAGTCGGAGGTGTCGCCGGTATAGTTCAGCTCCTTCGCGAGTTCCTTGCGCGCCTCGAGGCTGCTGTCGAGGTCGAGCAGCTTCATCAGGTCGACGATCGACTTGCGCCAGTCGAGCTTCTGCCCCTTCTTCGCGGCGAGCCCCGTCAGCACCGCCTCGACGTCGACCTGGGACATCGGTGCGTTCGGGGCTGGCGAGGACGCAGTCGCCTGGCTCGCGGGTGCGGTCGCCGCCCCCGCGGGGGCAGGAGCTGCGGCAGACCCCTGCGCGGGTGGTGCCGCGGCAGATGCTGCCTGAGGGGCCTCTTGCGCCGCCGCGGATCCGAAGATGGCGTCCTTGATCCTGCTGAAGATGCTCATGGTGTCATTTCCGTTGAACCTGCGTCCCGACAGCTTCCCGTGCCATCGGCAAATAGAGTCGGCATCGAATAGGGCAATGAGGCTCGTACGATCAGCGCGTGCCGTCGCCCCCCTGGCCGCGCGAAGGCGGCCCCCTGGCCCCGACATCGGCCCGATGGAACTGCGACGACCAGTCGCCGCTTTTGCCCGCCGCGCTGTTTTCGACTATCCTGCGGGCGTTCTTCCTCTTGCCCGCCGTCCGGCGCTTCCCGCCGCGCGGCCATGATGGAGGCGCGGCGATGCCCCAGGACGACCGCCAGGACCAGCCGCTGGACGTCATGCCGAGCGCGACGACCCAAGGAGCCCCAGGCGGGACGGGCGCGGACGGGTTCGCGCCGCCGTTCGGCGACATGAGCCCCGACGAATTCCGACGCTATGGCCGTTCGCTCGTCGACTGGATCGCCGAGTACTTCGAGCGCGTCGACGAACTCCCCGTCCTCGCCCAGGTCGAGCCGGGCGAACTCATCGCGAAGCTCCCCGCCGCGCCACCCGAAGCCGGTGAGCTGATGGACAGGATCCTCGCGGACGTCGACCGCCTGGTCGTCCCGGCCCTGACGCAGTGGAGGCATCCGGGCTTCTTCGCCTACTTCGCCTGCTCCACCTCGGCACCCGGCATTTTCGGCGAGATGCTCGCGGCCGCCTTCAACGGCAACGCGCTGCTCTGGCGCGCCGCCCCCGCCGCGCAGGAACTCGAAGATGTGGCCCTGTCATGGCTGCGCCAGATGATTGGCCTGCCCGAGGCGTTCTCGGGGATGATCTACGACACGGCCTCGATGTCGACCCTCCACGCCATCGCGGCCGCGCGCGAGGGGCTCGATTTGCGCGTGCGCGAGGACGGCATGAGCGGACGCACGGGCCTGCCGCTGCTGCGCCTCTACGCCTCCGAGCAGGCCCACTCGTCGGTCGAAAAATGCGCCATCACGCTCGGCCTGGGCCAGCGGTCCTTGCGCAAGATTCCCACCGACGCCGAATTCCGCATGGATGCCGCCGCGCTGGGGCGCGCCATCGAGGAAGACAGGGCCGCCGGCCATCTCCCCTTCTGCGTCGTCGCCACCGTCGGCACGACCTCGACCTCGAGCATCGATCCCGTTCCGGCCATCGCCGACCTGTGCGAGCGCGAAGGGCTCTGGTTGCACGTCGATGCGGCCTACGCCGGCTCGGCTGCGGTTGTCCCGGAACTACGACACATCCTCGCAGGCTGCGAACGCGCTGACTCACTTGTCCTCAACCCGGTCAAATGGCTTTTCGTCCCCTTTGATCTCTCCGCCCTCTACACGCGGCGGATGGACATGCTCCACCGTGCCTTCTCGCTCGTGCCCGAATACCTGCGCACGCTCGACCACGGGCGTGCTGCCGTCCGCAACCACTCCGAGTACGGCATCCAGCTCGGGCGCCGCTTTCGGGGCCTCAAGTTCTGGATGGTCCTGCGCTATTTCGGCCACGACGGTCTCGCCGCGCGCATCCGCGAGCACTGCCGCCTCGCACGTCTGTTCGCCAAGTGGGTCGCGGCCGCGCCTGGCTGGGAGTTGCTCGCTCCCGTTCCCCTGAGCCTGGTTTGCTTCCGCGCCTGCTCGACGCGCGATGGCGAGACAGCCGACGAGCGCGCCGCGCGTCTCGACCACCTGAACGAGCAGATCATGCATGCCGTCAATGCGTCCGGCGAGGCGTTCCTCTCGCACACGAAGCTCAACGGCCGCTTCACCATGCGTCTTGCCGTCGGCAATATCCGCACCACCGAGGCGCATGTCGCACGCGTGTGGCAGATCCTGGAAGACGCATGCGAGCGGCTCGACGCTGCCGACAGGGTTTGAGGGGGGCTTCACATTATCGGTCATGTCGGCGGGATGAGGAGTGACAGATGCCCCGCTACTACTTCCATCTCATGCTTGGCCCCCGAATGGTCGCCCGTGACGATGCCGGCCATGAATGTCCCAATGATGCCGCAGCACATGAGTTCGCGCGCCTCAGCGCCGGCCTCTTTGTCTCGGACCTGCTCCTGCTCGGCGCGTTCGAACAGTACTGTTTCGAGGTCGTCACCGAAGATGGGGAGCCAGTCTCACCATCCAGTGCAGGATGAAACCATCCTGAGCTCGGTCTTCAAGCGACATTCCATGTTCACAGGCGGATTTCTCGGAAGTCTGTTTGTGGGACCAGGAGCAGACGTAACCCTGATCCGCTACTCAATACTTCCTCCTTAAGGGCATCGGGCAGGCGCGTGGCCCCTGCCTCGACGTCGCCGATCTCCTATCCTTAGGAAGATTGCAGCTCGGATCGGGCGTAGCGAGTTTCCGATATAGGATGATCCCAACTGATCGCCTCGTCGGCCTTGGTCGTGAAGACCTTGTCCCAGTGCTCCTGTCGCGTGTCCGATGCGTTCTAATGCTCTGGAACACCCGCCTTGCTCAAGCCTTCCGTGACTACAGAGCAGAACGCGAACTTGCGCATGTAGGAACGCGCCAGATCTACTGTTAGCGGTGGCCCAAGATTATTCCGGCGGGCCAATGCCGCCTTCGCCTCGTCAAGAAGACCGAGATGACCGCAGCAGGCAATCAGCATGGAATGGTGGGTCGGGAAATCCGGAAAAGCTACCAGGGCCTTGCGGAGGTATGGAAGAGCCTCATAGTGGCGCTGAGCAGCCATAAGAGAGACACCGTGAACAAACTCATACAAACTGGTGAAACTGTCAGAAGGGCTCATCCGCAGGGCTTTCGCTGTTTCGGCTACCGCGACTTCGAACTTGCCAGCTCGCGTCAACGTCCAGCCATATACGCTGTGTGCCAGTGCAAAGCTTGGGTTCACTCCAAGCGCAATTTCAAGCTCCTGCTGCGCACGGTCATGTTGCCCGGCCGTACTGAGGCAAAGTCCAAACACCATATGTGCCCAAGGCTCGCTCGGATCGAGAGCAAGAGCTTCCTCGGCGTGATGTTGTGCCTGTTCTCGGCCTTGCTGTTCATCAGGAAGCCAGTAATTGTACGATGCCCACCATACGGCCCAACTTAAGACAGCATGTGCCTTGGCATAGGTAGGCTCCATCATAATCGCGCGTTCGAGCAAAGTACGTGCCTGCTCGTTCTCGTGACGCCCAACTCTGTTGATGAGCCCAATGGCTTGAACAACCAATCCCCAAACGCCAATGCTTTCGGGGACTTGATTTGCCGCACGCAGGCCCTCTTCCATGTACAGGTGGGGTTCGATGGCGGCCACGACATTTTCTGTAATCTCGTCCTGAACCGCAAAGATGTCCATTAGCTCCCGATCATACCGCTCGGCCCAGATGTGCTTTCCGGTTGCCGCGCCGATCAGTTGACCGTTGATACGGATACGATCCCCTGATCTTCGTACACTTCCCTCTAAGATGTATCGTGCACCTGGGGGAAACGAGAACTGACGTACTTCCGTGTGATTGAAGGAGGAGGTACAGGCGATGACATTGAGCCATCGGAGGCGGGATAGCCCCGTGATGAGGTCCTCTGTCATGCCGTCGGCAAAGTAATCCTGTTCGGGATCGCCGCTCCTGTTGGTGAATGGCAGGACGGCAATGGAGGGTTTATCTGAGCGCGAAGGTGTGAACGTGGCCGTTCTTGCAGTCAGGGATGCCGAAGTCCTGATGCCGTATACTCTCACGGGTCTCCCGATGTTCTTGACCCACTGTTCGCCTTTGTCGTCAAAGTGGTATGGCAGCTTGCCGCGCACCTCCTCGTAGACCTTTCCCGAAATCCAAATGCCTCCAGGTTCTGCGATCTGTTCCAGACGAGCCGCGACATTCACCCCATCCCCATAGATATCACCGTCCGGCTCAATGATGATATCGCCAAGATTGATGCCAATGCGGAGGTGGACAGCCTGGGAGGTTTCCTGAGAAGTCTTGGCCACAAGAGCCTCCTGAACCTCAACGGCACAGCTTACAGCTTCTACAGGGCTGGAGAATTCAACCAAGAAGCCATCACCGGTCGTTTTGACCACGCGGCCATAATGGGCATGGACCATCGGCTCGATAAGCTCCCGGCGCAGGCTCTTGATCCTCGCGAGGGTGCCTTCCTCGTCCTGGCTCATTAGGGCCGAAAAGCCCACAACGTCAGCCGCAAGGATCGCCGCGAGACGCCTCTGTACCTTTGCATCGGCTGGATTGGTCATCCCACCACCATGATGAAGGCCGTCGAGGGATAATGGTGCTTTGATTGGGACGCTTCGTCCAGAGCTCGCATGGTGGCAGTCTGGAGGCTCGCAGACGCCACACACCCGGTGACCGCTCCGGGTCAGGGACGGTCTCTAAGCGTTGCCTTGTTAAGGTCCGCCTCACTCTGCTCTTGCGGAAATACGGCTAAGGTCGGCCCCGTGCCAGAAGTAGCCATTCGGAACTTTTTCAAAGCGGACGATCCACTGAACAATCAAAGGTAGTAACCGCCCATCTCGAGGCTTGGCTGGATCACCTTGGCTGGAATAGCTCATCTCCGAGGGCGACGGGCCTGCAGGAAACGAGTATGTTCAGTGATTGACCCGCAGACCGATCGTCCGGGGGACAATGTGGAACGTCGCCTGATCGCCATTCTTGCCGCCGACGTTGTGGGCTACAGCCGCCTCATTGGGGCAGACGAGACCGGCACGCTCACCGAGCTCAGGGCGCACCAGACCGCGTTGATCGAGCCCAGGATCACCGAGCACCAGGGGCGCATTGTCAAGCTCACAGGGGACGGCATGCTGGTGGAGTTCCCGAGTGTGGTGAATGCCGTCGCCTGCGCGGCTGAAATCCAGCGCGGCATGCGTCAAAGGAATGAAGACGTTCCGCGGGATCGCTGGATCGAACTCCGGATCGGTGTCCATCTCGGAGACGTCATCGTCCAAGATGGCGATATCTTTGGCGATGGGGTGAACGTGGCGGCGCGGCTCGAAGGGATCGCCGCGCCTGGCGGGATCGCGGTGTCCGGCTCCGTTCGTGATCACGTCGGTAGCCGGCTCGACGTCACCTTTGAAGATTTGGGCGAGCAACCACTCAAGAACATCGAGCAAGCCGTTCGCGTCTACAACGTGCTAACCGGCACTTCCTCCGCCCGCCCGAAAGGCACCACGGCTGTTGCCCCACAAACGATGCAGAGGCTGTCGATTGCGGTGCTTCCCTTCGCCAACATGAGTGGAGATGCAGAGCAGGAGTATTTTTCGGATGGCATTACCGAGGATATCATCATCGACCTGTCGAAGATCTCCGGTCTGCTCGTCATCGACCGCAATACCGTGTTCACCTACAAGGGCAAGTCGATCACGGCGCAACAGGTAGCGCGGGAACGTGACGTCCGGTACATCATGGAGGGAAGCGTCCGCAAGGCGGGATCGCGTGTTCGCATTGCCGGTCAGCTTATAGAGGGCTCCACCGGGGCGCTTCTGTGGGCCGAGCGCTACGACCGCGACCTCACGGACATTTTCGCGATACAGGACGAGATCACGCAGGCAATCGTCGAGCAGCTCAAAGTGAAGCTTCTACCCGAAGAGCAAGCAGCAATCTCTTCGGTCCCAACCGAAAACATCGAGGCATATTCCTATTATCTCAGGGGCCGGCAATTCTTTCATGAGTGGACGAAGTCGTACCTGCTGCTGGCGCGACGGATGTTTTCCAAGGCTGTGGAGCTCGATCCACGCTATGCCCGCGCCTATGCAGGGATCGCCAATTGCGATTCGGCCCTACACGCGTGGCATGCTGCTGAGGTCTCCCTAGATGACATTCTTGAGATGAGCGCCAAGGCCCTGGCGCTCGATCCCGATCTGGCTGAGGCCCACGCTGCCCAAGGACTGGTCCTGTATCAACACGGACGCCACGAGGAGGCCGTTGCCGAGTTCGAGCGGGCTCTTGCGCTTGATCCCAGTCTGTACGACGCGAATTTCTTTTATGCCCTACTTCTGAATACGCAAGGCGATCTTGCGGCGGCCGCCAATCTGTTCGAGCGCGCTGCCGAGATACGGCCCGACGATTACCGGTCGCCAAATCATCTGTTCGGCATCTATCGTGCGCTGGACCGGCCGGTAGACCAGATGAGATGGGCAAAGATCGGCCTTGAACGAGCCGAACGTGTGCTCGAGCTGCATCCGGAAAGCTCCGGTCCCGCTCATCGGGGTGCCGTCGCACTGGCGCATCTCGGCGAACGCGACCGTGCCAAGGAATGGGCCGCCCGCGCCCTCGCGATCGATCCGGGTGAGAACATAGCCCATTACAACGTCGCTTGTGTTTATTCACTCCTGGGCGAGCTCGACGAGGCGATGGATCATCTGGAGAAGGTCATTCCACAACTCTCCCCCGAGTTGATGAAGTGGCTTGAGAAAGACTCGGACCTGGACGCTGTCCGCATCCATCCGCGCTATCAGAAAATGTTTGGGACTCGGGGCGAGCAGCAAGGGCCCGGCAAGTAAGGAGACACACATTCGGGCGGGCTCGAGGGCCGCCTGACGCCCAATGAATGAGGAAACGTGTCCACCGAAATCTCAGTCAGAATCAAGCCTGACCACAGCGCCACATCTATCAGAAATGTCAGCTCGCCAGGTTATCTCGGATGCCTAGCACTACTTTGGCATTTTCATCAGTGATCCAAGGGTGAAGTGGGCCCGGCAGATCGGACATCGCAAGCGCATGGCATACGCCATATGATCAAGCAGCATGCGCCGAACAGCCGGCAGCGTCGGTTGTGGCGGTGGCCCGCTGGATCTTCTTTTTTTCCCGCTTAGCGGCGCGCAAGCGCAGATGCTGCAAGAACAAATACGCAATCAGCGTCAGCAGGGCATGCCGATGCAAGCCCCGCCACGAGCGGCCCTCGAAGTGATCGAGCCCAAGTTCTTCCTTGAGTTGCTGATGCGCCTGCTCGCACACCCAGCGCGCCTTGATGAGCGAGGCCAGCTGCTTCAACTTTGTGTCGGGCGGTAGGTTGGACAGATAGTACTTGCGCTCGCCCGACGAGCGGTGCTCGCCCACCAGCCAGACCTCGTCGCCGGGCAGATGCTGGCCGGTACGCCCCTGCAGACGCACCTCGGGCCCATCGGCCACCCGCACGCGCACGGCCGCGAACTTCGCCCGCAGCGGCCCCTTGGTGCCGCGTCGCCAGGTGATCCGCTGCCATGAGCTCTTCGCCAGCTGGGCTTCGGCCGCAATAGAATCCTCGTCCGGTACAAGCGTCTTGCGCGGCCCTCCACGGGTGACGGGTGGCAGGACTAACCGCACGTCTGCAGGATACACCTTCTGAATGCGGGGAATGCCCACCGCCCATGCCAAGCCGAGCGCTGACAAGCCCTGCCGGAACGGAGCACTGATGCCGTAGCCGGCATCGGCCAGAACCGCCCCAAAGCTCACACCCGCCTGCATCACCTGCTGGAGTTCCTCCAGCGCCATCTCCGGCTTCGAGCGCTCCACCCAGAAGGCTTCGGGAACACCCGCGTGCTGCAAGCGCTCCGGATCCGCGATCCAGGTGTCGGGCAGAAACAGCCGTAAGACGATTGGGATCGGCACTTCACCCTTGGCAAGGGTGAGCGAGACCAAGCTCTGGCAGTTCGTCTTCTTGCCCAGAGCTCCGGCATATTGCGAGGACACGCCGACAGACTGCGTGCCCTTCTTGGGCAGGGCCGTGTCGTCGATCACCAGGATAGCGTCAGGCCCGCCGACAAGCCGGTTGGCCTGGGCCAGGAGTTCAGCTTTCAGCGGCGCCTCGTCCCAAGGGCCCACCGCCACGAAGTGATGCAGTTGGTCATAGTCGGCCGGAGCCACCCGGGCGGCCATTGGCTGCAGGCTCTTGCGCTCACCGGGGCCGATCAACCCGGCCACATAGAGTGGGCACATGCGCCAGCGTGCCGGGTGACGAAGAGGTTTGAGGAAGGGTTCAAGCCAGGACTGAAGTTCGTGTTCCCAAGCAATCGAGGTGCTCATGACTCACCTCCAACCAGGATCTCTCAGCGGGAGAAATCTTCTGAGCTCGCCCGGTTCCTCATACCTGCCAAAGTAGTGCTGGGCCGTGTGGACGGATTGGGTCAACCTAAGCCCTCAAGCGAGGTCACATGAAGGTCGCCTCGCAGCCCAATTGCGGAATTAACTCTAAGGTCGGCCCCGTGCCATAACCAGACCTTACTTCTCCTGGAAGCAAGCGAATCGTGCCCTTGCTCACAGCTAGCCGGATTCGTGGATGCCGGATGTGGATAGCTTAATTGAGGCAATCGGATCAGAGCGGGTTTACATGGTTCAGGACAGGCATCTGTCTGAGCACGACCTTTAGGATTTCACCGTTCGCCTTGACGCAGTCAGTGGATGCCCGGTTCGCTGCCCAGGCCTCCTGAAAGTTCCTATTACATTCAGGATACCTGCGCGGTCGTGTAGAGGCTGACCAGGTAGCTTCACTCAGGCATACTGGCCGACATTTTGATCGGCCGCCTGGAATATGGTCAGATCGTCCGGGTCATGCAGTGGATCGACGAACCAGCCGAGGTCCTGACTGAAGACGCAAAGTTTCACTGACGGAACGCATGCGTAGCCCAAGGATCAGACCTGAGCATTACACGGGGCAGCCAATCGGACCACAAGACCATCAACGGCGTTCCAAGATCGAATCGCCGCCTTTCAAGCGGTTCCAACGAAACGTGGGTCAGCGGTGGAATGCCCAGTTTCCGAATTGGCGCACAGGCTCGCCGGCGGCTGTACTATTCGGGCGCGGAACATACCCGCTGATCAGCACGTCTGCCTCCGCCAAGCGAGCCTTGATCAAAGGCGTCCAGAAGCCGTAGCGCCCGGTACGACGGGAGAGATCCTTCTGTCGGCTGAGCTGGGCCGACTTGCGTCGTAGATTGGTCAACGAATGACCGATTAGGGCGATGATCGTCAAGGAACGAACTCCTTACTGGAAAGATGTGATCCCTGAGCGTTTCCTAACCTCCATATGGTCCTATACCCGTTGGTTAAAAACAGTGAAGGCTGCATGTTTGTCATGCAGCCGGCACATGGTCGCGCGACCCTCGCTCGGATTCATTTTGCCCCGGTCGAGACCAAGATACCGGAGCTGCCGCGTGCGGCATCGTCCCATTCGCAGATTTGCCGACGTGGGACTCTAGCAGTTGAGGAACGGGAGAAGCTGCCGAGTTACATCATCCCTTGGCAGCAAGCCGTCGACGACCCTCAAGTAACCTTTGTCCGCATAGTAAGCCGACAGGGGTACGCACTGCCTCCGATAGGCGTCGAACCGGGTCCGGAAGATCTCGGCATTGTCGTCGTTCCGAGTGGGCATGCCCTCAGCCTCTGCTTCCCGCGCACGTCCCATTATCCGGGCCAGGAGAGCAGCCTCGTCCACCTTGAATTCGATGACCGCATCGAGGGCGAGGCCGCTTCCTGCCAGCAAGGCATCGAGCGCCCCGGCCTGTACAACCGTGCGGGGAAACCCGTCGAGGATGAAGCCCCGCCTGGCATCAGGTTTCCCGATCCGGTCCGAGATGATCTCAACGACCATCTCATCCGACACCAGATCGCCGCGGTCCATCGCTTCCTTGGCCTTCAGACCCACCGGAGTGCCAGCGAGGACGGCAGCGCGAAGCATGTCGCCCGTCGACAACGGCGGAATCCCTAACAGTTCGGCCAGCCTCGCTGCCTGCGTTCCCTTCCCAGCCCCCGCTGGCCCCAACAGGACAATTCTCATCGACATCTCCCTTGCGTGCTTGAACCTATTCGTCTGAGCGGCCCAACTCCCACAGCCACTGAAACAGTCCAGGCTCACCATTCTTCCGCTCAGACACGCGGTATTCTTTCCGAGCGATGAGACCATTCAAACCCTACGCGAAGTTTCTCGACACGTCCGCCTATGAGGAGCGTGCCGGTCCCACATAGAGGTCGGAGAACGTCTCACGCAGCACGTTCTTCTGCACCTTGCCCATGGTGTTGCGCGGCAGATCATCGACAAAGACCACACGCTTGGGCTGCTTGAACTTTGCCAGGCGGCCCTCAAGCACCGCCAGGATGGACTTCTCGTCGACCTCTGCCTCCTTGGAGCGGACGATGACTGCCGTCACCCCCTCGCCGAAGTCCCTGTGCGGCACGCCGATCACCGCACTCTCGAACACCCCGGGGATGGCATCGATCTCGTCCTCGATCTCCTTCGGGTAGACATTGAAGCCGCCGGTGATCACAAGATCCTTGCCGCGTCCGAGGATGTGCACGTAGCCATGCTCGTCGATCTTGCCGAGGTCGCCCGTGATGAAGAAGCCATCTGGGCGGAACTCGGCAGCCGTCTTCTCCGGCATGCGCCAGTAGCCTTTGAAGACGTTCGGGCCCTTCACCTCGATCATGCCGATCTCGTTCGTCGCCAGTTCCTCGCCGGTATCCGGGTTGGTGATGCGGGCCGACACGCCGGGCAGCGGCAGGCCGACGGCGCCGGGCACCCGGTCGCCGTCATAGGGATTGGAGGTGTTCATGTTCGTCTCGGTCATGCCGTAGCGCTCAAGGATGGCGTGGCCGGTGCGGGCGCTCCACTCGCGGTGGGTTTCGGCCAGCAGGGGAGCGGAGCCCGACACGAACAGCCGCATGCCGGATGTCGCCTCCTTGGTGAGACCAGGATGCTGCAACAGGCGCACGTAGAAGGTCGGCACCCCCATCAGGGCCGTGGCCCGGGCCATCAGTCCGAGGATCTCGTCGGCGTCGAACTTCGCCAGGAAGATCATCGAAGCACCCGAGAACAGAGTGACGTTGCTCGCCACGAACAGCCCGTGGGTGTGGTAGATCGGCAAGGCATGGATCAGCACGTCATCGGCCGTGAAGCGCCACACGTCCTTCAGGGTCAGGGCATTGGAGACGAGGTTGTCGTGGGTCAGCATGGCGCCCTTGGAGCGGCCGGTCGTGCCCGAGGTATAAAGGATCGCGGCCAGGTCATCGCCCGCCCTCTCCACCGTCTCGAAATCGTCTGCGGCATTGGCTGCGGCTTCCGTGAGGGATCCCTGCCCTTTGGCGTCGAGCGTTTCGACGGATGCTTCCACCTTTGCGGCGAGCTGAATGACCCCGTCCCGCTTGCCCGGATCGCAGACCACCAGTGAAGGCTCCGCGTCGCCAATGAAGTACTCCAGCTCCGCGAGGGTATAGGCGGTGTTGAGCGGGAGATAGACAGCGCCCGCCCGGACGGTGGCCAGATACAGGACCAGGGCCGGTACCGACTTCTCAACTTGGACCGCGACCCGGTCACCGGGTTTGACCCCGCGGGCGGCGAGCACGTTGGCCAGCCGGCCCGACAGGGCGATCAGGTCGGCGTAGCTGACGGTTTCCCCGGCTGGTGTGGTGATGGCAGTGCTGGTGAGGTCGGCAATCGAGCGTTCGAGCCGATCGAACAGGTTGGCGTTCATGGCAATGGCTCCGAAGCGAGGGTCGATGATCGACCCGGACATACTGAGTGGAAACGTTGCGGTCATGGGTTGGGCACCAAATCGCGGGAAGGCAGATCAGTCCGCAACGCCTTGCGGACAGCAGGCGACGCAGCGACTACGCCCTTCTCGGCGAAGGCTTCATGGTTCTTCTCGATCTCATCGAGGGCATAGAGGTAGTTCACCATCAGGCCATGGGACTGGTTCAGGCCCTTCGCTGACACGTTGCCGAGGAAGTTCAGGCGCTCGAGCCGTGCCCCGTTGCCGAGATGGAAGCGGGCGACCGGGTCGATGGGGCGACCCTTGGAATCCTTGGCCTTCAGGAAGTAGTAAGCCGCAGCAGCGAGAAGGACGTCGCGAACATTCTCCACCTTCTCCGGATCGTCGCTCCAGGCTGGCTGATCGAGGACGCCGAGGGTCTCTTTCGATGCAGCATCGAGACACGCGGACTGCTCGGTCTTGCGTTCGCGTTCCAGCCAGCGTGCGAAGCCCGGGACGGGCGAGAGTGTCACGAACATTTTCAGGTTTGGCAGTTCACGCTTGAGGTTCTCGACCACCTGCTTGATCAGGAAGTTGCCGAAGGAAACTCCGCCCAGGCCCTTCTGGGTGTTTGAGATCGAGTAGAACACGGCGGTCGTCGCCTCAGACGCGGCAATCGGGATGCGGCCCAGGTCGAGCAGTGGACCGATCGCGCCGGGGATCTCCTTGGTCAGGGCGACCTCGACGAAGATCAGCGGCTCGTCGACGAGTTGCGGATGGAAGAAGCCGTAGCAGCGGCGGTCCTCCGGCTGGAGGCGATTGCGCAGGTCGTCCCAGTTCTGGATCGCATGCACCGCCTCATAGCGGATGATCTTCTCCAGGATGTTGGCAGGCGTGGTCCAGTCGATCGGCCGCAGCACCAGAAACCCCCGATTGAACCAGGACGAGAGCAGATGGGAGAAGTCCGCATCGACGCATTTCAATTCCGGGTGCTTGGGCAGGAACTCAAGCAACTCCTCGCGCATGCGCACCAAGGCCGAGGTGCCACCGGGAGCCAGGTTGAGGCGCCGGATCAGCTCCTGCCGCCTGGGTTCCGCCGCGGCATGCAGGCTCTCAAGGGCATCCGTCCCCTGATCCTGACGCACGGCCTCGATGGCGAGCTCGATGCGGCGGCGATCGGGTCCGAAGCGGTCGGCGAGGGCCTGGAGGAAGGCCAGACGATCGGCCGGATCCGCTGCCATGTAGGTGGCCAACAAGGTCTGTGCGAGTGCTACACCCGAAGCCTCGCCCCTGCGGGAGATCAGCATCTCACCCACGGCCGGCAGAGCGTCCTTGGCGACGATCTCCTGCCCCGCTTTCTGGCCGAGCAGGGAGCGCCCCCGTTCGGTCAGCGTGTCTATCAGGTCGCTCAGGAATGCAGGCGCCGCCTCCAGTCCAACCAACGATCGGGTCAGCTTCACGTTCATCTCCTTCATCCACATCAGACGATTAGCCTCACAGCACGACGAACAGGAGCCAGACGACGACCGGTGCGATCACGGTCACGGCGGCGCCATAGGCCAGGAGTTTGCGGAAGAACGCCTCCCGGTCAACGCCCTGGGCATTGGCCAAAACAAGGGCACCATTGGTCGAGAAGGGGCTCACATCGACGATGGTCGACGCGACAGCCATAGCGGCAATGAAGCCGATCGGGCTGACGCCGGTTCCCGATTGCAGGAATGGAACGGCGAGCGGGATGAGGGATCCAAGGACCGCCGTCGAGGAGGCGAAGGCAGAGACGACCGCGCCGATGAAGCACAGGAGCAGGGCAGCCAGCACCGGGGATGCCAGGCCCGCGACGCTGTCGCCGACGAAGGAGATGGTGCCCATCTTCTCGAGCACGACCACGTAGGTGCTCACGCCGGTGATCAGCATGATCTCCGGCCATGCGACCTGGCCCATCGCGCGCTTTTGCAGAGTTGGCGCCATCAGAGACAGGGCTAAGCCAATGGTGATCGCGACAAAGCCGATGTCGAGATTGAAGGCCAGGACCAGAACTGCAAGAGCGACAAGGCCAAGCAGCGTAACGATCTGGTACAGACCGCCCTCGGGCGTTGCCGACTCCTCGACTGAACTCTCCATGATCGAGCGGCTTGGCTTCTGTCCGGTTTCGAGCCGGATCTCCTCGCTGAGGGCCTCGGCTTCGGAATCGCCGAAGATCTGCGGGCCTGATTGCGGCATCGCAATCTGAACGGGAGGGACGTTGACAGCAGCCGGCGCCGCATCCCTCGCCTGGAGGAGCTTGCGCCCCCCGAGTGCGAGGAAGAGCAGGACGGCGACAGCGAGATTGACGCCGAAGCTCGCCAGGAAGGTCGTGATCTCGCTCAGCGGAAGCCCGGCCTTCGCGACGATCCGGTTGGTGATGCCGCCGTAGATGCTGATCGGCGAGAAGCCGCCGGCCTGCGCACCATGGATGACCATCAAACCCATCAGCAAAGGAGAGATGCTGTATTTTAACGCGAACCCGAGCGCGACCGGGGCAATGATGGCCACGGCGCCTGGACTGACCGCGCCGACAGACGTCAAGACCGCGGAAATCCCGAACATGATCCACGGGATCGCAGCAATCCGACCCCGCACAGCCTTAACGGCCAACCGGACGAGCCAGTCGATCGTGCCGTTGTTCTGGGCGATGGCGAAGAGGAAAGTGATGCCGACCAGGGTCAGGAACAGGCCACCGGGAAAGCCGGCGATGATGGCGCTGGTGGTCTGGCCCGCCACCAGGGTTCCGACCAGGAAGGCGCCGACGAAGGCCAGCACGCCCATGTTGATCGGCAGGATCGTGGCGACCACGAACATCGCAACGAGAGCGTAGATCGAGATTAGCTGTGGTGACATGGCACCCGCTCCTGGGTTTCCTCCTCTGCGTCGGGCGGACGAGCGTCCTCAGATCACTCGCGGGGATTGCGCAGGTGGATCCCTCGTTTTCTTTGCAACAAGTTCTTGCGCCTCTTTGCATTTGATGTCAATTATCTTGTATACAAGAAATGACTTGAAAGATTATATATATCCGTTCTAGGATGTTTCCGAGCAGGACGAGTACGATGAGACGCGCTCAAGCCTTACGCGACGCCCTCGAGCAGGACATTGTTACGGGCAAGTTCCGCCCCGGAGACCGGCTCGACGAGCAGAGCCTGGCCGCTCGGTTCGAGGTTTCCCGCACCCCGATCAGGGAAGCCCTGATGCAGCTTGCCTCGACCGGACTGGTGGAGTTACAGGCACGGCGGGGTGCGTTCGTCGCCTCCCTGAGCTTCAAGGACGTCGTCGAGCGGTTCGAGGTGATGGCGGGCCTCGAGGGCATGTGCGGGGCCTTGGCGGCCCGTCGGATCACCGAGCCCATGCAACGGGAGCTCGAGAAGGCGCATGAGGATTGTGCCCGGGAGGCATCGCAGGAGAACGCGGATGCCTACTACTATGCCAACGAGCGCTTCCACCACGTCATCTACGAGGCCTGCCAGAACGCGTTCCTAGCGGAGCAGGCGCAACAGCTCCATGCCCGCCTCAAGCCCTATCGCAGGCTCCAGCTCCGGGCCCGCAGCCGCGTGGCGAACTCACTGGCGGAGCACCAAGGCATCGTCGATGCGATCCGTGCCGGGGACAGCGCCCTCGCCGAGCGGCTCCTCCGGGAACACATCCTGATCCAGGGAGAACGCCTCGCCGACTTCATCGCGAGCTTTGATCGCGCGGCCTAGTCGTCGGTCCGCCTGTAGCGAGTTCCGGCAGGGTCAAGCCGCCGCGGAGTGTTGCACACGAAACTGACAAGGACTCCAAGGATGTCGCCTGACCTGCTTTCGCGCCGCACCATTGCCTTCGTCAACATCGCGCATGCGCTCGATCACTTCGTCCTTCTGATCTACCCGACGGCCGTGATCGCCATCGCGGCGGAGCGGCAACTGTCTTATGCCAGCCTCATCGGCCTCGCGACGGGCGCCTTCGTGGCCTTCGGCCTGTTTTCGCTCCCGATGGGTTGGCTTGCGGATCGCATGGGACGCCGGAACCTGCTGGCGATCTTCTTCGGCGGCTGCGGGATCGCATGCTTGGGGCTGTCGACGGCGAGCTCGCCGGTCATGTTCGGCATCTGGCTCTTCGTACTCGGAGTGTTCTCCGCGATCTATCATCCGATCGGCTCGACGATGCTGGTAAGCCACACAAGTCAACTCGGACGGGATCTCGGGATCAATGGGGTGTGGGGCAATCTCGGTGCGGCCCTAGCCTCGGGAATTACGGCCCTACTGGCCGCAAGCCTCGGCTGGCGCGCTGCCTTCATTCTTCCCGGACTTGTTTGCCTCCTTGCCGGCATCGCCTTTGTCCGCCTGGTCCCCGGTGATGGAGACAGTCATGGCAAATCCGGCAACACTCATGCCGTGATCCCTGTCGTACGCCCGATGACGCTCTTCCTGCTCTTCGCAGCGGCGATCGTGGCAGGCGGCATGACCTTCAACATCACGACGATCGCACTTCCCAAGATCATCGACGAGCGTGCCGGGGCCTCCCTGCCGCTTATCCTGATCGGATCCCTGGCTACGCTCGTGTTTGCCTTCGGGGCTCTGACGCAGCTCCTGATGGGACGCCTGGTCGACAGGTTTACGCTGCCCAGGATCTTCGTCGGGCTGTCGATCCTGCAACCGCTCGGACTTGGGCTCGCGGCTGTGACCAGCGGAATCCCGATGCTCGCTGGTCTGGTCCTGGCCATGGCGGCGATTTACGGGCAGGTTGTCGTCAACGATGCGATGGTCGCGCGTTACGTCCCATCCCAATACAGGGCCAAGGCATTCAGTGTTCGTTACTTCCTCGGGTTCACGACGAGTGGCCTGGCCGTCCCACTTATCGCGCTCCTTCACGGGATGAGCGGGTTCACCCTTGTCCTGAGCGCGGCAGCCACCTTTGGAACGATCATCTTCCTCTGCTCTCTCGGGTTCCTTCTTGCCGCGCAGCCGTCCTCAAAGCCAACCAGCCTGCCAGTTGGCTGATACCGTGTGATGGCCTTGGACGGTGCTGAGGATCAGCGCGCCGAACCAGGATCCTGCGCGATGTGCGAACTTCCGATCACCAAGGTCCTCTTGAGTCCATCAACCCTTGTGCGTTCCGCGGTACAACGCCGGCGCCATCGCAACGAGGAAGATGGACCGGAAGACGTGGCAGCAGACGACGAAAGCGACCTCGATGCCCATGGCAAAGGCGACGATGGTCATTTCGGCGATGCCGCCGGGGGCAAAGGCGAGAAGAAGGGCCGGCACGGACGCATCGACGAATGTCGAGCACAGGGCGGCCGCAGCGAGGGCCGCCAGCAGCATGATCGCCGTCCACGCAAGGCCCTGGACAACCGAGGTGCGAACCTCGTGCCATTGGACGCCCGCGAAGCGGGAACCTGCGACGCAGCCGATGACCACCTGCACGAGTGCGACGAGCCAAGGCGGCGGGGGAAGTTGCGTCAGGCCCGTACCATGCATGATCGCGCTCAAGATCAGCGGCATGACCATGACACCGCCGACCAACTTGAGTGGACGCCCGATGACGTAGCCAAGCGCGGCGCAACCCAACAGGACAAGCCAGTCGAGCGCGGAAAGCACCTCCGACGCATGACCGGGGCCGATCCTTCCGCCACCCTCGAGATCGAAGAGGAGGCGAACAGCGAACGGCACCAGGAAGACGACCGTGATGATCCTGGTGGAATGAATGAGAACGAGTTGGCGGATATTCCCGCCATACTGCGCCCCGAGCAGCGTCAGCTCGCTCAATCCTCCCGGTGTCGAGGCAAAGAAGGCTGTCGTCCTGTCGAAGCCGCAGAAGCGGGTGAAGAACACCCGGCCCGCCAGCGTGATGAGCACGAGAAACGCGACCAGCGGGAGGATCGCCTCCCACCAATGCACCATGGAACGCGCGACCTCCGCGGTGAAGGCGCTTCCGGCCATGACCCCGATGATGGGTCGGGCGGCATTCGGCAACTTCCACTCAAGTCCGGCCACGGCGATGACGGCAGCGGCCGTCAGCGACCCGAGCGTCCACGGCAGCGGGAAGCCCAGCCACTTGAAAACGGCTCCGCCCGCACAGCCCGAGACGAAGCCGAGAAGGGCCCGGACCGCAAGGATGCCGCCAAGTTTACCTGTCATCCCTGGACGCCTGCTCCCCGAACCGGCCCGCTTCACGCAGTAGAGTGACGTCCACAGCCCTGCCCCGCCTCCATCGGCAAGCGGGACCGGAACTGGCGGTCGTTTCGGTCATTCCGACCAAGCGTGCCGGGTCAGGATCGCTCGGCTTCAACGGCCCGGCCCTTCCGAGGATCGTAATCCGCGAGCGACGTATCGTACTTTGCCATTGCCTCGGCGGGCAGGAAGGCACGTTCGATTTCAACCACGGCAGGAAAGCCGGTCAGGCTCAGATAGCCGAGGGTCGAGCGGCCAGTTGCCGTGTTCGATGCCATGAAGTCGTTGAACGCATCCGCACCTCGCTGCCGGCAGTCGTCCAGGAAACGCTCCATCATGATCTGCGCGACCTTGGCCACCGAGATGTTGTAGGTCGCGACCCCCATCGCGGCATACTCCGCATGCGTGAGCAACGGTCGCACGGCGCCCGCGTTGATGTAGATGGGGGTTCCGGGGAATGCCTCCATGACACTGCGCATTTCCTCACGGGTCTGGAGCGCCACGACCATCAACATGTCCACGCCGGCCTCCAGATAGGCCTCGCAGCGTCGAAGCACCTCATCGACACTCCCTCCGACCGCAGCCCTGGAGTCTGTGCGGGCGATGACGACAACGTCGGGATCGAGGCGGTCGCGCTCGGCCACGGCCGCGCGGTACTTGCCGACGGCCTCGGGGATCGGGATCACCTCGACGCCCGCCGTGAAGCCGCATCGCTTCGGGAAGACCTGATCCTCCAGGAAGAAGCCAGCCACGCCGGCCGTGATGAACTCGTGCACGGCCCGCGTCGTGTTGATGACGTTCCCGAACCCCGTCTCACAGTCCGCGACCACCGGGATCGTAACGGATTGGCAAATGCGCCGGAGATTGTCGACAGCCTCCGTCAGCGTCATCAGGCCGGCATCCGGCAGGCCGAGGATCGTCGCTGCGGATTGCGAGCCCGAGTGGAAGAACAGCCGGAAGCCAGCCGCCTCCGCCAACTGGGCATGATGGGGCGTTGCGCCGGAGATCGCGCAGATCGGGTGGGCCTCTTCTCGAAGCTGCCGCCGCAGTTCCGCGCTCATACGGCCTTCGACGACCTTGGGCCTGAGATGCATGGACAAACTCCCTCACGTTTAACGACCGCCGCGGTCTGGCAACAAGAAACTTAAGACGGCACTATGTGTCAACACATTCTTCTTTTAAAGCGGTCAGAACGTATAAATTACCCCCGAATTACATAATATGTTGACAATCTCGCCCGCCTCGATAGGTTCCGGGCAAGGCCAGCATGACGCCTGAAGACTGGCAGCAACCAAAAGTGACGGGAGGGAGGACAATGTCGGCACATCGACTACCTGGGACTCTATTCGGCTCTGCCGTCGTCGCGCTCGGCGTGGCAGTCGTCGTCGCCTCGCAACAGATCAAGACCGGCTTCACCTACGACGTCGTCGGACCGGCCATGTTCTCCAACCTGATCGGCATCGGCCTCACCCTGTCCGGCGTCGCAAGCGTGATCAGCACGAGGCGTGCCTCGCTCGAGGACCTGCCCGATCAGCCGAAGCTCAACCTTTGGCCGGTGGGACTGATCTCGGCAGCGCTCCTGCTGGAGGCCGCCCTGATCTCGCGTCTCGGCTGGATCCCGGCCGTCGCAACCGTGTTCGTGGCCGGCACCTACGCGTTCGGCGATCGCCGCATCCTAGCGAATGCGGTCATCGGCCTCGTCCTCGCCACCGTGATCCTGCTGGTCTTCACTCTCGGCCTCGGGATCGATCTGCCGCTCGGGCCGCTGGAACCGCTGTTCCAGCGCGACCAATGATGGGAGCCAGGTGATGGAAACACTTGCATTGCTTGCCCAGGGTTTTACCGTCGCGCTCACGCCGGATAATCTCATCTGGTCGATCATCGGCGTGACCCTCGGGACCGCGATCGGCGTCCTGCCCGGGATCGGTCCGGCGACCACGGTCGCGATCCTGATGCCCCTGACGGTGGGCCTGCCGCCGGTCTCCGCCTTCATCATGTTCGCCGGCATCTACTACGGCGCACAATACGGCGGCTCGACGACCTCCATCCTGTTGAACACGCCCGGCGAGGCTGGATCGATGATGACCGCCATCGACGGCAACGCCATGGCGCGCAGGGGCCGTGGCGCCCAGGCGCTGGCGACTGCCGCAATCGGCTCCTTCGTCGCCGGCACGATCGGAACGATCGGACTGACCTTCGCCGCCCCGCTCTTGGTGGAAATCGCGCTCAAGCTGACGGCACCCGACTACTTCGCCCTCATGGTGCTGTCGCTTGCCACCGTGACAACCATGCTGAGCAACCCGACCGGGGGTGGATCGATCGCATTCGGGATCGCCTCGCTGTTCTTCGGGCTGCTCCTTGGCACGGTCGGACTCGACCCGCAGACCGGACAAGCCCGCTTTGCCTTCGGCGTTCCGGAACTGCTCGATGGCATCGATACGGTCGTCGTGGCTGTCGGACTGTTCGCCATCGGCGAGACCCTCTACATGGCAGCGACCGACGGCGGCAAGGCCGACAGCCTGCACAAGCTGCGGGGCTCTCTCTGGATGAGCCGCGAGGACTGGAGCCGGTCGTGGAAGCCATGGCTGCGTGGTTCGCTGATCGGCTTCCCCATCGGGTCGATCCCGGCGGGCGGCAGTGAGATCCCGACCGTTCTGTCCTATACGCTCGAGAAGAAGCTCAGCAAGAAGCCAGAGGAGTTCGGTCTCGGCGCGATCGAGGGCGTCGCCGGTCCCGAGGCGGCCAACAATGCATCGGCGGCCGGTGCGTTGGCGCCACTGCTGGCGCTGGGCCTTCCCACGTCAAGCACGGCGGCGGTGATGCTCGCAGCCTTCCAGCAATACGGGCTGCGTCCCGGTCCGCTGCTGTTCGATACGAATCCGAGCCTGATCTGGGGACTGATCGCAAGCCTCTACATCGGCAACGTCTTCCTGCTCGTCCTCAACCTGCCCATGGTTGGCGTCTGGGTGCGGCTCCTGTCGCTGCCGAAGCCCTGGCTCTATGGCGGCATCCTCGTGCTGTCGTCCCTCGGCGTCTACAGCCTCAACGGCAACGCGGTCGATCTCGTGATCCTGTGGATCATCGGCATGGTCGGCTTCGTCATGCGGGTCGTCGGGGTGCCGATCGTCCCGTGCGTGCTCGGGCTGATCCTCGGACCGCTCATCGAGCAGCAGTTACGCCGCTCGCTGGCCATCAGCCAGGGTGACTGGACCGTTTTCGTCACGCACCCGGTCTCGGCTGTCCTCCTGCTGGTGGCGCTTGCGTTCGTGGCATCTCCGATCATTTCCAGCCTGAGAAGGCGGAAGTCCCAATCCGCGGTGGGTGCCACCCACTAACACCCCTCCGCGCGATCACCGAACAATCACTTTCACTGGGAGGACTAGATGATCATCACTCGACGGACGACGATCGCATCGCTTGCGGTTGGTTTCCTTCTCGCGGCTGCGCCAAGCCAGGCGCAGACGATCCGCTCACTTGATATCACCGTGCCGGGCGGCCCGGGCAGCGGGCTCGACCAGGCGGCGCGCGGGATCGAGGAGGCCCTGCGGGCCGAGGGGATCAATAACATCAAGGTCAACAACGTGCCGGGTGGCGGCGGCATGATCGCGATCTCGCAATTCGTGACCACGAAGGAAGGCAACAAGAATGCCGTCGTCGTGCAGGGCGCGGGCACGGTCTTCTTCCCGCTCACGAACAAGACGCCTGTCACCCTGGCCGATGTTCGGCCCCTGGCCCGGCTTGCGGGCGAGTACGAGGTGATCGCCGTCCGTCAGGACTCAGACGTCAAGGACTTCAAGGACCTGATGGCACGCTTCAAGGCCAACCCCGGCTCGATCGCCTGGGGCGGCGGTTCTCCCGGGTCGACCGAGAACATCTTCTTCGCCCGTCTCGCGAAGATCGCCGGCATGACGCCGAAGCAGGTCAACTTCATCCCGCATCCGAACACGGGCGAGGTTGTCATCTCGGCGCTGAACGGCCAGGCGACCGTGGTCGGCGGCGGATTGCAGGATTTCAAGACGCAGATCGAGGCAAAGAAGCTGCGGCTGCTCGCCGTCGCTGCGCCCGAGCGGCTTCCTGGCGTCGATGTCCCGACGCTGCGCGAGCTTGGGTATGACGTCGTATTCGCGAACTGGCGCGGTGTTTCCGTCCACAAGAGCCTCGATGACAAGTCGGCGACCGCCCTGGCCGACGTGTTCGCCAAGCTCGTAAAGTCGGCGCACTGGAAGAAGATCCTCGACGATCGTGGCTGGCTTGACCTGTACCTGCCCGAGGCGCCGTATCAGACCTTCATCGCGGACGAGACACGCCAGGCGAAGGAGATCCTGACCGAACTCGGCCTCGCCACGCAGTGACGCTTCGCGGCGGACGGTCCAGGCCGTCCGCCTCCCCGAACTGTCGGCTCGATGTTCGGGAATGGGCTTGTTCGTCCCCGCCTTCGAGCCGAAGATGCCCAACGCGATGCAACGGCAAGGTTCGTAAGTCATGGATGGTCCTGAACACCGTTTGACCCCTGTCAGTGATGCCGCGGAGGCGAGCCAGACGCTGGCCGAGCAGCTTTTCCATCGCCTGACGGATGCCATCCTCCAGGGTGAGCTGCCCCTCGGGTCGAAGATCAGCGAGCCGGTTCTCGCCCAGCGCTACGGTGTCAGCCGCGGCCCCCTGCGCGAGGCCTTGCACCGCCTGCAAGAGCGCCATCTGATTACCCGCGTCCCGAACCAGGGCCCGCGGGTCGTCGAGGCGACGCGCGAGATGCTGCAATCGATCTATAGCGTGCGCGAGGTCCTTGAGGGCCTTGCCGCCCGCGAAGCGGCGCGGAACATGAGTGCCGAGGATATTGAGGCGCTCGCCGAGGGCGTCCGCCGCCACGAGGCAGAGATCGCCGGACTTCAGCCGGGCGTTCACAACGCACTGGGCGCCGCCGATCGGGATTTCCACTTCCGGATTGCGCGGGCGAGCGGAAATCCGCTCCTGATCGAGTATCTCTGCAATCAGTTCTATCCGCTGCTGCGGCTCTACCGCAGCCGCAGCGACAGCATCGTCCTCCGGAGCCGCGCGCTCGTCGAGCACAAACGCATCCTTGACGCGATCCAGGACAGGGATCCCGAACTGGCGGAGATCATGATGCGGCGGCACATCCGAAGTGGGGGGGAACGCAGGGCGGAGGCCATGGCCTTCGATGCGTCCGTCGACCAGCAGCCCCGCGCCGGGACACGGCGCAGGACAAGGGCCTGAACCAGACCTAGGCCGATATTCAAGGGAATCCAATGGAAGCGAACGGCACCGACAAAGAGCCTGTCATTCGAACCATTGCGATGCCCTCGGACACCAATCCGGCCGGCGACATCTTCGGCGGTTGGCTGATGTCGCAGATGGACCTGGCTGCCGGAAATGCGGCAGCCAGGCGAGCTCGCAATGAGGTGAACGATGCGCAGCGATAGGGCGTCAGAGTACGAACCTAGAGCATCGGCTGTTCAGACGAATCCATAACCTGCGGCAGTGAAGTAGTTGCGGCATTCCTCAGCTTCGACCCCATCACAGATGTCCCCGATGGCCCGCCAGAGCGCGTCAAAGGTGCGGGCTTCGGCTTTGCGCAGATGTGCTTTGATCTTGGCGAAGAGTTGCTCAATTGGGTTCAAATCGGGCGAATAAGCAGGCAGGAACAGGAACCAGGCGCCGCGTTGCTTCAGACACTGCGCCGCCGTCTCGCTCTTGTGCGCCGGCAGGTTGTCGAGGATCACCACGTCGCCCTTGGACAAGGTCGGAGCAAGCTGGGTCTCCACATAAGTCTCAAAGATCTGACGGGTCATCGGCCCATCGATCACCCAAGGCGCCGTCAGACCACAGTAGCGCAGCCCGGCGACAAAGGTCTGGGTCAGCCAGTGGCCGAATGGTGCCCTTGCATACAGACGCTGCCCTTTGAGGCAGCGGCCGCGCAGGCGCGTCATCTTGGTGGATGTGCCGGTCTCATCGAGAAACACGAGCCGGTGCGGCTCCTGGCGCATGCGCGGCTGGCGTTTTGTGTGCCAATGCTCGCGGGCCTGGCGCACGTCGGAGCGTTCTTGTTCGCTGGCCCGCAAAGTTTTTTTTGACGCTATAGCCGTGGCGGATGTACCAGCGCGCGATGGACGCCGGCGTGATCTTGGTGCCCAAGGCCACCAGTTCGGCCGCGAGCTGGGGCATGGTGATGTCGTTCCTCTCGGCGACGCGACGGATCAGAAACTCGCGATGCGGGTCGAGCTTGGAGTAGCGCCAGCCGCCCTCTGGTTTGGGCGCCAGGCTGCCGGTGGCCCGATACGCCGCCATGAGCCGCACCACAAACGCGACCGACACCTCAAAATGGCGCGCGGCCTCATTGGATTTGCTTCGGTTTAGTGGAGAGCGGTTTGGTAGCTATCCGGCCAGCCTTTCGAACTGAGCCGGACTGACATAGTCCAGTGTCGAATGACGCCGGACGGGATTGTAGAAGCCATCGATGTAACGACCGATCGCCTTCCTGGCCTCGGCTCTCGTCTGGAAGACGGTGCGCCAGACCAGCTCGGACTTCAAGGTCTTGAAGAAAGTCTCGACCACGGCATTGTCGAAACAATTGCCTGTCCCGGACATTGAGATCCGGATGCCGTGCTTCCGCAACTCGGCCTGATACTCGATCGAACAATATTGACTGCCGCGGTCCGCGTGATGGGTCAGCCCCTCACCGGGTCTTCGGATCGCCAGAGCCTTGCGCAGCGCCTCGAGCGCCAGTTCCTTGTGCAGCCGGTCGCTCACCGCCCAGCCAACCACCCGGCGCGCGAAGAGATCCAGGACCACGGCCAGGTAGAGCCAGCCCTCGCTCGTCCACACGTACGAGATATCCGCGTTCCATTTCTGGTTCGGGCGCTCGGCCGAGAAGTCCTGCTCGAGCAGGTTGGGAGCAATAGGAAAGGCGTGGTGGCTGTCGGTGGTGCGCTTGAAGCGACGTTTCTGCCGGGCCTTGAGCCCATTCTCGCGCATCAGTCGGGCCGTCCGACGGCGCCCGATCGGCAGGCCCTGATCCTGGAGTTCGCGCGTCATCCGTGGGCTGCCATAGGTGCCATTCGATTCTCGAAAGGCGGATCGGACATGGGCGAGCAGCACCAGATCGTCGCGCTGACGCTGGCAGGCCGGACGACTTCGCCAGGCAAAGTAGCCGCTCTGGCTCACCTCAAGAACCTGGCACAGGCGCTGGATGGGGAATTCCGCTTTCGCCGCATCGATGAACGTGAACCTCATCGACTTCCCTCCTTGACGAAAAAAGCGGTGGCCTTCTTGAGGATGTCGCGCTCTTGCCGCAGCACCTCGTTCTCGCGACGGAGGCGCTTGAGCTCGTCCATGACATCCTCATTGGGCGGCGGGGCCGACGAAGGCCGCATATCCTGGTGCTCCGCCATCCAGCGCGCGAGCGTCGAACGGTTCACCCCAAGATCGTCGGCGATCGCGCGTTGCGAGCGCCCACTCGTCAAAACGAGGCGGACGGCCTCATCCTGAAACTCTCTCTTAAAACGGGTCTTCGGCATGGAGATCCTCCTGCTTCATCAGAAGCTCTCCATTTTTTCGAAGCAAGACCACATGGCAGGAATGCCCCGCCTCAACAAAGCGCACCACCCGTTGCCGCAGATCCAGCGAGTAGGACTTGGTCATCGCTCATCTCCTCTAAAGAGGGCCGAGATAAGGGAATCACAAAGCCGTCACGCCGCATAGCCTCCGATTCAATCAGAACAGCCGATGCTCTAGGATGCCTGGCAACGCCTGCCTCAACGGCGCAAGCCCCTGGCGCACGGAGATGCCGCGCTCGAGGAGCAGGCCTCGGATCTGGTTGGTCACGCCCGTGCGCTGACCCACCAGGCGCGAACGCACCCGGTGCAGGGCGAGCAGATCCATCTGGTCCGGGGTCTTGATCGCCACGAAGGACATGGTGGGCCGCTGCACCGCCTCCGCAATCGCCTCCGCATCGCGATAGTCATTCTTGTGCCCCTTGAGGAAGGGCTTGACGTACTGGGCTGGGATCAGGCGCACGTCATGGCCCAACGCCTGGAGCTGGCGGCCGATGTAGTGAGCCCCGGCACAGGCCTCCATGCCGATCAGACACGGCGGGATGTTGGCCAGCCGCTGAGAGAGTTGGGTGCGGGAGAGCTTGATGCGCAGCACGATGGCGCCGCGCTGATCCTGGCCGACGAGATGGAACGTGTTCTTGCCCAGATCGATGCCCAGGGTGGCAACGGCGGTAGAGGCAGAAGACCGTGACATGAGACGTGCTCCTTGCGTGGCTCAAAGCCCCACAGCTTACAGGCAAGCGGGGCAGAAGCACGGCCGGACCATCCCATTAGGAGACCTTCCCGACCGAGCACAGCCGCTGAATTCGCCTCTAACATAATGCGAGGTTTCTCCATCCTTTGCCGGATGTGCAGCCCGAGAGCGCAAGCCCGGCCCGGCTCCCCAGGCCCTCGAACCCAAAAGACAAAGGGCACCCGTTCCGGTCATGGCAGCACGAGCTCAAAATGTGAGCGGTCCAAGTCCTTGAAGCCGTGGAAGTGACCACCCCAGCGGATAGGCACATCCAGTTTGGCGGCGGCCTTCCTGAGCGCGGTGGCAATCCTGTTCTGGGCCTGGGGCTCAAAGAAGACCCGGCCCTCCTGGTCGAGCGGCCACAGGTCCACCGCGTCACCTGTCCGATGCGGACTGTCGTGTGTCCTGGACCAGCCCCAGGCCACCGCCATTCGTTGGAGCCGACCGTTGCGCCATCCCGAGCCGATCACAAAGCGCAGGCCAGGATTGTCGGCCTGCGCCGTCCGTACCACCCTGGCGAGCGCCGGGTTGAGGGCCCTGAGGTTGGCCTCATGGTTTCCGACCGGGTCCGGGTTCCACGCGCGGAACATCGCAAGTTGATCCCGCCCGAACTCATCCCTCGCGGGGATCTTCGCGTAAACGCCGCCCGGTCCGTTGAACGGATTGGCAGAAACATCCGGAGATGCCCGCGATCCGCTGCCGGGTCCGGCCTGGGGCCCGCCATCCAGACCGGAGCCGAGGAGCGCAATACCGAGCGCCCAGAGGCAGGGGGAGAGTAAGGTCCGAGCCATGCGGCACGAACCGTCGCAACCCAATGGCGCCAAAGGAAGGCAGAACAGCTCGGCGTCCGCGGGCATCGCGCAACGGACGTCCTGGCCGGGACCGCATCGGCGACCGGGGCGTCGTCCATCCGGCGCATGGCGCGGTGGCGAGATACCTGCCCCTCACCCGAGCGCCGCCCCATAAGGCCATTGAGGTCTTCGAACAGGTCAAAGGACTTCCTATTACTGGGAAGCTCGGACCTGCGACTCTTCAGGCTTTGAGAAACCACACGGCCTCTGCAATTGAGTAGTTCGCACGGCCATTCTCATGACATCCTGCCCTTTATCACTGGCAAGAGCGTCATTGACCATTGAGTCTCAAGATCAGCTTGCCGGTTCCGTTCAGTGAAGTCTTCAACGCTGCCTTCGAATGAAGAATGACGAGAGCGAATTACGCTGAATAAGCATTTTGACAAGAAGTCCTGTGCGCCTTCCGCCGCGCACAACCTCCTCATTGCGCTGTGCCGGAATTCTGAAGATGGCGAGCGGGCAGAAGTTGAGCCAGTAGCCGTGGACAATCGGCCTAGGAAGTTCATGAGCGAAAATGGTTCAAGGATCCACGGTCAGGTAAGCGGCGACCAGTTCGGCAAAATCACCGAACGTCAGTTCGTCGGGCTCTAAGCCACGATCTGCACAGATCGCTCCCAGCTGAGATTGAAAGACCTCAAACTCCTCGGAAATCTTTCGGCCGCCGGGAATTTTCGTGTCCCGGCTTTGGGTGCGAAGCCACGTCGCGACTTGTTCGATGCACTTACCCGGATCGGCGCCATGGGCGTGGATGTCTGCGCCGGCAATATCGGAGATGAACCGTTGGTAGCGGTACTGCTCCCGATCGAGAACAAGTGCCCGCTTGGTTCTCTGGTCATTGTTCCCATAGCGCTTGGCCCCAAAGAACAGGCCGAGCTCAAGGGGCATATTGAAACGGGGCAAGGGAGGGTCGCCATCCACCTCCGTCCGGGAAATGTCGTGAATGCCGTATCGGCACTCCTCAATGATCGCCTGGATCCTGGCAAGCCGGTTCTCCGACGAATCGTCGGCCTCAAGCGCGCACCGCGGACTGAAGCCGGAGCGCAGGACCGTAAACACGATTGCCCAGAAGACAGGCTTATAGGTGGAATCGAACGGGCAGTTAATGAAAACGTCCCGAGCCGCGGTCGACGTAGGCATTAACGGCGGGCGGTCGACTTATCGCTTAGCGCCAATCCGGTCCGTTGGATTGTCTCGCGAATCTGCTTGGCCGTGAAATGGGTCGGCTTGGCCTTGGCCCGGAGCACGATAACACCGTCGCTGGTCTTCCCGGCGATCTTGGAATTGCCCACACGGCCGGGTTTGGTCAGTGGTCCAGATTTGGTTGTGTGCTTCTTCGCCATAGTACTCATATTGAGACCCGACCTGCTCCGTTCAAGCTCCCCTGCCCTAGCCTGGAGAGGAATCATTATAGCCTTCAGCGGCCTTACGGACAAGCTCGCAGCCCAGTCGTTTAGACTTCCTGATCACTCGGCTCCTTGGCCCCGAGCGATGTCCATGACGCCCTTGAGGCGCCCTGCCCTAAGAGCCTGAAGCGGGGGAAATCCTTTCCAGCGCATCGTCCGAGACCAAGAGTCATTCAACGGGCGGTTTCGCGAGCGGCACAGTCTCGACGACTACGACCCCAACTCCGTGATCAACCTCGTCGATCCGTGCGCCGGCTCTGGTTCATGCATAGACGCCGGCTCTGACCGCCTCCAGATAGGCGAGGACCTCATCCGCCTTACCCTCCAGGACAAGGTCAGAGGCTGTCTTTCCGGCCCAGCCTGGAATCGGCTGATGCTTGAACCAGATCGCAGCGCGCTGCTCATCGCCCGCCATTTCTTCAGCCATCGTGAGGATCCGGATCGTCGCATCATCCATCAAAAGTTATCCAATCTCGTTTTATCGAGACCAGTATAGGCCAAGGCCTATGCCGACACGACCCTCACGCCCAATAGCGCCGCCAGTTGGCAGATTCCGTCGGCGGCACCCTTTGGCAGGAGCGCTCGCTTGGAGATGCAGGATCAGACGTCGGGCAGGCTCGGGTCGACGCCGAAGGTCCACCACCAGTCGCAAGCGGTGTAATGAAGCTCGAAGTGCGTGCTATTGAGTTACCGAGGCCATATGGGTTCTCAGCGCCTGAAGGGTCGCATTTCCAAGCTTGCCCGTGACAGGAAGACCCGTGGCTCGTTCAAAGGCCGCAACGGCCTTGCGCGTAGAGGGCCCTAAAGACCCGTCGGCCTTTAGTTTTCCATATCCGAAGTCGACAAGCGCTTCCTGTGCGGCGCGGACATCTTGCTTGGAAAGACGAACTGATGACGTTGTGCTGACCATGGGATTTTCCGTCAGAGCGGCCGGAGGATCTGACGGTCCAGTCAATTCAAGGCGGGCTTGTTCGATCGCTTGGCTAACGCTCGCCTGGAGAGAATTCAGCTGCAGGATCTCTTCGGTGGCTGCTTCAATCCGCACCAGCATCGTGTTCAGATCCTGTCCTGCCCGGATTTTCTGTTCATTGGCTCTTGCCTGTTGATCGCGCTCTGCTGTGACGGCCTCAATCTGCTGCCGGAGGTGCGAAACCTCCCGCTGGAGCGCGTGCTCCTCAGCTCCCGTAGAGAGGACGGAGTAGATGAACAATCCCCACCCGATGACCGTCGTAGCTGCGAGGCCTATCCCGACTAAACCAACCTGCAAATGTTCGCGGGTTCTATCATAGCTCATGAGCTTACTCACCGATCGTTGGCTGACATTCGAAGCGCGTTGTGTGCTCACATCAGCGCCGCATTGGGTCGAGCGTGTGACGCAAATCGGATCGTCCAAAGCCCATGGCTCTGCATGGTTAAGCAAACGTGTTCCTGCGCTGGCACCGCACAGTTGACCCAGGACGTGTTGGGGTGCGGCGCTTCGACTTGGAGATTTAAACAGGCGGCGCCCAATCGGGTTCTCTCCTGCCGCGAGATTCATGCCCGGCAGCCAATAGCGTCCGGCCTAGCGGGGCTTGGTCAGATCGAATATGTAGATTGTGATGAAGATGTAGTCGATGAAGCCGTCGATGAGGGCCGATGCATAGGCCCAGCGCCCGCCCGTATATCAGATCCTGTGGATGCCCCTGCCCTCGACAGACATGAAATCGATCTACCAGGGTTCCTTTGGACGCGATATGTCGTAGACCACCATGCCTGCAGTCCAGTCACGCGTCTCCTGCGTGGACCTGATTTGCGACACCTTCTCCCGGCTCGCCCGAGCTTCCAGCAATCGCGACGAGGGCTAACGCCTTCAGGGGCGGGGCTTACCGTCCCCGCCCCGTTTCCCCTGAATGGAGGCTGCAGTGTCAAGCCAAACCGCGGACGTTCGGCACAGTGTTCCGCGCACAAATGCGCTTGAAATGCGACTGTTGCCGGTCGAGTGGCGCGCGGTCCTATTCGGCCTAGGCTCGTTCATCCTAGACCTTCAGCATGCGGCCAAGGAACTAGAGGAGGCAGATGCCATTGCCCCGCCGACTCTTGCAACGACGCTCACTGCATTCCAAATGACGATCCGCACAACCCTCTCTCTCCGCTCTGCTATTGAAGCCGCACTCGAGCGCAGCCAGTCACCGCAGCGGTACAATCGTGTGAGGGCTGGTTCTCCACGCCGCGTGTCGGTCCGCCACGCCTCGGTGAGTGTGCTTCCGTCAATCTTGGACGATGCCGCTCAGAAGCTCCGGGACACTGGACACGCCGCGCAGGCTGAAGCCATGCGCTCGATCGCTCGTAAGGTTTCCTTTTCGCTACCCTGAGTGGATCGCAGAGAACCGAGAGCGCCTCCTTCAAGTCTATTCACGGCGTGCGGATGATCGCGGAACACGGGCTACTTGGGGCTCGACGGCCGTGCTGTCAGGCGAAAGGATCCCTCATCGCTCGTCAACTTCGGCTGGTCGAAATTCAGATTCCCCAGCTTCCAGGACTGGAGAACCACGGATGTGCTGCCGATCGACTTCGGCTTCACGCCGCCATCGGCTGCCCGCTCAATGCTCAGTGCCTCGCCGCTCCAATCAAGCAGCAGGCGATCGTCCGGACCAAATCCTGCACGGTCCCACAGCGCACGCGGCATGCGGATCGAGGTGTAGAACCGGTCTTTGCCGTTGGCATCCGCAATGGACTTTACCACGATTTCGGCGGGTTTGCCCTGGACGGTCTCGTTCTTGGCCCTCCGTCTGCCCTTGGACCGACGGGTCGGTTCATGCACCTCCGGCTCTTGTGAAGGGGCCAGTTCGGCATCGGCGGCAGCCTCCGCCGTAGAGGCCCGATCTGTCACATGATGCGGAACAGGGGAGGCCCTATGGATAGCATGAGCCACCTGCCGAAGTCCCTCCAATAGGCCCTCCGTCGATTGGACGAGAGTGGGAGGCAGCTGGGCGAGGACTTCGAACTGCCGGCCGCCAAGCGCGACCAGCTGGCTCACCTGATCAGCCATCAGCTCCACAGCGGAGCGCAGGCCGTTCAGGTCCGCGGCCATGCCGGAGAGAGTCAGTTCTACCTCTTGTGAAAAGGCCGGCGTGGACTGCGTTGGCTGGGGCACTTTTGGAGCAGAGGACTGGGCGGGTTTGACTTCTCTAGGCCGGAAGACTTCGGCTGCGAGTTCCTTCGGCTTGCCCAAGTGTCGGGCCAGGATGTCAGCTATCTCGCCGTACCGATTATCCAAGACTTTGGATCGCGGGGTAGTCGCTCCCATCCTCTGGGATTGGCCTGGTCGGGCGAGGCAGGCTGGGCAGATGTCAAAGGACGCAGCCCGGCCGAGCAGCCAGCCGCGATCTTTGAAGTATGCCCGGACAGCGTCCTGGCTGCTGGACCTGGAAGCCTCGTAAGCGTCAGTCGTGTCGCACTCAGAGCAGCGGATCGTGAAGCGGTACTTGGAGGGAGCGCCACCACTACGGGTGATCTGCGGCTCGAATTGACGTGCGATGCCGGGCATCTAGCAAATCCCGTTAGTTAGAAAAGATCTTTAGGCGGAGGGGCGCGGTGTGCTGATCTCTCCGCCCAGAAAAGCAAAGTGTGGGAATCGGCAGGGGATTAACATCTGTCCCGCCAAATGCCAAGCGGTCGGTTCGGGTATGCCTTCTGAAGATGGAACAGCATCGGCACACTTCCAAGCTTACCCAAAAGCGCTACTATAGGAGGGCCATTGTCGAATATGTGCGGACTGATGTGGACACGGTGGAAGCTGACATGACCGAGACATTCCAGGGAAGGGTATTGCCGGTCGAGGCGATGCCGAGAGTATCGCCATCCAAGTCTTGAATTTCATCGTCGCAGACGTTGATCGAATCATTCAGTTTCTGAACATTACTGGCCTACAGCCCGAGACGATCCGTGAGTCGGCGACGTCATCACATTTTCTGCTGGGCGTCCTCGAATATGTAGCGAACGACGATGAATTTTTGAAGGCAATTGATCAGGAGATGCAAATCCGGCCGGCAGCGATCCAGCTGGCCATTATACACCTGATACAAGAGTCCGAGACTAGGCCAATCGACAAGAAAATCGATCCGGCGCCTCAACTGCCAAGACGCAACCTGTTCCAATAAAAGCAAAAGCTTCTCCACCGGTTGTCGCCGGGTTTATAGAGAGGCCTCCATTCTGAAAAATCTGGATTGGAATTTCGGCTTTCAACTGTTGTAATGCTTGAGCGCAATTTCAAAAGAAGCTCCGGCTCACGGCTGGCTTCCCCTCGTAACAAGAATGGTAGATCAGCATACCGGCGGAGATGCATCTGTATCACTTGATATTTACTGCCAGATGTAGAACACCATGGTGAGTTGTGACTACCAATCCCCCAGCCATCTCGACCCGTACCGTCGCGCTGAACAAGCCAGCTGAAGCATACTAAGCAGGTTTCAGCGGGGTGGCCAACGGATGCTGTCTGTGATTCCATCTCATAGTTTGGTTCGGGATGCGGATCATGGCGGGCAAATCCCCTGTTGTCGCAAGCGCCGCGCAGCGGCGTGAGCTCATGGCTCTCAGCCACTCGCGCGATCGGGGCGAGGCGGATCGGGCGCGGGCGCTCCTGCTGACCCTGGCGGGCTGGACGAGCCCGCGGATCGCCGAGGCCTTCGGCGTGCGCGAGGATACCGTGCGGCTCTGGCGCAGCGCTTTCATGACGGGTGGGGTCGACGCGCTGCGGCGATCCGTTGCCCCGGGACCGGCACCGGTCAAGGCCGAGCGGGCGCTCGCTGTAGCCGAGGCGGTTCTGGCGGGATCGGTCGCAAATCGCCCCAATTGGACCTTGCCGCGGCTGGCCGACGAGATCGAGAAGCGCTCCGGCGTGCGCATCTCGCGCTCACGGCTCTCGGTCGTGTTGCGCCAAAAGGGGATTTCCGCTGGCGCCGGCCGCGCCATACCCTGAAGGGCCGCCAGGATGCAGACGCCGTGGACCGCGCTGGCCTGCGCCGCAAGCTCCTGAAGGCGCAGGCCGAGGCGGGCGATATCGTGCTCTTGTTCGGGGATGAATCCGAAGCGCTCACCCACCCCTATCTCGCCCATGCTTGGGCCAAGAAGGGCGCGGATCTGCGCATTCCCGCGCCCGGCCAAGCCGCCAAGGTGGCGATGCTCGGTCTGCTCGACTGGGCCCCGCGGGACCTGATCGTGCGCACCAGCCGGAGCAAGCGCAGTGCCGATTTTATCGCGCTGCTGGACCAGATCGACACGCAGTATGGCCCAACGTCCGGTCGTGCGACGAAGCCGATCGTGCTCGTCCTCGATAATGGCCCGATCCACACCAGCAAGGCGACGCGCGCCGCCCTCGCCGAGCGGGCGCCCTGGCTCACGGTCGAATGGCTGCCAAAGTACGCCCCCGAACTCAACGCCATCGAAGAGCTCTGGCGCGATCTGAAGCAGCATCATCTTGCTCACCAGACTTTCGCGGGTCCAGAGACCCTCGATGATGCCATCCACGAGGCGGTCGCGATGCTCAATTGCGAGCGAAGTCGCCATCCGTTGGCCAACCACCGAATCGCTGCTTAGCTGCGAAGGTTGTTGGAATAGCGACGCCTTGACTCTTGCTTCCAAGTGCCCTTGGTTGGACGGGGAGATCAGCGTTGCAGCTCTCCAAGTTCCGCCGACTGCGAAAGGGCCAATACCATCTCCGCCTCTGGTACAACCGCAGCTGCCGGCTCCCGCTGTACCGCAGCCGCAACAGGAATTTGTCGCCGCCGACGAGTTCGATATCCCTGGCGGTGACTAACGGGTCGAGAAAGAAGTACCGTTGGAGCTCTGTGCGTCACTGTGCCGATCCGAGTCTCAATGCAGAGCATATACTTACAACAAGACTGCCCGATGGTGCTTCCTCAAGGACCGCGTCGGCGAGGCGCAGCGGTTCATTGGAGCTTTCTCTGGCATGAAGAAGACCGCGCCGACCGCTAATGCCATTACCGGCGAGTGGCGCTAGGGCTCTATCCAGCTGTGGCTTTCCCACTTTCGGAACGGAGCCAGTTCCTGCCCTCGGCTTCACTTGGCACGGTCCTGACTGAGGCTTTCTAGATGTTTGATCCCAGGGTTTGATGGTGCATTCTTATCGCCGGAATGGAGGGATGCGCTATGGGCCAGGTTCTCCATGGGAGCGCCACAACGCTCGATCCAGTCCGTCGAGCAATACAAAATAGTCAAGCGAGCCTGAGGGCCTTGGCCGAGCGCCATGGCATCAACCCGAAGACGGTCGCCAAATGGAAGAAGCGGGATACCACCGCAGATCGCCCGACGGGGCCGAGAGCACCGCATTCAACGGTGCTCTCGGTCCAGGAAGAGGCGATCGTCGTCGCCTTCCGCAAGCACACCCTGCTGCCGTTGGACGATTGCCTTTACGCCCTTCAGCCCACCATCCCGCACCTGACGCGCTCATCCCTGCATCGCTGTCTGCAGCGGCATGGTATCAGCCGCTTGCCAGAGGTGACCGGTGACAAGCCCACCAAGAAGAAGTTCAAGAGCTACCCGATCGGCTACTTCCACATCGACATCGCCGAGGTGCATACGGAAGAGGGCCGGCTTTATCTGTTCGTGGCCATTGATCGCACGTCTAAATTCGCCTTTGCCCAACTGCATGAGAAAGCCACAAGGCGCGTGGCGGGTGACTTCCTGCGGGCGCTGATCGCGGCCGTGCCTTACAAGATCCACACGGTTCTCACCGACAACGGCACTCACTTCACCACACCCGGCAACACCAGTTCGGCTGCCCCTCTGATCAAAGAGGCGATGGCCCACGGCGAGATCTTCCGGGCCCATTCGTTCGAGCTCGCCTGTGCGCAGAACGACATCGAGCACCGCCTGACCAAACCACGCCATCCCTGGACGAACGGACAGGTTGAGCGCATGAACCGGACCCTCAAGGACGCGACCGTCAGGCGCTACTACTACGACACCCACGACCAGCTGCAGGGGCACCTGGGCGACTTCCTCGCCGCCTACAACTTCGCCCGCCGGCTCAAGACGCTGCGCGGCCTCACCCCCTACGAGTACATCTGCAAGATCTGGACAAGCGAGCCTCAACGCTTCAGGCTCGACCCGCTCCACCAAATGCCGGGACTAAACATCTAGGCACAAGAAAAAGCCCCAGCGGAGAGTGTAAGGTCTCTCTGCCAGGGCCAACTCCAAGCATTGGGAGCTATGGAGATTGTTCGGGCAGATACGCAACGCACCCGGTACCTGCATGTTGGAACGGCCACGCTTAACAATTCGTGCACAGGCACGAAGCCTGGCCCAGACCATGACTTCTCAGGAGAGATGCTGAGCGAAGTGCTTGTTCATCTCGAACATGCTGACCTTGTCCTTGCCGCCAAATACAGCCTGAAGCTTCTGATCCGCCAGAATCTCTCGCTTGTTCTCGGGGTTCTGGAGGTTGTTGGCCTTGATGTACTCCCAGACCTTGCTCACCACCGCAGTCCGCGGCAGCGGGGTCGATCCGACAACGGCCGCCAGTTCGTTCGAAGGTTGCAGCGGCTTCGCTAGAGCAGGATTCGGCTTCTTGGCGGCTTTGGCTTCAGTCATTGTCATACTCCTAAACTACGCCTCGCTGCCATCGGCAGGGGCAAAGGGGCGGGACCATGGCGAGCAAGAGCTGAACACTTCCTTAATCCCGCTCTGACGGTGCATATGTGGGAATGATTGTCACAAATGAAAGCACCGGGTCTTTATCGTCCGCGCCGTTTGCTTTGGGGCTTTGACATCATCTGCCGCATCGCTTCCTCTGCCCGAGCTCTGGCTTCTGCATCGCTGTTGAGGTTGCGGACTTCCGACGACTCCTCTTGTTGACTGATGCCATTCTTGCGTGCCCGCCACTGCTTGGCCTGGGCAGCGCTGGCAGCCGCGTTAGCCAACTTTTCCAACCGGTCCAGCTGCGGCGTGCTGGCTTTCCCACTGATTTCAGGTTGTTCGGCCTCTTGCTCCGGGCTCTTTTCCATCTGTTCGCTTCCTTAGGCTCGACATCGTTGATTATGCTATGCCGTTACGTGCTTCAATGTCAGGGGTATTGGTTAACTTCGTCTTACCCATAAAGGTCCGAGGTACGCCGATGCGGAAGATCCACCCCGGCTTCATAGCGGTCGCCATCCTCTTGGGACCCGTCACTCTCATTTTGGCCCATGAGAAGATCACTCGAACCCCAGCCCAAGAGGTCTTTGAATCCTTCGACCCACTGCCGGTCTTGCGACAGGCGTATACACGGTGCGCCAAAGCTCCGAAGCAACAGCGCTCAGTCGAGTGCGACGAGTACGTCAGCTTCTTCGAACAATGCGCTGCCGGGAAGAATGAGTGCGGACCACAATCCGTCTATAAGGTCCTCACCAAGTTCATTCTCTCAGCGGCCCCGAAGAAGCTGAAAATCGAAAAAGTTGCGACTGCAAGCGACGTCTGACCGTGCTTCCAGTGGCGATGCTTTTTCACTCGCGGCGCACTACCACGATAATAGCCTGTTCCCACGAAGCCAGGGCCAGATGGCGTGCGTCGTCACACATCGTCTCGTCGTGGGTCGATCTAAGTGGAAGGCGCAATGCCGGAACACATCGCGCGCTCTGGTAGGGTCTGGTGCTCACCCTCCAGCCAGAGCGCTTCGGACTTGTACACAGCGTTCAATTGCACTTCACGCGTTCGTGGTTCATTGTGGAGGCGTGGTGTTGCAACCGGCATCACAAAAGCGCCCTGACAGCGAGCTCATACGGCTAACTCTGTCAGGGCGTTGTCATGTGTGAAGGATCTTCGCTCATTGATGAAGAGCCTATCCTCAGGGCATAGTCTCCCTGTTGGACGACCAACGCCTGCGTATCTCCCTCTCAGGCTATAGCTGGTCGATGACATCTCACTGCGTGGTTCGGCGTAGAAGATTGTAGAGCTCGGCGAACCTGCGCTGATCAACTGTTTCTCCGAAATCGAGCTTACCTGATCCCAGCAGATCAGCGAGAACCGAAGGTGGCAGGCTCAAGGCTGGCGGCCGATCGGAAACCATAGTGCGGGGTTCAGGGTTGCTTGCCTCTTCCTCTGCCATATACGAATAAAAGGCTTCTCGATCCCTTACCGGCTTTGGGTTTCATGACCGTTCACCGCCGTTTTCTCCTCACCCCGTCCTTCGCCCGCCTAATCCGGCGTGAGAGGGGCGGGCTGCGCCTCGTCGAGGGCTTCTTCCCTGAGCAGGAAAATCGCTCTTCCTGGGTTCGTCTGGAAGAGGAGAGGAGCTTGCTGTTCCTCAAAACGGTCGGCGCTCACGGCGAGGTTGAGGATCAGGCGGAGATCCCGCTGGGCCATGCTCACGCGCTACTTGATGTCTGCGCCGCCAAGGTCGACTACTCCCGGACAGCCCTGCCGATCGGTGAGGGTCACGCCCTGGTCGACGAGATCACCCGGCCCCGTGTCCTGCACCTCGTCACTGTTGAATTCGCCTCTGACGGGAAGGCGAGGGGCTTTCGCCCGTTGGAGTGGTTCGGGCCTGAGGTGACGGCGGATCCCCGCTATACCAACCAAGCCATCGCTCTGAGAGGCCTCGACGAGGCTCCGGAGATCCCGCTGTCCGATGAGGCGCTCAACAGCCTGATCGATACGCTGGAAGGCCGCTTTCCCGCTCAGGCGCAGGTGGCCGTCAACCGGCCCAAGACCAAACAGGTACCGGTGACCCGAGCCAAGGCCCAGGCCAGCGGCGGCACCGTCAAAGTCAACCTCGATGAGATCGAGCAGGCCATGATGCGCGAGATGGAGAAGACGCTCCAGAAGGGCAAGCCCGAGTAAGGGATAGCCAGCCCGATGCCCGACGCCCGCTCGCCCATACGGTATCACCTGGTGCTCTACCGGCGTGATCCGGAGCAGGGTAGAGCGCGCTTCTTCAGCCAGATGATCGAACGCGACCTGTTCGGCACAATCCGGCTGGTTCGCAACTGGGCTTCGTTGGCGGCAACAGCGCAAAGGGTCAGGAGAAGGTCGAGATCTTTCCTGACGAGTCCGAGGCCGGGCAAGCTCTGGAACGCAGGGCAGCGCCCAGCGACGGAAAGGCCATTTGGACCTGTGACGAGTCTACATAAGGCTCAAGCCGGTCCAGACGACCCGTCCCGCCGCCTCAATCCAGCTATTCCGCACCTCGGAAGCCGCCTGCGCCCGTAAGTACAAGATTAAACAATTCGCAGCCGACTTGATTGGGGAAGGCCCGCTGCGCTGGCCTAGGCAGTGTGTCAATTCCTGGATGCCTCAGCGTCTGGCCTGGCGTTTCGCGGACCGCTTCACGATGACCTCCTAGCGCCGAGCAGAGGAGGTATCAGGGACCGAGATGGTGACCTTCTGGCCAGTGCGCGGATCAAGGATGGTGAGGGTCATGGAAACCTCCTGCGATTGACCCCAGCATCGCCCGAAGCCACCCGTCGTTCTGTGGCAGTCGTCACACAAGCCCTTTGTGACCTGGCGCACAGTCATTCATCGACGACACGACTAGACTTTACGAGTGACTTTTGTTCCTCCCTAACCTCAGCGCCTCGGTTCACTACCGAGGCGTTCTTTTGGCCCGTTACACAGTCTTATCGGAACTTCGCATCTCGACGCGCGAGCAGCTTTGCCGCCTTGGCGATCTTGAGCGGACGCGGAGAATGAACGACCGGGAGCCGGGGAGATCGACGCACAGAGAGCCCGTCCGCGCGAAGCGCCTCTTCGACGCTGAACTGCAAGTCCCGGGCGGCTTCATGAAGCTTGTGCGCCGGGACTTGGGACTTGGGTCCGGTCTTGATGTAGCGCGCCTCCGTCGGCTTATCGAAATCCCGGGCTGCATCGCACACGAGCCTGACCCGCTTTCCGATCACTAGCCCCCTCCGCTCCGCCGCATCCGCGAGGTTCGTCAGGCTGTGACTGTAGGGTTGTCTGCCCAGTTCACTCTCCGCGATGCCCTGAAGCCTCAGATAGGCCTTCAGGAACAGTTCGATGGAATGGAAGTACAGAAATCGCACTGGCTCCTCATAGAAGCCGCCCGATGGCTTCGGAGCGGCTTTCAGGACAGCCGCATCGTGCAGATAGGCATGAGCCAGGTTGAACCATGCTAACGGTGTTTCACTCACGCCTGCCCCTTCCAACAGCGTGTCTCTGATCGTCATCATGGCCCTCCAGAGGGGAGGGACAAGCGGTACGGCAACCGAAAAGCGATCTCAACGAGAAGCGCTGGAATCCTGTGCCCGTGAGCGCTGCCCTTGGATTGTCAGCACTCCACCGGCCACGAAGTCCAGTCTGAAACGCTCCGTCCGCTCAAGCGCGACCGACAATATCCCAGAATGAAGGCCAGGCTGCATCGAGATCATGAGACGATCTGCCGGCGTCGGAATGTTGTCGTTCGATGGTTTCGGCGCGATTGGCCGCTTGTCGATATGTCGCTTGCACATGGGAGCCCCCTTTCCCTGTCACCCACTTAGCGCTCCAACATTGTGCGAAGGTCGCTTCACCAATGGGGATGATGGCAAGCGGTGAGGAATTCCGCCCGCAAGTTCGGCAAGAGACTCGGCAAAGGGCAGGGCTTAAACCACCTTGTTCTGGGTTGCAGCCCTTGCCGCTGACGTAAAGACAACGTTAACCAAGGCATTCTATCATCTTATGGTTGCGATTAGGCGTCGGCATCGGGCAGCCGGTGATGAGACTACGCCACAGTGAACCCAGCGTAGCGAGCATTAAGCATCGCTGATGAGCCCTCTTGCACGGCGAAGGTGGGCATCCGATATGCGGGAACCGCACGAAAGTTATCGAGTTCTGACAACCGACGCTCCACAAGCGAGCGTAGCGAATTCGACATCTGCGACACCGATCGTCTCATGTGAAGCATGATCTGTGGCTCAAGGAGATCTTTCCTGAATGACAACGAAGAACAATGCTCTTAGCTTCCAGGCCGGTGAAACGGTCGTGTATCCCGGCCATGGCCTCGGGGTGATCACAGGGATCGAGGAACAAGAAGTTGCCGGGTTCAAACTAGACCTCCTTGTGCTTTCACTCGACTCGGGAAAAGTCACGGTCCGCATTCCCACTGCCAAAGCGAAAAGCAGCGGCCTGAGGAAGCTGTCCGAACCGGCCGTCGCCAACCAGGCACTCGAGATCCTGAGCGGAAAGGCTCGATCCAAGCGTGGCATGTGGAACCGCCGGGCGGCGGACTATCAGGAGCGCATGGGGAGCGGGCAGTTGACTGCCGTCGCAGAGATCCTGCGGGATCTGAACCGTGGGCCGCAGCAGGAAGAGGCGTCCTACAGCGAGCGACAGATTTTCGAAGGCGCCCTGGATTTCATGACGAAAGAGATCGCAGCAGTAAGACAGATAACGGAAACCGAGGCCCGCAAGCTCATCGAGCAGGGTCTAGCCAGCGCTCTCCATTCCAGCAAACCGGCTGGGAGCGAAGCGGCGGCATAACCGCATTGCACACAGTTCCCATATAGGGTTCTCAGAGGAGAATAGGCTATCAGGCCCAGCGCCAGGCCGCGGGTGAGAAGTATCAGGAGCGCAGCACGAGTATCCATGCGGACTATCCAGGCCGCGCCGCGAAGTTCACACCCCCAGCCTGATTTTTGCTGATACGTCCTCGCCTTGCGGCGAGAAGTCGGTTGCGAGCGTGTGCTGTAGGATCCTGTCGCGGATCATCCGCTTCATGCTTCCTACCATTCTCGCCATCTCGTAGACCCGGTTCTGCAGGGCCGTCACATCTGCCATGACCTGGAACGGCGGATCTGGCGGGTGCGGCAGTGCGAGGCTGTTCTCCAGTTCTTGCAGTAGTGCTGCAATCGCCAAGTTGTCGTCGCGCAGCCGCTGCAGCTCTGCCTCGAGCATGTCTGATGTCTCCTGAGCCTATCCAGAGCTGCCGGCTTCTGAATTTTGGGCACACTACGCCGAAAGGCTACTGGGGCATGACCACGGTCAGGTAAGGGGCTGAGGGCTTCTCGTTTGCCCCAACCAGACCCGGCACCTGGTTCCTGACCGGCTTCAGGCTCTTGAGATAGCTGGCGAGAGCCCGGGCATCCCCATCGGTGAGCTTGCCGTAGGAGTGGTACGGCATGATCGGCACAAGCTGACGACCGTCCGGCCTGACGCCGGTCCGCACAGCCTTGATAATATCGGCCTCGCTCCACTTGCCCAACCCAGTCTCGGGATCGGGAGTGAGGTTGGGCGGGTAAAAGATCCCGAGCCCAGGGGTTTGAAATCCAACCTCTGATCCGCCTAAGTAGCGCTGCATATCGGGTTTGCCGAGGAAGGTGCCAGGAGTGTGGCAGCCCGTGCAGTCCATGATGGTCACGAGGTACTCGCCGCGTTGAGTTTGCGTCTGGGCGAAAGCCAACGAGCCTGACATGAGGAAGCTACCGGCTGCCAGGGCGGTCCAGATGATCGATCTCATGTGTCTCTGTCCAAGGTTGAACCCAGCCAAAATGGCAGAGGCCAAGCTGGAGTGAAGTGCGCATAAGGCGTAGAGTGACCTTGGCAGAAGCCTCAGGCTTCTTGTAAAAAGGACACTTGTACGAAGTGTTATAATCTTTTATCGAACTGCCAGTCGTCGACTCCCCGCTGTCGTGATCGGGCAAAGTACTAGCCCTCGTTTCAGACTCTCCTAGAAAAACTGCGGTTTCCCTGAGCTGATAATCACAGCTCTCTGCACACGATATTAGCTCGGCAGAAGCAATCTTGAGCGGCAGAGACCGCCTCGTTACGCTGCTTTGTGGACTGGGTAATCTGGAACCACCAAGTACTCGTAAGGCCTAACGCGATCCGCAGCCGCTTCGAGCCGGCTGCAAAAGCGCAGATGGGCATCCCTGAGAAGCCGCCGCGCTCGTACGCTAGACTGCGGGAACCTGACGTTCTCCCCAACCAGTGCTACCGCCGCCGCATATAGGTCATCGGCAGCGGCCTCGATGCCGGGGTTCCGCTCAAACAGGCGTAGAGCACGAACGAGATGTGAGCTGAGATCGCGCAGATCAGTGCCCCGACCACCTCGCTCGATCTTCTTTAAGACGGGTGCAATTAGCGCAAGGTTCTCGTCAACTGCTTCCGTGAGAGCCTTGAACATCATTTGCCTGCCTCGCGAGAAACAGCTCTGCGACCGCCTCAGAGCACGAGCGAAGAATGTGCGAGTATGATTAACGAGCCGTTACTCGCTCAGCGCATTTAGTTCGCTAAATTCCTCGACTGGACACAGCGGAAGCGATCGCAGGATCTTTTGGGTCGCCGCTAGCCCGAGATATCAGAATCCGCAAGCCAATACCCCGGCAGAAGCAGGTACTGCTGAAATCAGCAGCTGATCTGTTGCTTGGTCCTATCGACCTGAGCCTTCGAACGACAAACGCTTTCACACGGGATACCGTCCCTGTCACGATCAGCCCCGCTATAGCCACCGCACCACATTTCGACAGCTTCCTGGCAGGTGCTGGCGGCGCTGCAACTCCGACGCTGAGCCACTATGAACTCTTTCACCTTATCGACGCTCGGCTTTGCCGACGGGTTCAAGAGGCTTCCCGTTGCTGGTCCAGCCATCGCCATTGCGGCAAATGCCGCGATCAGTGCTTTTCTCATGAAAGGCCCCCTAGCCTCCTGGAGCGCGCCACCCGGCTGCCCTCGCTTCATCTTCGGTGCAGAACCAGCGCTCACCGTTGGATTCCTCGATGTTGGTCTTGGCGTAGTTCTTGCTGCCAGGCACATGATAGATCTTGCCCGAGCTCGAAATGTTGCCCTTGATGGCACATTTGCGGTCTGAGCCCGTCGAAGCCTCCGACGCTAAGCGCTCACCACGGCGCCAATCCCAGGGCTCCACGAACTTTCCGGCCCACAATCCCCGCTTGGCTTTGCGCGCCTCGGCCTCGTCCCCGGAATAGCGGCCATCGGAATATTGCTTGTACTCAAGCGCCCAGCCTTGACGGATCAGCTCAGCGTTGATCTCGCGCCCATTCGCCTGGCACACAGCGACGATCCGGCCGTAACGGTCCCGATCCTCTTCCTGGCAAGACACCCGGCCATTGCGGCCAATCAGGGCTGCGAGAGCGTCCGCCGCCTGAGAGCCACAGAGATAACGCTTGCCTGCAGCATCTTCACAGGTCTGCTGTCCCTCAGGAGTATCGACGCCATAGAGACGAATGCGAGCGGACTGGCCACGAATGGACAAGGTGTCGCCATCGACGACGTCGGCTTGGCCAGACAATGGTGCGGCAGAGATGCCAGTTATGAAAAGAATGCATAGCGCAACGGCGCCGAGGAAAGGCTTCATTCGGGAGGGAAACATCGGTGATGGACGAGACTCGAAGACAGGGATCGACCGGCTGTTTACAGACCAAATCGGCTCTCGTCCATTGCTCAAACAGATGCCGAGATTGGACAGTATGATTTTGCCAAGGGTAACCCGCGCTCCGGCTGCGGCTCCTTTGTTGATAGCGTGTTCTAGATGTTTAGTCCCGGCATTTGGTGGAGCGGGTCGAGCCTGAAGCGTTGAGGCTCGCTTATCCAGATCTTGCAGATGCACTCGTAGGGGGTGAGGCCGCGCAGCGTCTTGAGCCTTCGGGCGAAGTTGTAGGCGGCGAGGAAGTCGCCCAGGTGCCCCTGCAGCTGGTCGTGGGTGTCGTAGTAGTAGCGCCTGACGGTCGCGTCCTTGAGGGTCCGGTTCATGCGCTCAACCTGTCCGTTCGTCCAGGGATGGCGTGGTTTGGTCAGGCGGTGCTCGATGTCGTTCTGCGCACAGGCGAGCTCGAACGAATGGGCCCGGAAGATCTCGCCGTGGGCCATCGCCTCTTTGATCAGAGGGGCAGCCGAACTGGTGTTGCCGGGTGTGGTGAAGTGAGTGCCGTTGTCGGTGAGAACCGTGTGGATCTTGTAAGGCACGGCCGCGATCAGCGCCCGCAGGAAGTCACCCGCCACGCGCCTTGTGGCTTTCTCATGCAGTTTGGCAAAGGCGAATTTAGACGTGCGATCAATGGCCACGAACAGATAAAGCCGGCCCTCTTCCGTATGCACCTCGGCGATGTCGATGTGGAAGTAGCCGATCGGGTAGCTCTTGAACTTCTTCTTGGCGGGCTTGTCACCGGTCACCTCTGGCAAGCGGCTGATACCATGCCGCTGCAGACAGCGATGCAGGGATGAGCGCGTCAGGTGCGGGATGGTGGGCTGAAGGGCGTAAAGGCAATCGTCCAACGGCAGCAGGGTGTGCTTGCGGAAGGCGACGACGATCGCCTCTTCCTGGACCGAGAGCACCGTGGAATGCGGTGCTCTCGGCCCCGTCGGGCGATCTGCGGTGGTATCCCGCTTCTTCCATTTGGCGACCGTCTTCGGGTTGATGCCATGGCGCTCGGCCAGGGCCCTCAGGCTCGCTTGACTATTTTGTATTGCTCGACGGACTGGATCGAGCGTTGTGGCGCTCCCATGGAGAACCTGGCCCATAGATGGAGTATTCGGCCTGCCATCCCATGGCTTGGGCTAGAAAGGCGCGCGCCGCGGGACGATGATGAAACCTGGTCTGTTGGATCAAGCACAAGCATCAGGAAAGGAAGCCTAGCATGAAGCACTATGCTGGACTGGACGTCTCCGTGAAAGAGACGTCGGTGTGCATTGTGGATGAAACGAGGATCTGCCGCGAGACAAAGGTGCCGAGCCACCCAGACGATCTCGCGCAAGTCCTCCACGATCCTGCTTGGCGGCTCGAGCGGATCGGCCTTGAGGCTGGCCCTTTGTCGCAATGGCTGTTCAGTGGGCTTGCAGAAGCCGGTCTGCCTATCGTCTGCATCGAGACCCGCCATACGAAGGCATTCCTCAAGGCACAGGTGAACAAGAGTGACCGCAACGACGCACGTGGCATTGCGCAGATGATGCGGGTGAATCTGTTCCGACCGGTTCATGTAAAAACCCTGACCAGCCAAAAGCGGCGCGCCCTCCTGACCGCCCGCAAGTTGCTGCAGGAGAAGGCGATTGCATTTGAGAATGATATTCGCGGCCTGCTGCGCAACTTCGGCCTCAAAGTCGGCATCGTTGGCGCAGCCAAATTCGACATCCGCATTCGCGAACTCCTTGACTGTCTGCCTGACCTGGCAGAGATCATAGAGCCGCTGCTGGCCAGCCGGCGAAAGCTTCGAGAGGAGTTCGAGCGTCTTCATCGAAAGCTGCTATCGATTGTCCGCGACGACGGTGTTTGTCGACGCCTGATGACCATTCCAGGGGTCGGTCCCGTTGTCGCTTTAGCCTATGCCAGTACTATCGACGTTCCGGCTCGCTTCCGGAACTCCAAAGCCGTGGGTGCCTCCCTGGGGTTAACGCCGGTGCTTCATCAGTCGGGTGAGAGCAACCGGATCGGCCGCGTCTCCCTCTGCGGGGATGGCATGATGCGAACGCTGTTGTACGAAGCCGCTCAAGTCATGCTGACGAATGTTCACGTGAAGTGGTCGTGGTTGAAAGCATGGGCGATGAATATCGCCAAACGGCGTGGTGGGCGAAAAGCCATTGTTGCGCTGGCCCGGCGTCTGGGCGTGATCATGCACCGCATCTGGAGCGATGGCACCGTATTCCGCTGGACGAGGGAAAGCATACCCGCAGCTGTCTAAGATGCCATACCGGAACGGGCAATGAGATAACTCGAATTCCGCCAGAAGGCGGAAGAAAGACGTCCTTCGCAGGACGATGGATCAGGCGAGCTCGTGGATGCGCTTGTATCGGCCGCGCTGCCGCGGCCAGAACGCCCCATAGATTGAGCCACCTCATCCTACGAATCCCATGGTGGGAGGGCAAATGTGCCGATCCCGGAGAGAAGCAAGGCCCTGCGAGAGACGACTGCCTGGAGGTGGGATGGCCGATGCCTTAAAAGCGCTTGACTTGGAGGGGCCGAATAGAGAAGCGCATCCCTCCATTCCGGCGATAAGAATGCACCATCAAACCCTGGGATCAAACATCTAGAGCATCGGACTGGAAATCAGGCGATTAGCCACCCATCCCCAACATTCAGTCCCATGTCCTTCATGATCGCCAAGTCGATCTGCTCGATGTCGTAGCGTAAGCCCCGCATGTAGCCGATGTTCCCCTCCATCAGGTTGTCGTCGAGTCCGTCCGAGGTCTCGTGCCCGTAATGCGCGTAGTTGTTCGCGTCACCTTGAAGCGAATTCGAAAGCGGCAACGGTCCGCCGAACACTGCGGCCGCAGTTTGCCCGTTGAAGAAGGGATTGCCGCCCTGGAACGTGATGAGGCTGTCGTAGACGGAAGCGAACCCCTTGGTCAGCGTGCCGTCCTCATTTCCAAATCCGGCCATGCCCAGTGCATGGCCGAACTCGTGCATGAACACGCTTACGCCGTCGGTCCTGTTCACGGGGACCGGATCGGTGCGCCCGGCCGGGTTCGGGTCGAGCCAGAGCTCATTCAGCAGGTAGTCGATCGGAAGCTCGACACGGGCGTCGGCCTCAGCCCCGTTCAGGTCCTGTCCGGTAATGAGTTCATGGGGAACGCCGTCCCTGACCAGGACATTGCCGTTGAATTCGCCGATCGGGGTGTTGGCCACGCTTGCGGCCGATGCCGTGTCATCTCCCTCCACGATGACGATATCAATGTCGATGGAACCGTCTCCTGAGATGTACTTGGCCCAGTTCTCGACCGCGGCGCTCATGTTTGCGATGATCGCGTCGTGCTGGGAGGTCGCCATGCCGTTCGGGTCGACGACGCGCACGGTGAAATCGAAACCGTCAGCCCCGGGCGTCAGTATGTCGTCGAGGCTGCGCGTGCCGTCCGCGAACTGGAAGCTCTCGACCTTGCGTACGGTGTCGGTGCCGTCGGTCGTCAGCTTGTCGCCCGGCCTCAGGTCCTGGATCGTCAGGGATCCGTCGCCATTCTGCGTGATCCGGTAGTCGGACAGGTTGCCTCGGTATTCCGCCGTGTCCGTGCCCTTTCCGCCAATGATGATATCGTCGCCGTAGCCGCCCCGAACGGTATCGTCGCCATGGCCCGCATGGATGAAATCCCAGCCCCGCCTGCCGTCGATGGTGTCGTCGCCGGATCGGCCGAAGATGAAGTCGGCCGAGTTCCTGCCGGTGAGAGTGTCTGCCCTGTTCGATCCCCAAATGAACGCCATGGAATTTCCTCCCGGATTGCCCCTTGGAGACCCACCTTGGCCGATCGACGGCGTGACGGGTTCATTGGTTGCCCGGTTCCCCAACACCGTTGGACTGGAATTGTGCGCTTCTTGGGACGCGTCTCATCCCCCAGACGGGGTAGGTTCGAATGCCACGCCGAGCCCGTAGGAGTGTGACCTGTCTGGAGCGATGTCCGACAGCCAGGAGCTAGAGAAGGCGCTGCCGGCTCCGATCGCATCGGCCGCTCAATGTCCATCAGGCCAAGGCACTCTATGATGAGCGATGGACAGCCCGCCGCCATGCAGGCCGGGTCGGCGTTGCTCGCTCTCCTTGGCCCTTCGAGGTGGGATCGTGCCACTCCACAACCAAACGAGCAGCCACAGATGATTATGCCCGCAGCCTCTGCTCCCGCGACGCGCTGCTGGCCTGGGACTGCAGGTAGGCATCCCGATTGCGCTTGAACGTTGCGGCCTTTTCGAGGTCCTTGAGGATCTTCTTTTGCGCCGGCACTTGGCGCTGGGCGTATCGGGCGCAGAGCCGGGGCAGTGAGAATGGGACCGCTATGTCGGCCCGGTTCTTGCGGATGGCGTCCTGAATGAGCTCGACTTGCTCGCCTGGCAGCGGTATCCCATCTTCCTCACCGAGGAGCAGCAATAGGTTCATCACCGCAGAAGGCATTGCTCTGACGAGTTCCTTCCCTGGTTTTGCAGCGGCGATCCCGAGATACTCGGTCCTTGCAAGTGTGATTGTCAGCGTCTGGTCCTTGCTCAGGGGAGCATCGGAAAGATCGGTGAGGTGTTCCCGGAAGCTCTGCTCCCTTGCACGAGCCACATCGTCATGGCGGACGAACCCTGCCTTTTGCCGGATCCACTGCTCACTTGGACCTTTGGGTCCAACTGCGACGATGGAGGACTTGATCAGACCCTCAGCGAGACTCGGGCGGAGTTGCTCTTCCTTCTCCGGGTTATCGATAATGAAGAAGCGAACGTTCGTGTTCGCCACGATAGATTTTATTTCCGGAAGCACACTCGGGTCGAAGGTCGTGACAGAGAACGCGGTTGGCTTTCCTCCGAACGCATAGGGGTAGAGGTCGGCAAACCGCTGACGGAGCCGACAATAGGCGGCGAGGAGATCGCGCCGCTGTGGCGTGAGCTGGTTGGGCCGATCCAAAACCACCGAACGAAGGTCAGGTCGCAGGCTGTGGGCGCCTGTTGCTCGCTCGACCAACCGGACAGCAGCGACGTTGAGCAACCTGGCAAGCAGCCCTGCCTTATCCTTGAGGAGATCGATTGCAGCCGACATCTGGGTGGCATTGGCCGGAGCCGCGAACCCTGTCAGCCACGGGAGGGCGAGAGGCCGCGCCTGCTGAAGGCTTGTGACGAACTTACGCTGCTTGTCGGTTGGGCTGGCGCTCTCATAGTCGCCATCGTGCCGGATGCCGACGAAGGCCACGAACTTACGGGCGACGTCCTGGGTCTTGCAGAGGAAGGCCTGCTGCGCTCCTGTCCGTTCATCGTGGGTGGCCACCAGCCAGCGTGGGAGATCCGGGGCGGCTTCCTCATCGTAGAGACCAAATTCTTTGAGGTCGCAGAACAGCGCCACTCGGCTGGAGAATTTCTTGGTTTCGGAGTCATAGCGGCGCATACCCGTTGTCATAAGGCCAGCCGCAAAGGGCTTCGGCACCGGAAGGGTGTCCTCGTCGCCAATCTCCATCGTGGGGTCGAGCGGGTCATCGTACTGCTCGCAATCCCCCTCGCCCATCCGAAGACGGATTTGACGCTGGCGCTCCTCGATCTGCTCACGAAGGCTGGGATCTTTGTCGAACCAGGCCTCGAACTGCTCCCGGATCGGTGCGGCGAGCCCACGCACCTGACGGCGGCAGCGCTCTGGGTCGTTCCGGCGCATGGCGTCGATGTCGCTGAAAATGCGCAGGATGGAATTGCCGACATCGACAAAGACCTGGTGGGTCTTGCCCGACGCCTTATGAGCCCGTTCTCCTCGACCGCTGATCTGCTTCACCGGGCCGATGGAGCGCTCCTGGCAGGCGAGGATATTTAGGTCGGTCTGCGGAACGTCGGTACCGACGCCCAGAGCATTGACATTGACCAGAATGTCGAAGCCGCCCGCGCGTGCCGCATCAAGGAGATCGTCGCGCTTGATCTTGCGACCGGGCTCCTCGCCCTCCTTCAGCCCCTGCTCGGCGCCGTTGCGCCAGACGCGAATTTCGCCGGCCACGACAAAGGCTACGCGGGGCTTCTCTCCTTCCCTGCTGTGACCGGGAGGGAGGCTTTCTTGAGCCAGATAGCCGGAGAGTTCCCTGGCGAACTCGACGCTGTCGCAATGGATCATCGCCAGGGTGGCGCTGGCCGCGCGCTTGGCCCAGATCCGGGCAACGGCTGCCACGATGAGAGACGCAATAGCTTTGTCACCTTCGCTTGCTCCCTCTTTGAAGAAACGGGAGAACGCCTGCTGGGAGGCTTGGTCGACTGACTTGTTTTCGGCCAGCAGCGCGAGGAACGCGCTCTCGATGAGTCGGACGGCATCGGTGCCGAGATGGGCCTCGAATTCACCAGTAGCGATGTCGAACCTGGTGGGAACCGTGCGTCCAGTCGCCAGGACCTCGTCATAGGTCGCAACGTCGATCAGGTCGTGCTCGATGCTGGCGCCGAAAGCCTCCAGAGGGTCTTTGCCGTCGGTTCGAAACGGTGTAGCCGTCAGAACAATGCCGGAGCCGCCGGCGTGCGCGATACGGGACAGAACACGGGCGAGCTCCTCGGCCGCTGCCTTGTGGCCCTCGTCGATGAGGACCACCCCTCCCCTTTTGCCGAAGCGGTCGAGGGAGCGCAGGAATTCCTCGTCATCGAGCTTGTTGACGAGGGACATGTTCGTGGCGGGGATCACATCCGCGTCGAGCGAGTTCCGAACCATCGGGTGCTCGCCGATGGTCTCGTTCTTGGCGACGTAGAAGGCGGTCTGAGCGCCTTTCACTGCCGGAACGCTCTGGAACTGGGCATAGTTCTGGCGCAGGAGGCTGACATCGGGATGAAGGACGAGAATGGGCTTTCCTATGTCAATCGCGTCCTCGGCTGCCCCAGCTGCCAAGAGGCTTTTCCCGCTGCCAGTAGGCGCGAGGACCGCGCCAGAGCGCCCACGGCGAATTGCCTCTCGGACCGATGCGGAGATCCTGGCCTGATAGGGCTCGGCCTGCTTGTCGCCGATCCGTCGGCTGAGTTCCGAAACGGAGGTTTGAGGCACGGTATCGGCAGTATTGGAGATTGGCCGCATTGGTCAAAGATCTGAAAATCAAGGGCAAGGCGTGTGAAGTGGCGGACCAGCCATGTGCCATGATTCGCAAATCAAACCGCAGTCTGCCGATTGCAGTGATTATACCCTGAAGGATTGCGTAGGGCAGCGCTTATTGTCACGTTGTGCTCCAGACAGACGGGAATGCGAGATAAACTTCGGAATGCCGCGACGGAGGGTTCGACTCGTGCGCAATCTTTATAGCTCCTTTGCAACACAGGCGGCGATGCGCCCGGCGTTCAGTGTAACCCGTGATCGTGCGGGTGGAGATGTCACGATAACTGTAGGTCAGGGACCTCTGGCTCGTGCTATGGCATGACCAAGCCTGTCAGCGACAAGCGCCATCGGTTCCCACCCCCGGTCATTGCCCATGCAGTTTGGTTGTGCTTCCGATTTCCCCCTGGGCCTACGGCTCGTCGAGAAGATGCTCCTTGAGCGCGGTATCGTCGCCGGTGCAGAGGAATAGGACATTGCAGGTTCGCTCGGTCATGGGTGCCCCGTGCCAGACACTGCCCCTCAGCCCTGTGCTCCGAAGCACCAAGTTCCTCCAATCGACTGGGTTGCCGCCGCTACAAAGCGGGCGGATGCTCCCGCTTGGTGCCGAAGGAGCGTGAGGGGGTACCAGGGAACAGGGACACGTGCGTGTGCTGGGCGATCCACTCCGCGCCGACAGCCTGCCGCCCGAGCACCACCGTCGCCCGTCCGGGCCGATCAAACGCTTTGCCACCTTCGGTGTAGCCGGTGGACTCGAACACCGCCATGCCGACCGCCGTGAGGCGGTCGGCTGAGATGATGGTCCGCAGATCATCCAGACGCCGGCGGAACTGGTCGATATGGCTCCAGACGTGACGCCACTGCTCTTGCTCGGTTGCCTCGCGCCCAACAGTGAAGGCTGCGAAGGTCCCAAAGGTGACGATGTCGTCGGCGAAGAGCGGGCGGGAGCCCGTGAAATCCACCGCCTGGATGCAGAGTTGGAGCTTCTGGAACCAGCGGCGGATCAAGGCGACATCATCATCTTGTTCAGCCATGACGGGCTCCAAGGGCCGAGGCTAGGTGACAGGATGGTGCGCCTGCGTCAGGACGGGGTCAAGCCGCCCGCCGACTTCAGGTTCGCACCCGAAAGGGCTGGAGAAACTGGCACGATCTTGGCCCGGATCAGGTGATAAAGGCCGCCCTCCAGCAATCGAAGGCCGCAATTTCCATGTGAAGCCGTCCTTGGTTCCACCCAGAGGGCAGGATCATATGCCGACTTCCGAACCTGAGAAACCGACGAAGGCAGCCAAGAGTGCGACCCAAGATCAGACCTCAGCATTCCTTAGCCGTTACAACCGTCGAACGACCTTGCTGCTATTGTCGGCGCGGCATCCTTGCCGGGCCCCGAGGTGGTGACCAAGGTGCGGCCGTCCATCAAGACGCACAAGCTCCAGAACCCGCAGAACAAGCGCGAGATCATGACTGACGAGAAGCTTCAGGCGGTGTTCGGAGGCAAGAACAAGGTGAGCATGTTCGAGATGAACAAGCACCTTGCCCAGTCTCTTCTAAGCGTGCGTAGCGACAGGCCCACCTGGCCAGAGTTCTGACGAGGCGGGCGTGCCATCAGCTCCCCTGTTGATGGCTTCCCATCAGACCGCCTCCTTGAGCTCCTTGGCGGGCCGAAATGCGATCTTCTTGGACGCTTTGATCTTGATCGGCTCGCCGGTCTGCGGATTGCGGCCCATGCGGGCGGCGCGCTTGCGCACCTGCAGGATTCCGAGACCGCTCAGGCGGATCTTGTCGCCCTTCTTCAGGCTCTTGGCGATCATCTCGATCACCTGCGTCAGCACCTCATTGGCCTGGCGCTTGGGCAGCTCATGCGCTTGCGACAGCTGCTCGGCAATATGGCGCAGGGTCAGGATCGGGCTGGCCGATGTGCTGCCGGACTTCTTCGCGACCTTGGGGGCTGCTTTGGCTGTCGCCTTTGGGGCCGCGGCCTTCGTTGACCGCTTGGCGGCCGCGCCGGCGGATCCCGCCGCTTTAGCCGATCCTGACTTCGATGCGGCCACTGTGCGAGTCGGCGTCTTTTTGGCGGTGGTCTTGGTTGTCGCTTTCGCCATGGGTGAATCCCTCCTGATAAGCGCTAGTTCTGGTGATCACCCGATGGGCAATGGGCTTGCCGCCCCAAGGTTGAAATCACCAGCGAACTGCTTCGTTAATATGCATGCCTGAATGTGTTCACAGGATCTTGCGGCACCACAGGATCCTGTGTCGGATTGCGCGCTGGGGCAAAGCGGATCAGGATCTCTTTTGGTGTGAAGGGGCCTGGGTTCCGGCACACCGCGTTGCTGATGCGAAATCCATGGTGCGTTAGGCGGCAAGGAAGAGCTCGTTTCGCCTCCACGGAGCAGAGGGGTTCCTTTCATTCGGGCGTGCCGTCGCGATGCGCTCGTGGAAGCGTGCTTGAGCCTCCTTGAGCAGACGGCGCTTCCGGGCAAGGGGCTGACAAGCCTTTGTGCTGTCGTTCACAACGGCGGCCGCTGCAGCGTACAGGTCGGCTGTTGCTGCATCCAATCCGGGATCTCGCTCGAACAGAACAACAAGGCTTGCGAGGTGCTGCCTGAGCAGCGTCTGCAACTCACCAAGATAAGGCCGATCGCCTCCGAACTCGATGGCCTTCACAGTTGGAGAGATCAAAGCCAACTTTTCCTCAAGCGTGTCGGTGAAACGTCTTTCTGCCATGAGCAACCGTCTCCAAGTCAGAGGAAGCCCGCCCAGCTCCACATTCACAGGTAAGAGCATGGGCTGTCATGGTTAACCAACGGTTTCAGAGGGCTGGTGAAAATGCTGCTTAAGAGCTTGCTGCCATTGTATTGTGATCTGCCCAGGCCACTCTCAGCATCATGATCTGCGATCGTGTTCCTCGGGCGATATCGGAATCGATCGCATGCGCCCTGGCTTAAGCTTGGAAGAGGCTCCCGCTGGGATGGTCTTCCTCCGACAGCTTGCGAAGGTGCCGCGTCGGCCGGGACCGTCTGATGGTGGGCGTCGGATATGCATCCGAAATATTCCACACAGTTCCGATCCCGTCGACGTTTGTTGGGAAGGCTGAAGCGGCCCGGTAAGGCTCTAGCTTAAGATTAGCGAGTTGTCGAAGCGCGCTCGAAGTTACTCTGCACAGATCCCATCGGTGATCACCTCGTCGAGCAACTCGCGGCAAAGGCAGAACGTCTCCACGCCGGCCTGCCTCACCGCCATGCTACTGGACATGGCAATGCGGAAGCTCGTCCCCGCTATAGGAATTAGCTCCGCCTGCTTGGCGCGAAGCTGTTAGATCTCAGATCTCAAACGCCACGCTTCCAAGCTCTGCGGGCGACGTCCATGGCTGAGTGGGATGTTTTTCAACGCCCGGAAGGACGGAGCAGGGAGACGACTGACTGCGGCATGATCGGTTTCCGAGTGTACAGGTTGCACAAGATCTGCGACGGTGCATGACGCGGCTTCAGGAGACGCGGTCTCTATGATCGGTAAAATCCCGGGCCTGACGATCTTCGTCCTGCAAGCGCTGTGCATTGTTGCGATCGCCCTTGCTCCCCGCATCATCGACGCTCTGGGGCTGGCGTCGCACTAATCTCTAAGCGGCCCATGCCGGATGCCTGGTCATGCATCTCCGGATGGAAGCGCAGTCGAACTCTAAGAAGTTGAACCCGACCAAGTCCAACATTGAGAGGGATTGAGGTTCTTGGGCTTGGCCGGGAGTACGGTCGGGCAACCGGCGTCCCAAGATGCGGCTCTGTTACTGAACCATCGGTGAACGCGGATCAGCGTCCCATGCGGATCTGTTCCTAACGGGGTGTCCACCGCTCCAAGGCGCCGCCATGGCGATTGTCGGATATCATCTGTTTCGCGCTCAGTGAAGATGCTGGCCTCCGAGCGGGAGTTACATCCTTGAGCCGCTCTGCTGTTCAGGTGCAAGGCTGGGATGAGCTGTTGCGCACCACGCTGCCCGCGACCTCGCCATTCAGGAGCAGATCATATGCGCCCGGCGTCCCCTGGATCAGGCGATAGGTCATTCCAGGTTCCTATCGCAAGTAGGTGTCGATTAGCCTGCTCCAACGCCTTAGCGGTGGCAGCATTGCGATCAGAAGCTATATGATCAGGGTCGGACGCTGTTCGGGTGGGGCTCGAACGCCACCGATTTCAAGAAGCCGCGGATGTCGGAGATCAATGTTCGCGATCGTTGTAGCCAGCGATCTCGGTTCGTGTGTCCTGTCCAAATTACGGAGCCCTATTTCATCGGAGCCAAGGGCAGGGACCGCATTGACGGCTCCGCCTGAGGTAATGGGACGGTTGGAGGATCTGAAGCCACGCTGGTGTAGAGGAGCGCACGATCGAAGATGCCGCCAGCTAAAGCCAGCTAGGTCCAGACGTGCCTATCCATAAGGCCCTCGTGTCAGAGGAAGCGACCAGTATTGACATGGTTTGAGTCGCTAAGATGGCCTAAGGCTGTTGCATACTGACACTCATGCGGAAACACTCCTCCGGTTTGGCGTCCTGAGCACGGACACCTTTTTTGCGCCTCCGCATCCGCGCTCTCCCCGTCAGGCATCGTTCGCATGACGGCAGCCCAGCACTCAGCCGAGACGGTGCTCTGGCCGCGGCTGTCGAAGCTGATGCGCGATTATCCCGATATTACGGTCGAACTCGTGACTGACGAGGGTCTGACCGACATCGTGAGCGAACGTTTCTGCGGCAGGCGATTGTAGGAACGCCGGATGACTTCAAGTCTCGCCCGCTGCCGAAGCGTCCCGAAGACCTCACTGGCCATCGCTGCATTAACCTGCGGCGTGTCACGCGCGGAGGATACTTCCCCTGGGGGTTCGAAAAGCGAGGCCGCGAAATCAACGTGCGCATCGAGGGCCGGCGTGCGGTCAACAGCCTGGAACTCGCACGGAGCGTCGCACACCAGGGGTTCGGGCTAGTTTACCTGCCGGAGGACTTCGTCGAAGAGCAGATCGCGAAAAAACGCGTTATGCAGGGCTGGAAGATTAGTGCGAACCTTTCCCCGGCTACCAACTCTATCCCCGAGTAGCCGGCAGCACGCGCCTCTCTTTGCGGTCGTGCTCGAAGCGCTTCGAGCACGCGGCTGACAAATCGCAGCAACCCCAAGCCTGCGAAAGCAGCTCCCTGATCAGTTCACGAGAGGACGTTTCTCCGCAACCCGTAGGTTCTCATTGGCCCACATCGCAGCTTGGGTGCGATTGGCGGCACCGATCTTGCGCAGGATCGATTTCACGTGAACTTTGATCGTCGACTCCGTGATATCGAGCCTCCTGGCAATGACCTTGTTGGCGTCACCGCCCATCAGGGACTGCAAGATCACGGTCTCTCGGGGCGACAGTTTCGTCACCTTCGGATCAGGAGTGCTTTGCTCAGAGGGCAAGGACGTCCGACCAAGGCCCGAAACCGTTGACGCGTGAGTGAGAAGGGAGTCGACTGCGCTTCTGGGCAGGATCTGCTCACCGAGCACTGTCAGTTCAAGGACGTTGATCAGCACCTCACGACTTACTGTGGCAAGGCAGAAGCTATCAACCCCGGCCGAGACCGCAAGCTGGATCAGGTTAAGGTCAAAGCTGTCGGCGATGGCCACAATGTGAGCTGAGGGGTGTTGTCTCTTCGCGGCCTCAATAAGTGTGATTGTTTGCTGGGGGGATCCACTGGCATCGACGATATACAGAGCTGGTGTTGGGGCAACTGGATCGAATGACGAGCTATCCCCGATACGTCCTCTTTCAGCCACACTGAAGCGAGTACCAGCGAGAAGATGCGTCAGACCAGCCCCAAGCAGCGCATTTCCGCAAAGTAAGGCAGTTGCGACATGCTGGCTTAAGCCAACCGTCTGCCCATTGGAGTTAGTCGCGCAGCCGTATTCATCGCCAAACATCCCCCGCCCCCATATCGTCCGACGCGAACACCGCGCGTTTAGCAATGATGAAGAAGAACCCTGCACGAGCAAGAGCGGGCCGCTCCATTTAGCCATTAAGGCGTAAGCTTTAATACGTAAGGGTGCCGCAGCATTGCGCTTGATTTATAGAAGCCACGGACGGGGCTCTGATCAGCCCCCGCCATTTTCCGCACCGCGCTGGCAACCTGACGAGCAAGCAAAGTCCTTACGACGAACTGAGGTAAGTTGAACGAGGAGCGAGCGTTGGTCAGCCAACGCTCAATTTAACGCTGCTTCGAGCCCAATTTCGCTCGGCGTGGTGCGTGCGCCCCAAGAGGTGCCGCTCGGCCTTTAGCGGGCCGCCAACGCGGCCTAGCGGGACCGCTCCCACCGGATGGGCTTATACGCCCTGCCCCTCAGCTTCGCGTCGCCCCAGATCGTGTCGAGATATCCCGCATCGGCGAGAATGATGGCGTCCAGCCGGGCCGCGCGGTTGATGTCCACGTTCGCCTTGCCGTTCCGGAGGCGCTCGTGATCCTTCATCGATAGTCTGGTGACAAACGTCACGACAACGCCGGGCGCGCCCTCGACTTCGTAAGCATTGAACAGGGCGAGGCCATCCGGCCTCACTTCGATGAGGTGTTCCTTGAATGCGAACCCATTGTTCTGGGCGTAGGCTCGGATGTCGGCCAGGGTGGTTTTACCGTAGACGAAACCTGGGAAATCGGCAGGCTTGCCGTTAGCGCCACCGCCCCACCTCGTGTCGGCATAGACAATTTTCTGCGTCCCCGGATCTGCGGCGACAGCGAGCTTATTCCCGTTGGGCAGCTTCCATCGCCGTTCCCTGTGCGGATCCCCGCTCTTGGAAGGCAGCGGCCGCGCATCGAGTCTGGAGGCGGACTAGATCTCGTCGCCGACCTTGATCCCCGAAAGGGATTGCGCCTGGGCACTGGTGCCGAAAAGCACGCCCGCAGCGACCGCGACCGCGGCGATGGCCTTGAGATCAAGTCGTCGCATAATGCCCCCGGTGCTTGATTTTGGCGGGAAAGTAGGGACTTGGCTGCTTGTGCGTCAACCCATGCGGGCCGCCAGGAGCATCCTTGGGGCAGACGGTGTCGTATCCATGCAACACTGTCCTACGCGGCGCAGAGGCGTGTCGCCGCCGGCTCTACGGCCTCAGGTTAGCCAGGAGGGGGAGGTTGATCCCTTCGACGTTGAGCGCCTCATAGGTTGGGCAAGAGGCACCTCAAGTTCGCTAGCGGCGCGGGCCAAGTTCAGAGAGGAGTCTGCGTTATACCTCCTGAGCGGGATTGCAAACCCAAGAGACTCCGCGTAATCTAATCTACATTTAGTAGCCGCCGTCCATTCGAGGCCCGATATGTTGCGGCATGTCACGGATGAAGAGATCGAGCAGCGCGTGAGGGTCCTCCGGCAGGAGATCGATCTTCAGAACCAAATCCGCCCTGACATGATGACCGTGATCGAGAGGCTTACAAAGATCTTTCGGCACTTCGCCTATCAGCAGGTACCAGACTCCGAGATGCCCGATGCAGAGGCGCAATGGGATGCCCGAAAAGGCGTCCTGCACATGCGTGAGAGTGTCGTCGGTGCCATACAGAGGGGTGAGCCAAGAGCCCGGATGGCCATCGCCAATGAGATTGGACACTTCGCCATGCGGCACGCGGGTGTTCGCAGCAGGAGCACTATTCAAGCGACGACTGGAAAACGCTTGTTAGAGGCCAAGAAGGAGGAGAGTGAGGCCAGACGCTTTGCTGCGATGTTCTTGGCTCCCAATTATCTCCTCAGTTCGACTGATACGGTTGAAGACATTGTGGACCGTTTTGGCATGAGCTTTGAGGCGGCGATGATCCGCAAGGGCGAGTTCGATGCGTTCCAGCGACGGGCCTCCGGGCACCGGCGCGAGCTACCATCTGTCGTGGTCGATTACCTCAAGGACGCTCAGAGACGGGGCGCGAAGCTGCGGACAGAGTTGAATTAGGGACCTCTGACGTTGGCGAATGAGCTGGTGCGGGGTACCAGGCCCGGCTGGCGGCGCGGTGTAGGAACGCCAATTGCAATCACTGAGCGTCCGGTGCCAGGACCCGCCAACCTGGGGTCGCTTCAAAGAAGGTCTGGATTGCTTCGGCCAGCATCCAGCGCCGGATAAACTCCACACCCAGATCAATGCCGTGCCGCTTAGCGAGTTTCTGAGGACATTTTAACTTTGCCTACAGGAATGTCAGAACTCGTTAGACAAGTCTCTGATTGTCCTCATTAGAGATGTCACCTCCGGGGAGTGACTGCTGAGAGCTCAACCCACCTTGAACAGGCTCTTGCCTTGGCCGCGCCGCCGCGGGGCGCTGTTGCTCCGGCTCATGTCGAGCTCCTTCTGCCGCTCGGCAATGTAGGCCAGAACCGGACCCAGCCGCTTGTTCTCGACGACCGCCGCCTGATCCACCTGCTGGCGTCGGTCAAAGGGCCTGTAGGGCAGCTCCAGGCCCTTGTGCTTGATGGCAAAGCGCCCATCCGGATAGTCGTAGACGGTCACCCGCTGGCGGGCGAGGGACAGCGTGATCGCGTTCGGCTCGAGAATGAACAGCACCTGGTCGTACTGCAGGGTCAGATTGCGCGAGACCGTCCGCTCCTCCCGCCAGGCGAACACGTCATCCAGCTCATCGTCCTCGCTGAGCGGGCGATGCAGGTCCTTGTCGCTGTAGGGCGCCTTGGCAAAGCGGCGGTTGAAGTCCGCCATGAATGCCGGCAGGAAGGCATTGCCCGCCTCAAGGGTCGAGATCCCAGCCAGTCGCATCTCCTTGACCAGGCGGTCCTGCAAGGTGCCGTTGGCGCGCTCGACGCGGCCTTTGGCTTGGGGCGAGTTGGCGCAGATGATGTCGATGTTGAGCTGATGCAGGGCTCGCCCGAACTGGGTCATGCCGTCACCGCCCACCGCTCCTTTGCCGTTGACGCGGAAGACGGCATGCTTGTCGGAGTAGAACGCCACCGGCTTGCCGTAGGCCTCCAGGTACTCCCGGGTCGATCGGAAATAATCAAAGGTCGACTCGGTCTCGACGAACTTCAGGTGCATCAGCCGGCTGGTGGCATCGTCAATGTAGACCAGAAGCGTGCAGGGTGGGCCGCGATCCTCGAACCAGTAGTGCTCGGAGCCGTCGATCTGGACGAGTTCGCCGACGCAGTCGCGCCGATAGCGCGGCTGGTGCACCCCTTTGAGCTTCTGCCGGCGCTCCTGCCAGAGACCCGCCGCGATCATCCAGCGCCGGATCGTCTCGACACCCAGATCGATGCCGTGCCGCTCGGCGAGCTTCTCGCAGGCGAGCGTCGGGCCGAAATCGGCATAGTTGGCTGTGATCAGCGCCAGCACCTCGGTCCGCAGCGCCGCCGGGTAGGAGCGGTTGCTGGGCTTGCCGCGCCGGCGCGACACCAAGGCCGTGGGACCACCGGTCTGATAGGCCTTGAGTAATCGGAACACTTGGCGCCGTGTGATCCGCAGCAGTTGGGCAGCTTCGCGCACCGTAATTCGCTCCGCCACGACGTCCCGCAGAATGTGAACCCGATCGATCTCCGGCCGGCTCATCCCGATCACCGTCATCAGACCCAATCTCCCCAGCACCATCACCCAGGGAGAGTGACATTTGTAACGGGGAGAGGAGTGACCTTTCTAACGGGGTTCTACATACAGGAAATTTCGTTGAACATTTTTTATGGAACCGAAAATTCTGAATCCCGTGCTCTGTGCGCTTGAACCATGTCTAGAACGCAGCTGTTATGGAGCCTTGCGCCTGTCACTGATCGCATCTTCGAGCCCAGAATGATCACTGTGCCTGCGCTTCCGCCGATTTTGTCAGCTGACGCAGACTCGCGGTATCCAGGTCAGGTGCCGGAGCCAGTCTCGCGCTTCGTCGGGACCTTTCGATTACCTTCTGTTCAACCGGAGCTGCGATCCTGACCTCCGGTTGACGATTACTGTTCGATGGCGATGGCTTGTCTCGCGATGCTGCTTTGGTGGTCAGCGACTTAACTGCCTTTCCCGCGATCGATCCGGTGTTGGCTACGGTGTCGCTGGTCGCGATGGCGTTTAGGCTCACCTTGGTTTGTCCAACCAGTGGCGGCAGCCGGGCAATCTCGGTGCGTGCGGCGGCAAGATCGGCGCGCAACTGTGCCATCTCAGACAATGAGACACGGGTTTTTGACTGCTCGGAGAGGAGCTTCGTTTGAGCATCCTGCAGGCTCGCCAAATCACGGCGGAGCTGACCCTCCAGCTTGCTCGAGGACTGACTCGAGACGGCATACGAAACCCACCCTGCGGCGGCCGACAAACTGAGCGTCAGGACAAGAACGCGGTGGGTGCTCAGCACTCGGGTTACAGCTCGCGGACCATTGGACCCTGCCCTCATACACAGCCGATTCCGGTGCGGCTTATTCATGTCGAGCAGTGTGGGCACAAAGAGGCAGACGATGCTTCCGTCTCCGCAAGGGCGGGATTTTCGTTGCTGTGGTTAAGACTGTGTTGCCAACGGCGAGCGCTCATCGGGCTTCAGATCTGGAACTGTGGGAGCGGCATGGTCTCCCAACGATGTCAAAGCCAGGTGTTCCCTAGAGAGCACAGTCTGGTGGCAAGCATTCGACCCAATAAGAAATGTTATTGCCAGAGGGCTGCGCAGCCACCTAACGAGTTATTTGTGAGCTTTCGCGAGGTGCATATCGCCCAAGTGGAAGCCATCTCTGGGGGCAACAATGCGTATCTCATTACTCGCGATTCTCGCGGGCAGCCTTTCTTTGGGTGCCTGCGCTACGGTTACCCGTGGCACGACTGAACAAATTACCTTTGATTCCGAACCGCCGGCAGCCATGAGGACCTCGACTGGGCTGACCTGCCCGACGACCCCTTACACCCTGCAGGTCGATCGGAAATCAGAGTTCGTCGCGACCTTCTCGAAAGACGGCTACGCGAGCCAGGACATCATGGTCCAGACCCGAGTGGCTGGAAGCGGCGCGGCTGGCTTTGCCGGTAATGTTCTGATTGGCGGTATCATTGGGATGGGCGTCGATGCCGCAACGGGGTCGACCCTTGAACACTACCCGAGCCCGGTGACGGCAAGCCTTGCTCCACTCGCAGTGTCCTCGAAATACCGGGGACGCAAGCCCGCAGCTGCTCGTGGGCCTGTGAAGGAAGCTGCCCCACCGACCTCATGATGAGTGGATCGGCGAACGCACAACCCCGGCCTTTGGCCGGGGTTTTTGTTTGGCCGCCCTCAATTCTCTCTTCACCCCACCCGCATCCTCCCGATCTAGCCCCCCTCCTTATGAGCCTACCCGACGAGAGTCCCTGCCTTAGAACCATCGGGAGTGGCCATATCTCCAGAGGGACGACAACGGTTCACGACAACCATGAGCGGAACGGCTTCCCGATAAGCGGCGGCAGGACGTTAAGACCCGTCTGGCCCGCGAAACACGGGTTGGCTTGCCGATCAAAGTCCTTGTGGCCGTAATCATCGTTACGGCTCTGTTCATGTTGCTATACTCGGTTACTTGACAGGCACGAACAGCCTGAACTGATCGACGATGCTGAGGCGCGCGCAGCCAAGGATCCCAACAGTGCAACGATCAGGCGTCGAAAGGAGGAGCGGCCGAGCATCGTGTCCCGGGAATCAAAGAAGTGAGATCGGTCCTGGCAGCCTCAAGCAGCATCCTTGGGCAAGCTCGTAGACGGAGTCTTGTGAGCAACTTAAGACCGGCGGATCCCGGCAGCCGCAAGCCTTGCCTCCCGGGTCCTGATGCGCTCGCGGTGGGCCGTGTAGAGACCGCTCGCCGCAATGACGAGACCGCCGGTGAGGGTCATAGCCCCCGGCACGGTGCCGAAGACGCCAAAACCCAGCAGTCCGGCAAACAGGAGCTGGACGTAGGAGAACGGCGCGATAGTAGACGCTGCGGCCTTGCGGTAGGCCAGGATGATGAGCCAGTGGCCCGTGGTCGAGCAGGCGCCCATCAGGACAGCCAGGCCGACCTCTCCAGCAGTGGGTGTGCGCCAGTGGAACGGCACGAAGGCTGTCAGGGCGATCAGTCCGATCACCGCCGACCATGCCAGGGTCGCCTCGGGCCGCTCAGAGCTCATCAGGCGGGTGGCGATGGCGGCTACGGCCCAGGCAAGCGCCGCGCCGATCGGCAGCAGGGCGGCCAGCTGGAAGGCCGAGCCGCCGGGCTGGACGACCAGCATCACGCCAAGAAAGCCCACGGCGGCGGCGGCCCAGCGTCGGATGCCCACCTTCTCGCCGAGAAGCGGAATCGAGAGGGCGGTGATGAAGATCGGTGAGATGAAGTTGATCGCTGTCGCCTCGGCCACCTGGAGGTATCCCAGTCCGAGAATGAAGAGGACAGCTGAGCCGGCGACCGCCAGGGCCCGGATGATCTGGAGGCGCAGGCGCGGCGTGTGCATCGCCCTCGTGCCGCGTGCGACGAACACCGTCGGAACGACCACCAGGCCGAAAATGAGGTAGCGCAGCCAGGTGACTTCGATCGCGGGTAGCGTGCCTGTCAGCACTTTTGCGGCAACATCGCCCATGGCGAAGAAAATGGTCGATACAAGGGCCACGCCTATGGCGGCGAAGGTTGCGTCTCTGGCAGGAGCGCTGCTCTTCGTGCTCGGTCTCGCGGGGACGACCTCAGTGATGGACGGACAGTCGGCGACGGCGGAGGGAGGTGGGCTCATAGGTGCTTGGAGAATCTCTGCGAGAGCATGGGGCTTCACGCGCTCTGTTGAGCCAGCACGATGAACCGACACTGCTGAATCTTGCGTGAACTGAGCTTCCAGCCTCGCGCAGGACATCCCTGCGCCGGCCGCATGACGTGGCAGAGGTTACTTCCATACTCAATCAGGTCCGCACGGGCATGCCGACCCGTGCGTCGTGCTCGCGCAGCCAAGCCATCACCGGGATGCTCACCAGCACCATCCAGACTTTGCCGAGGATCTGTGGCAGCAGGAACTCGAGGCTGCCGAACGCCAAGAACAGGAAGACGGCACTGTCGATGATCAGCCCCACGACACTGCTCGCGACCACTGCCAGGATGAGGCCCCGCCGCTGCAACGGCGTGTAGACGCTCAAATCCGCCAGTTCGGACAACAGAAACGCCGCTGTCGATGCGAGAATAAGGGACGGAGGCGCAAGAACAGCTGAGAGGATTGCACCAACACCGATGGCAGCCAGCGCCCAGTACCGCCCCAAACGCCGCTGCACGAGGTCGCGCAGCACGAGGGCTAGGCCAACCACGAGCACGCCACTCGGGGCTGCAAGGCCAGGGGCTATAGGGATGAGACATGGGCCGTCCGGAACGCAGACCGTTCCGACATGGCCGACGAGCCAGTTGGCAGCTGGAATGCAGGCCGTAAAGCCCACGAGAAACGCGATCCCCTCAATCCGGCGCCGTCGATCAGGCGTCATGGTCGTGTCCTCCACAGAATTCATCTCATCAGTGTGGTTGCTCTGGCTAAGCCTGAGGCAGCTGCCCGGCTTGGTGCTCGCGGCAAGCCTCGATCCAGTAGTCCGGATCCTCATACGGGGTTGGATCCTCAATACCGGCGAGATGAAAGGCCTCGCGCCGCTCGACACAGGTGCCGCAGCGCCCGCAATGACGCTCGCCACCCTGGTAGCTGGACCAAGTGTCGGCAAAGGGCACGCCCAGCCGTGCTCCTTCACGCACGATGTCGGCTTTGTTCAGCCGCACGAAGGGAGTGTAGAGCGCGATGCGAGCGATCCCCTCCAGCGCATGGCGCTGCATGGTCTCGAAGCTCTCGATGAAGTCCGGGCGACAATCCGGGTAGATGAAGTGGTCGCCACCATGGACCGCAGCCGCCACCGCCTCGACCTGCCCGGCAGCAGCGCCGCCGAAGGCAATCGCCAGCATGATGGCGTTGCGGTTCGGCACGACCGTAATCCGCATCGTCTCTTCGGCATAATGCCCCTCTGGAACAGGCTCCCCGCTGGTGAGGGCCGATCCCGTTAACAGGCGCCCGACTGCGGTAATGTCGACGGTGTCGTGCGGCACAGCGAGGCGAACCGCGCAGGCCCGCGCGGCGTCGAGTTCCTTTTTGTGGCGCTGGCCATAGTCGAAGGACACCAGGCGCGTGAGCGTGTGCTCAGCCGCAACTTTGTGCGCGAGCGTGACGGAGTCCAATCCGCCGGAACAGATAACGAGGGTTTTCACCAGAGCTCCTTGTTTTGACCGGGTAGGCTGCGACCGGATCGGCTGACGTGCCGACGAACGTTGAGCACATGGAAGACGTGAAGGCGTGGCTTCACCAAGCCTTCACCCCATCTGCGTCACGGTATAAGGGCCAAGGCGGGTGCACGTGTCAACGAGAATACATTCCGGCATACTCTCTTCCAAAAGCCTGACCTCGATTGCGCGACAGGACCGCGCCGAGACCCTCCGCCGCGAAGTCATGCTCTCTTCTTGACGCTGGCAGGAGGGGCGCCGATATGGCGAATGGATCTTCGGCTGGACACTTCAGGGCAAGAGTGGTGCATGGCGGGACGGGTTCGAGGCCGAAAGAGTTCCCGTGAGAAAATTCTCGACGCGGCTGCGGAGCTGGTGAGTGAGATCGGGTCGGGACGGCTGACGCTGGACACCGTGGCCGAAAAGGCCGGTCTCAGCAAGGGTGGGCTTCTCTACAACTTTCCCAGCAAGGAAACGCTGCTTCAGGCCATGGTCCAGCGCCTCGTTGACGAGGTTTCTGCGGAGCGGGAGGCCCTTCGCGCTCAGGCCGAGCCCGGGCGCAACCTGGAAGCCCGCCTGTGCACGGCGGCGCTGCTCAAGCTGCGCCAGGACAGGACGAAGGGGGTCGCCAATGGCATGCTGGCCGCGTCGGCCGAAAACCCGCGCCTGCTTGATCCCGTGCGGGCGGTCATCAAGGCGACCCTGGAGACCCTGAAAGCCACGTCGGATGATCTGGACGCGGCGCTGGTGGGCTGGCTGGCCATTGAGGGCCTGAACAGCCTCGAGATGCATGAGCTGAGCCCATTTTCGGAGGAGGAGCACGAGCGGGTCGTCCAGGCGGTCAACCGCCTGTTACTCAGAGGAGTCGCTGAGTAGAGGCCCCAAGCGCAGGGCGGACGAGCCGGATTTGGAGGCGCGGAATCCATCCTTCGTGCTGCTCGAGGTAGCACATCCATGAGCCTACGCTCGCAGGGGCTGCGCTAGTTCCTGATCATGTCAATGCGCTTTGGCAGAAAAGGTGTTGTGGCTCTCAATACACCAGAGCCCTCCGACATCATCGATAAACGCAAATCCGCTGATCATCGACGGTATAAAAAACCGCCGAGCGCCATCGCTTTAATAGGCTAAAAGCGTTCGCTCGCCGCACCCCGCTATGGCCCTTCGCCTTCCAGCGTACAACCGGCCTTGAGCACGACCTGATAATGCTGAACCTCGTCGTTCTCCACGTGACCACGGGTTTGCATCACCTCAAACCAGCGCAGGTTGCGCAAGGTCTGATCGGCCCGCTTGATCGCCGTCTGGATCGCATCCTCGATGCTGTTGGGCGATGAGCCCACCAGTTCAACGACTTTGTAGACGTGATCGGACATCACGCTCCCATCTCCTATCCCAGATCCCAGGTAGCGCAGACAACGTCGCCTGCGAATCCTGCCGGCTCTCAACAGCTGGCATGGCACGACGATCAGGAACCACGACGTGGCTGGCGGAGATCAGGTGTTGGGTTGTTCCTATAGGTGTGAGGCAACAGCCGCTCGAAGCTGCGGCGCACCGTGCCGTAGCACTCGCAGGAGGTCTGCTCCAGGCCGGCCCGATCCATCACCGTGATCACACCCCGGCCCTGCCGGATCAGCCCCGCCTCCTGCAGCGCTCGTGCGATGCTGCTGACGGTGGAGCGCTGCACCCCCAACATGTCGGCCAGGAACTCGTGTGTGAGCGGCACAGCGTCCCGATCCAGCCGGTCGTGCATGCTCAAGATCCAGCGGCAACACCGGGCCTCGACACTGTGGACCGCGTTGCAGGCCACGTTCTGCAGCACGCGGGCCATCATGGCTTCGGCAAAGTTCAGCACCAGCTGGCGCACCTTCGGACGGGTGCCGATCACCTCCTGCAGGCGCTCCAGCTCGATTCGGGAAGCGGTACCGTCAGCTTGTACGATGTAGCGCCCAAAGGACTGGAGGGCTGTCATGGAACTGACGAGGCCCAAGGCCCCTTCCCGGCCATAGACCGCCATCTCGGCCGAGCGGCCATCCTTCAACACGGCCACCAGCGACACTACCGTGTCATGGGGAAAGAAGGCATGGCGCAGGGGATCGCCGGCCTCGTACAACACCTGATCCTGTTGCAGGCTGACCCCGTGCAGGTGCGGCTCCAGTGCCGCAAAGTCATCGGAATCTAAAGCCGCCAGGAGCCGGTTGGTACGGTGATCGACCTTCGGAGCTGGAGCAAGGGCGTAGATATCGGGTTTCATGCCCCAAGCTAGGCAGCGGATGGTCCCGAAGAAAAGCTGGAAATCACACAGGAGTCAGCAAGCTCTGGCTGACGGACGGGTGCGACCTCTCTGACCCGAAGAGCATTGCCATGTCTATGGCCTGCCTTTCAATGATCGCGCGATGGCGACACGCGTCACCTGATGGCCCCATCCCAGCACACCAAATGTTTACTCTGTCGGCTCAGGATGCTTTCACCGGGTCTGATGCGAACCATCTCGATCCGGTGCGGAGCTCTACCCTCCGCTCAACGCCCTGGGTGAGGTTTCAGACAGCCCTCAGCCGGGGCGTTTTCCGTTCACGCCTTGGCGCGCCGATCGTGCGCCACGCTGCCGCGCCCCATTCGTGCCGCTTGTCTCTTCCAGCAAATCACCTCACTCTGGCTTCAGCTGCCTGTCGACGACAGCTGTCGACGAGACCCGGGAGACGGCACGGATGGACTGCCCTCCCGGGCTCCTCGTCGGACTTCAACACACTGCAGGATCTGCACTGGAGCAAGGTACGCAAGCTCTCTGCGCCTTGCGACATCATCGGCGCGTTCTCAGCAAAGTAGGCCCGGTGGCTGTCTTACCTCCGAAGCGCTATGGCGCTTCATCCGGCTCCACAGGCAAAGTGTCACCAGGCGTTTATCCGTAGGGATAGCAATGACAAGGGTCGTTTCCACCATCCTGAATACTGGCGCAGATAGGCTGCTCTCCGCGGCCAATCTCAATCAACAGTATTCGCTGACAGATCCGGAAGCTCAGATTCTCCGCTGCTTGAAGGCCGGCAAGGAGCGTTCCACAATCGCGGCTGAAGTTGGCGCTGACGATGTCGCTGTGAAAGAACACATCAAGGCCATCTTGAGAAAGGCCATTGGGTCACAAGGCGAGCGGCCTTATCCGATGAGGAATTTCGACCTCGTCCCGATAGCATCCTATCCCGTCGCCGAGCCGTGAGTTCCGAGAGCGCCCTTATCACCATGCGTGGCTTCTCGATCAGTCAAATCCCCGGCCAGATGATCTGAGTCCCGCAAGCGCTGCTGACCGTCGTGCTCGCTCTTGCCTGACGCATTTACCGGGGGGTTGGCGTCGCGCCGAGATTGATGCCGTCCAAGCCGGCCGTGTCCCAATGAAAATCCGCCTGCTACGCCTTGGACCCGGCCAAGTCCACGATAAGAGGAATTATGTGTCCTGGGCTTGGCCGGGAGTGCGGTCGGGTAACCACTGTTCCTAGATGCGGCTCCACCATTGAACTGACGGTAAACGCGAAACGACTTTTGTCCGGAATTCATGCGCATCCCAGAATTGGTTTTAACGCAGCCTGCTGAGCCTCATCGCGACTGCTGATGAGCACCTTTCGCGCTGGCACCCGCTCGCCGGTCGACTTCAGTCGTCACGGCCGACCAGAACCGAAATCCCTGCTCGCTGCCTCTGGCGCGGCAGTAATACGCCTGCTGCCGTGCTCGGGCGTAGGCTGCCGCTCCCTCATACGCAATCAGGCAGACCGCTTCATCTTCAACGGCGGTGAGGCCCGCTTGAGTCCTGGTCCTTGGACGACGGGATAGCAGGGTTCGGAGGGATCCGATCAGGCGCTTCATGAGAGCCAGTATGGACACATGATGGGACGGGTCAATGAGCGCCCAGGACGATCAGGAGATCAGCGCCAAGTGGATGGCGTCATCGTCCTGTCAAAGTTCACAAGCAGAGGTGGGTCACTTTCATGTTGCGTAACTGAGTATCACCAAGGCATTTCATCCGCCCCGCTGGCCTCAGGCTGGCGGGGCTATTTTGTTGCCTTTTGGGGCGCCAGCCGCGGTAACAAAGGCCAGACCATTCGTCAGCTGTCGAACGGCGTCGCGATGGACCTCAGCGGATGAGCGACGAGGACCGCAGGGGCAACCGGCTCCGACAGTGCTCTCAAGAGTCCAACGCACCTTAAGCTTGGCCTCGTCAAGAGGTCTTGCCTGAACCGGGGCATCAGGCTATCAACTCGCGTTAGCACTCCCATGCGTCGAGTGCTAAACGTGCTGCTCGGCGCAGACGAGTGCCTCCAATTCCATATTGAGGAGGCTTGCCCATGAAGTTCCGTCCGCTGCACGACCGCGTCGTCGTCCGCCGCATCGAAGCCGAAGAGAAGACGGCCGGCGGCATCATCATCCCGGACACCGCCAAGGAGAAGCCGCAAGAGGGCGAAATCGTCGCCGTCGGCCCCGGCGCCCGTGACGAGAGCGGCAAGGTCGTCGCCCTCGACGTGAAGGCCGGCGACCGCGTGCTCTTCGGCAAGTGGTCCGGCACCGAGGTGCGTATCGATGGCCAGGATCTCCTGATCATGAAGGAATCCGACATCATGGGCGTGATCGAACAGTCCGCCGCGGCTCAGAAGGCAGCTTAAACAGCCCAGCCCGAACAGATAACAAATAACAGGAGTTCAGCTCATGGCTGCCAAAGACGTAAAATTCTCCACTGATGCACGCGATCGGATGCTGCGCGGTGTCGATATTCTGGCCAACGCCGTAAAGGTCACGCTGGGCCCCAAGGGCCGCAACGTGGTGCTGGAAAAGAGCTACGGCGCTCCGCGCATCACCAAGGACGGCGTCACCGTGGCCAAGGAGATCGAGCTCGCCGACAAGTTCGAGAACATGGGCGCCCAGATGGTGCGCGAAGTGGCCTCGAAGGCGAGCGATGTGGCTGGTGACGGCACCACCACCGCGACCGTTCTGGCCCAGGCCATCGTCCGCGAGGGCGCCAAGGCGGTTGCCGCCGGCATGAACCCGATGGACCTCAAGCGCGGCATCGATCTTGCCACCGCCGAGGCGGTGAAGGACATCCAGTCCCGCGCCAAGAAGGTGGCTTCATCTGAGGAGATCGCTCAGGTCGGCACCATCTCGGCCAATGGTGATGCCTCCATCGGCGAGATGATCGCCCAGGCGATGCAGAAGGTCGGCAACGAGGGTGTCATCACCGTCGAGGAGGCCAAGACCGCCGAGACCGAGCTCGACGTGGTCGAGGGCATGCAGTTCGACCGCGGCTACCTCTCGCCGTACTTCATCACCAACGCCGAGAAGATGATTGCGGAGCTCGAGGATCCCTACATCCTCATCCACGAGAAGAAGCTCTCTTCCTTGCAGTCGCTACTGCCGATCCTCGAAGCCGTGGTGCAGACCAGCAAGCCGCTGCTGATCGTGGCGGAGGATATCGAGGGCGAGGCTCTCGCCACCCTCGTGGTCAACAAGCTGCGTGGCGGCTTGAAGATCGCTGCCGTGAAGGCTCCCGGCTTCGGCGACCGCCGCAAGGCCATGCTCGAGGACATCGCGATTCTCACCGCCGGCCAGACGATTTCTGAGGACCTCGGCATCAAGCTCGAGAATGTCACCCTCGACATGCTCGGCCGTGCCAAACGTATTCGCATCGACAAGGAGAGCACCACGATCATTGATGGCGCCGGTGCAAAGGACGCGATTGAAGCTCGTGTTCAGCAGATCAAGGCGCAGATCGAGGAGACCACCTCGGACTACGACCGTGAGAAGCTTCAGGAGCGCCTGGCCAAGCTCGCAGGCGGCGTCGCGGTGATCCGCGTCGGCGGCTCGACCGAGATCGAGGTGAAGGAGAAGAAGGACCGCGTGGACGACGCGATGCATGCCACCCGCGCTGCGGTGGAAGAGGGCATCGTTCCCGGCGGCGGCACGGCTCTGCTGCGCGCCAAGGCTGCGGTTGCGAAGCTCACGACCGACAACCCGGACGTCCAGGCCGGCATCAAGATCGTCCTGCGCGCGCTCGAGGCTCCGCTCCGTCAGATCGCCGAGAACGCCGGTGTTGAGGGATCCACAGTGGTCGGCAAGATCAACGACAACACGAAGTCCGACACCTACGGCTTCAACGCTCAGACGGAAGAGTTCGTGGACATGCTCCAGGCCGGCATCGTCGATCCGGCCAAGGTCGTCCGCACGGCTCTGCAGAACGCGGCTTCGGTCGCCGGCCTGCTGGTCACCACCGAGGCCATGGTGGCCGACGCTCCGAAGAAGGAATCCGCTCCAGCCATGCCTGGTGGTGGCATGGGCGGCGGCATGGGTGGCATGGACTTCTAGATCCTGCTCCTGTCATCCCATAGGAAAGGCTCCGGATCACTCCGGAGCCTTTCCTATGTGGATCTGACCGTGAGACGCTGATCGTTGGTGAGGCATCGCCGCGCGAGCAGGGGTGCCCTTTGGGCTTCGGCGCTTCGGCCGTCTCGGATCGGCAGAAGGCGATTGCAGCCTTCAGGAAGACTTGCCGGACTTGTGAGTGTTGGCTGACCGCCTTGATCCAAGGTTTGTCCGCGACGAGTGTTACCAGCCGCTCGGGCATCAGGCGGCGCTTCTCGTCCTCGGCGGCCACCATCCGTTCGTAGGCATTCAGCAAGTTTGATGGTTTGGCCATGGACACTCCGGACAATGACGGTCAGCAGGCCGGACAGGGTTCCGACGCACCTTTCGTTGTTTACCGGAGATCGGTCTAGCGATCGTTAAGTCGCGTCGGCAGCCTCGGGGAGGCCGTCAGCATGCCTGGTGACAACCCACCGCTGGGCTGTGCCCTATTTGTCACCCGGTGCCACTGCTTGGGGATGCGATGACGGCGAGCGGCATTGGTCTTGAACGGCATGATGGAGATCCGAGATCAGGAGGACGCAGTTCCCCTGTGCCGTGCAGCTTCGGTCGCCAAATCGCTCATCCGCGCAACATGGCACTTTCAGCGGTGAGATGTCAGATGTCGAGGAAGCTCCGGAGCATCCGGCTGCGCGACGGATGCTTCAGCTTACGCAAAGCTTTCGCCTCGATCTGCCGGATGCGCTCTCGAGTCACGGAGAACTGCTGGCCGACCTCCTCGAGAGTGTGGTCACTTTTCAGCCCGATGCCGAAGCGCATGCGCAGCACGCGCTCCTCGCGCGGCGAGAGGGTGGCAAGCATTTGCGTCGTGGTATCGCGCAGGTTCGACTGGATCGCTGCCAGGTCAGGAGAGACAGCATTGTCGTCCGCGATAAGATTGCCGAGATGTGTGTCCTCCTCGTCGCCAATCGGCGTCTCGAGGGAGATCGGCTCCTTGGCGATCTTGAGCACTTTCTGAATTCGGTCCACGGGCATGGCGAGCTTTTCGGCCAGCTCCTCCGGGGTCGGCTCGCGGCCGATCTCGTGCAGCATCTGGCGCGAGGTGCGGACGATCTTGTTGATCGTCTCGATCATGTGCACCGGGATGCGGATCGTGCGGGCCTGGTCGGCGATCGAGCGGGTGATCGCCTGCCGGATCCACCAGGTGGCGTAGGTCGAGAACTTGTAGCCGCGCCGGTACTCGAACTTGTCGACCGCCTTCATCAGGCCGATATTGCCCTCCTGGATCAGGTCCAGGAACTGCAGGCCGCGGTTCGTGTACTTCTTGGCAAGGGCGATCACGAGGCGCAGGTTCGCCTCGATCATTTCCTTCTTCGCCTGGCGCGCCTCGCGCTCGCCCTTCTGCACCATCATGACGATGCGGCGGAACTCCTGGATCTCCAGGCCGGTCTCGCTCGCCAGATTGTGGATGTTCTCGCGCAGGTCGTGGATGCCGTCCTTCGCCTTGGCGACGAAGTCCTTCCAGCCCCTGCCGCCGAGCTTGGAGACGCGCAGCACCCATTTGGGATCGAGTTCCCATCCCTGGTAGTGCTTGAGGAACTCCTCGCGGGCGACGCCGTGGCTCTCGGCCAGGCGCATCAGGCGGCCCTCATGGGAGATGAGGCGCTTGTTGATGTCGTAGAGCTGCTCGACCAGGGCCTCGATGCGGTTGTTGTTCAGCGACAGCGACTTCACCGCGGTGACGATATCCGCCTTGAGCTCCTTGTACTTGCGCTCCTGGGCCGGGGTCAGCTGCTTGTTCTGCATGCGCTGTTCCACATGCTCGACCTGCAGGCGGCGCAGCTTCTTGTAGTTGTCGGCGATGGAGTCGAAGGTCTCGAGCACGCGCGGCTTCAGCTCGGCCTCCATGGCCGAGAGCGACACGTTGTTCTCCATGTCGTCGCCCTCGCCCTCTTCCTCGGACGGGGCCGCTTCGTCGCCTTCGGCTGCTCGTTCCTCCTCCGGAAGGTCTTCGCCGATCCCATCGACATTGGGGAGGATGGTTCCGTCCGGGCCCGCATAGGTCGCCCCCAGGTCAATGATGTGACGGAGCAAAACCTTGCCGGCCAGGAGCTCGTCACGCCAGATGATGATGGCCTGAACGGTGAGCGGGCTTTCGCACAGGCCTGCAATCATCGCCTCGCGGCTGGCCTCGATGCGCTTGGCGATCGCGACTTCGCCCTCGCGGGACAGAAGCTGGACCGAGCCCATCTCGCGCAGGTACATGCGCACCGGATCGTCGGTGCGCTCGGTCGGCTCCTTGGCGGTAGTCTCACGCACCGCGATCGGATGGCTCTGGGAGGCCTCGACGAGGTTACCGCCGTCGGCTTCCTGCTCCTCGGCCTCTGCCTGCTGCCCCTCGTCCACCTCTTCGGACTCGACGACGCTGATCCCCATTGCGGAGAGCTGGCCAAGCACGTCCTCGATCTGCTCGGAGGAGAAGTCCCTGGAGGGCAAACCTTTGTTTAATTCACCGTGCGTCACATAGCCCCGCTGCTTCGCGAGCCTGATCATCTGTCGAACGGCGGCATCAGTCAGGTCGAGCAGAGGCCCATCTGCTTGGTCAGGGTGTGAAGTAATGATGTGATCATCCTTGGAGCGAGTATGTGAGGAGGCTTCTGGCGTTCGGAAAGAGAGGTTAGCGCGGCTCTGATTCAAGGTCGTCTCCAGTACGAAAACATTGTACCAGACTGACCTTGCGACATTTGCGCACGCCACTGCCTTACATGAATCCGGTTAAGAAGGAATTGGTCTGGAATCATGTCCATCTTAGGTGGCAGTCAATGAGGCTGTTGAGTTTGCTTTGTGGCCATAGGAAAATCGGCCGAGGTTATAAAGATAGAGTGCCGGCACAGCCTCCATGGCAAGATGAATGGTTCGAGGCGATGGACCACCTTTGTGCTCATGGCCCCGATGTCGATGAGTTGCCGAACGGATTTGGGGCATCGTCAACTTAACGGGTTTCGCCTGCGTTTTGTGCATTTTTCGTCCAGAGTGGATGACGTACTTTCAATGGCTTAGCGCTGAGCGTGATGACTTCAGACAACCCTTATCGGTTTAAGTTGACGGTGCCTCTGAGAGTCCCATCCGCAACATGTCGCGATGCTCAACCTTTACGTTGAAGAGAGCATCGCTGAGAGGCTGGGACTGTTGAGGTAGCAAGTGAATATGCTCACTTCATGGAGCCGTTCCTCTTTGCCACTACTGTGGGTATTAAGTATCTCGAATGTTAAGCGGCCAGAGTGCCGAAACGTCATTGATCTCTGATCAAGGTATCTATACCCAAGATTTAGCCGTGATCGTGCGGCCTCTCTGGGGGCAATATGAAGAATTCCGTTAAGCTCGGGCTCATTGCCATGGGCCTCATTGCTGGCATCAGTTCAACTCACGCACAGTCAAAGGGCGATTGGGTTTTGGCCAACTACAAAGGTGGTGGCTACTGGTATCCCGGCGTTATCCAAGCTGTGTCTGGTGGAAATATCACCGTGTCATACGATGACGGCGATCGGGAGACCCTCTCTGTTAGCGCTGTAAGGCCATACAACTGGGCTATCGGCGGCCGTGTCGAGTGCAACTACAAGGGTGCCGGAAAGTGGTATCCTGGAAAGATCGCGTCATTAGGTGGTGAGACCATCAGTATCAACTATGATGACGGTGACCGTGAGACAACCAAGACCGGTCGTTGCCGCTCTCAATGATCTTGCTGCCTGGTGATGGTAATGTTCCTTCGCCAGGCATGACTTTTAGCTCGACGCCTCCGGCCAGCACAGGGAAGAGAGCCTCGCTGAGACGCTGGGGCTATTGAGGTAAGCTCGGATGCGTGCCCTCCAGATCAACCGAGACGTCCGTCACAGTTTCCAAGACTGTCCCCGCTACAATGGGCGGCGCTCCTAGCGAGACGCTGATAGCGGCAGAGCATGCCGGGCACGCATAGACCGTGCCGCTCTGTAGGACACCTGAGCTTTCAATGTCGACGCTGTAGGTCTTCACGCTTAATAGTGGTTCTGCGCAGTTTGGGCACTTAGCTGACATGGCACACCCTTAGGCACCTGATCCAAGTGAACCCAGTCGCGATAACCGGTCAATTGAGACTGAATGCCCAAGTCCCTCGACCATAGAGCAAGGCAGAGAGAGCACGACGTCAAGCGTAGGGCAGAGAAGCCGCAGGAAACTATGTAATGCCCTGCCATCATTGCCAGAGCGCCCGACGCGAACTCTCCCAAGCCATCCGATCCGTCGCATCAGGAAACTTTCAACAATCCGCCCAGAGCGCCAAGACTGCCGCCCAGCACGTGGCCGACAAGGCCATGGAGAGCGAGCGCATCAGGCGACTGCTGGGAAGGCGATAGGATTTCTCAGACCGGCCAGGTAGCTGAGGTCTTGCCGTACATCATCATGAAGACGGCAGACGACAAGATCCTCATGGGCTGGCTCGCCTCCCAGACAGACACGCTCGCTGAGGATTGGATTGAGATCGAAGCTCCCGAGCACCGCCGTTCCTACTGGGATATCTGCGCGATCATCAAAGCGCAGAAGCCGAGGCCGCCAATGAGGCCAATCCATCTGAATAGGCGGTCCGTGGACCTGTCAGGCCGAAGGACCTTTGGGCCCACAACGTGGTCCTGATCATCGAATTCATCATCGTCTTGCATTGCCAAGCCTCCCACACGCCCGCGTTATAGGCTTCTCTACGTGGTGGACGATTTCGACTTTTGGCTAATCCATCGGTGCAAAGCCCGAAAGCCTCTTATGGCGCTGATCCTTAATCCGCTAACTTGCTTGAGCGTCTCGCTCGCCTCCCAGTCGGACATGCTCGCTCAGGATTGGGTGGAACTCGCATAAAGAGTCACACCTGAAAGGCCCACATCAGGAGCAATCCTCCGATCCCTATGATCGCGATCCCGATCATAATGGCCCAGAAACGTCTTCTCCCTGACGGGGAGTCACCGAACATGGTCGCCTCCAGACCGCATGCATCTCGCGCAACCGCAGTGAGCTAGACCCTAGCCCGAAATGATCTTGATGCGCATCCTCGACCCTCGCATCGGCTTGTGCGCCTTGCGCGCCTCCATCACTCGTGAAACCCATGGCACTGACCGACAAGCAGAAACGGTTCGCTGAAGAATACCTCATCGATCTCAATGCTACCCAGGCCGCGATACGCGCCGGGTACAGCGAGAAGACGGCTTACTCGCAAGGTGAGAGGCTGTTGAGGAATGTTGAGGTCCAGGCTGCGATTTCGGAAGGTCAGAAATCTCGCTCTCAACGTACCGGTATTACAGTAGACAGGGTCGTATAGGGGGGATGTCACGGTAACTCTCGAGCAGGGCTTCTGCCTTATTAACTGAGGCATGACCAAGCCCGTCAGCTACAAGCGCCACCGGTTTCCACCTCAGATCATCGCCCATGCCGTTTGGCTGTACTTCCGGTTCCCCCTAAGCCTCCGGCTCGTGGAGGAGATGTTGCTCGAGCGCGGCATCCTCGTGTCTTATGAGACGATCCGGCGATGGGGAAAGAAGTTCGGTCCGGAGTACGCCCGGCGTCTCCGGATCTGTTGCAGCCTTGAAGCTTGCTCTGTCTGAGCTACGGGATGAGGGTGGCGGTTGGGGCTAGCGAAGAAGCAAAATAACAAGAATCTGTTCAAAGGTCGGCAGTTCACGGCGGAGATCATTCTGTGGGCCGTGCGCTTGTACCTGCAGTTCCCGATCAGCTACCGTGATCTCGAGCGCATGTTCTCCGATCGAGGCATTCAGGTCGATCACACGACCCTGTTTCGGTGGATCCAGGCCTATGCGCCGGAGTTGGACAAGCGCATCCGTCCGCATCTTCGTATGAAGAACGGCTCCTGGCGGGTCGACGAAACATATATCCGAGTGAAGGGAAAATGGGTGTACCTGTACCGTGCTGTTGATGCGACAGGGCAGACAATCGACTTTCTGCTTTCGCCCAAGCGGGATGCGGCCGCCGCCCGACGGTTCTTCCGGAAAGCACTGAAGCAGGCACATACGGTCAATCCGCGGACCATCACGGTCGACAAGAATGCGGCCTATCCTATTGCGACGAAAGCTATGAAGCAGGGAGGAGAACTCCGGCGCTTTGCCAAACTCCGGCAGGTGAAATTCTTGAATAACATCGTTGAACAAGATCACCGGCGTATCAAGCGCTTGGTCCGGCCAGGACTGGGCTTCAAGAGCTTCACGTCCGCCTCGCAGACGCTTTCTGGTTATGAGGCGATGGCGATGATCCGGAAGGCACCGGTCGCCGGTGTACCAGCGAATGACATGGGCGCTCAGCGCGACTTCATTGCTACCCTGTTCGGTGCCGTCGCCTAGCCTGCGTTCTTGTCCGGCCTTCGCTTGGCCTACGTCAGGAATTGCAACGGAACCCTCGGAAATAGGTGCGGCAAGTACCGCCTCCCTATGAAGCGTCGTCTCGCCAGTGTTGCGGAACCCGTGCCGGTGTCCTGCCGGAATGATCACCGACTGCCCGACCGTCACTGGCGCATGTTCGTCGCCGACCAGACCTCAGCGCGGCCCTCAAGCACAGTCAGGATCTCTTCCACCGCATGCAAATGGGTGGGGTGCGCCGCAGCCAGGATCACACCATTGCTCACACACGCATAGCTGGGCTGCCCCAGCCATGGCCGAGACCCGCATGCGCGTCGTCACACTGGGTCGCCATTGCTCCCTCTTCTGCCCTGCATGATCGACGATGTGCATTATAGCCTCACCTACTGACGGTGTGACTGAAGTGATCGCCCCCTGCTCCCATTGTCGAAGGCGGATCGGGCGGGGCTAATACACAGCCGTCAATAGAGCGCTAAGTACGATGGACCGATGCGTGTGCGACTGCTCCTGATCTGGATCAGCAGCAGTCAGAGCACCTTGGTCGAGCCCGGCAGATGACTGTCCGTCCACGTCGCACCCGCATCAAACCCAACCGACCGGCCCCTGTTTGCTGTCCAGACACGTTCGATGAGCCGATGCCGATACTGATCGTGTGATGTCATAGGCACGGAGAATACATTTCAGGTGAAATCCACCCCCTCTTCGTATCGACAATCGCGAAACGATGCGCAGTGCGTGCCTGAGCTTTCGGGTAAGATCAATTCAAATGCGGTAACTCAGTGACCTCATAGCTATGGCGTGGTCCCAGCAGGGTCTTGGCAGCAGAGGGTTTACCTTAAATTGGAACTCAGTCTGGAAATCCCTGCCTTTAGCCCTCATATGGGTTGGTTTACCACCGAAAGGACATCCTTTGTTCGAGAAGAAAGACAGCTATTCCCCTACGGAAGCGAAGCGGGCCTACGATCACCTGGACCGGTTTGTTGCCGAGAAGACCATGAGCCCGCGACAGGCAGGTGCTCATCGCAGGCACATCGCTAACCACACTCGGGTCGCGTTGAAGTCTTCCTATACTGCGCGAGCCGCACAACGTGCGAAGACCGAGATCGTGAAGCTGACGGAAGCCGGGACAATCACCATGAAGTCAGCAGCGGCATATCGAGCGCATATTACCAAGCGTACCCAAGCAGCTTGACCTCCATGCGGCAGGGCGGTCTCACAGCCGCCCTTGACGGCTTCAAGGCCCTCTGGCAACTTCGCAAAAGTTAGGACCAGATCAAGGGCTTACCCCAGATATGATCAAATCCGAACCGGTCCAGAAGCTCTCTGAGCAAAACCCGCATCTGTATCAGCGTGACATCGAGAAGATTGTAAACGCGATCCTCGACACCATCAGTGATGCCCTCGCACAGGGCGAGCGGGTCGAGCTTCGTGGCTTCGGGACCTTCTCAGTTAAGAAGCGGGGTGCTCGTACCGGACGCAACCCCCGTACAGGTAGGGCTGTTTCCATCTCTGAGAAGGTCGTTCCTGTGTTCAAGAGTGGCAAGGAGATGCGTCACCGCCTCAATCCAGCCTCGCAAAAACGAGCTAAGAGAAGCGTAACGAGTTCGACTTACGTTACGGGTCTCGTAGACGCTTAATCTCCTCGAAGATGGATTTGGTCTCCTTGAACCGGCGCTCTGCCTCTTCCCGCTTATGCGCTGGATAGGTATCCGGGTGGAGGATCACTCGGAATGACCTTCTGGCGGCGGTTAAAACATGGTTTGGACAGACCGTATGTTCGTTGCCGGCGGAGGTGGCTCGTCCACACTATGCGATGAGCGAGGGTTGCGCCGGATGGGCCGGCGCCGAGCCTCCCGCACAGGGGACGAGCCATGCAGCAGAATAGCAAAGTGTTTGTCGGTCTGGATACGTCCAAACTGAAGATCGCGGTCGCCGTGGCTGAAGACGGCCGTCAGGGTGAAGTCCGTTTTCTGGGCGAGATCGACAACACACCCGAGGCAGTGCGGCGCCTCGTCAGTAAGCTCAGTGGCAAGCATCGCGAGTTGCTGTTCTGCTACGAGGCCGGCCCGACCGGCTATGGCCTGCAGCGGCAGATCAGTGCTCTGGGACATGAGTGTGCGGTCATTGCGCCTTCGCTGATCCCCAAGCGCCCGGGCGAGCGCGTCAAGACCAACCGCCGCGATGCCCTGACCCTGGCCGGCTGCATCGGGCCGGGGAGCTGACCGCCATCTGGGTGCCGGATCCAGGCCATGAGGCCGTGCGCGAGCTGGTGCGGGCGCGCGAAGCGGCCATGGCGGACCTGCGCGAGAAGCGCCAGCACCTGCAATCGTTTCTGTTGCGCCATGGACGGATCTTCTCCGGCCACAAGCCCTGGACCCGAGCGCATGCGCGCTGGCTATCCGAACTCATCTTCGAGCATCCGGCCCAGTATCTCGTCCTGCGCGAGTACCGGCAGGCGATCGAGGATGCCGAGGCGCGATTGGAGCGCCTGAACCAGCAAGTCGCCGAGGTGGTCAAGACCTGGTCGATGGCGCCCGTGGTCGAGGCTTATCAGGCCCTGCGTGGGGTGGCGCTTCTGACCGCGGTGACCTTTGTAGCCGAGATCGGCGATGTACGCCGCTTCGAGAGCCCGCGCCAGCTGATGGCCTATCTCGGTCTGGTGCCGTGCGAGAGCTCGACCGGCGAGCGGGTGCGGCGCGGCAGCATCACCAAGGCGGGCAACCCACGGGTTCGCCGGGTGCTGATCGAGGGCGCCTGGACCTATCGCTTTCCGGCCCGGATGAGCCGCGTGCTGCAGGAGCGCCAGGAGGGCTTGCCAGCGATCGTGCGGGCGATCGCCTGGAAGGCGCAGGTGCGGCTGTGCGCGCGGTATCGCCGGCTGATGGCGGCCGGCAAGCGCCAGACCGTGGTCACCACCGCGATCGCGCGGGAGATGGCGGCCTTCCTGTGGGCGATCGGGCGCGAGATCGAGCCGCGCTCGGCCGCATAAAGCCGAACGAGCTCACGGTCATTGCGGAGGACCTCCTCAGTTTGGACTGACATCTGCGGTTGCCCAGCGCCGGCGGCAGGGCCTCGGAGGGGAACCCTCGCGAGAATTGTGTGGCCGATGATGTGTCATCGACGCCCGCTGACAGATCGAGGCAGCCCCGGACGAACACACGGAAATGCGGTGATCAACCCGCGCATCAGAGTTTGCTCAACCGTCGTCTTGACGGCTCTGCCGCCGGCCCTGCGCAATCGCTCCATCCTGCCGCGCCCGGCTTCTGCCCTGGGATCGCACACCCACGTCCAAGCTCATTGACAACGAACATCAGAGTTCTCATCCAGTCCAACCTTTCGATACAACGACTTTGAACGTTCAGCGGTGCAATCCTGGGCAACCATATGAGCCCGAATACGGCTGCGCTCTTTAACCAGCGTCGATATGAGGGAGATCACCGCATCGCGTTCCCCTTTCATCCGACCAAGAGCGCCGAAGAGAATCTGAATCATGTTATCGGCGGAATGATGATCCTCGATGAGGAACTCGTCATAGCTGGACTTCGCAGCCTTTAAGGTCCACTCGCGAATACCCTTATCACCGTCCTCGAAGAACGGCTCGACACCCTTTTCTCCGGATGATCCACCGGGATGCTCTTGGCCCTTCCGAGCCTGCTCTTCACCCTCACGCCGCTTTCGTTGCTGTCTCTGCCGAAGAACCTCCTCGCGCCGCGCCTGATAGGACGCTCTTCGACATTTATTACTCTCTCGTTCCCGATCCTTCTCAGACAATGAAACTCTGGTGGTCGCCATCCTGGCTTCCAGCGCTTCCACCACTCGAATCGTTTTATGACCTCCCGCTCGGCATCCTTGCGTCTCAGGTGAGATCCGGACGCAAGAATGAGCGTCAGAAGTTCCTGCGGATCGGCAATCTTCGATTTGGATGGCCGAGTCGGGGCATTCGGATGGACGCTCATGATCGGCCTCAGGGTCGGTAGACCAGGCTCGGAAGAACATTGCCCTTTGCAAGGAAACGACCCGTTGCATCGCGGGTCTCATTGAGGCTTTTGTCATAATACCCGAGCCACCGACCGCTCGCATCACGAACATTGATCCGGCCAGACACGTTATTGTCTTCGTACCAACCGAGCACCTTTCCAGCCCGGTCTCGAACGATTTCACGCGGCATGGGAAATCCTCTGGTCCGGATCGCTGAACTCATCGTCAATTAGATCCGCGTTATCTCTGAACGGGTCGAGGATACGCGCCAGCCGCGCAACGCGATTGAAACGGACAGCCTGCCAGTGCCGCGCTGGAATCTGGACCCCACAAGCGTGTAGTTTCTCAAGTACGATCCGAGTCGTCGCGGGATCTACGGACGTGTTCTTCACGCCATGGACGGACTCGAAGACCCATCCATCAGAAAGGCTTACAAGCTGAATGATGCAGGGTGTCGGCAGATACTCGACGTAGAGCACTCGCCCAAGCGCACACTGTGTGATTTTGCCTTCAAGGCAATTTTCAAATTGTTTTGCGACATCACGCAGAGCGGCGGCGCTTTGGAGGACGACCATCTCCGATTCATTCACGTCCGGCACAGGGGTCCAAAACTCGGTGGCCTTGTCCAGCCATCGAGTTACCCAGCCCCGGAGAGGCGTTTTAGATTTCAGAGCCTCCAGCGAACTCGTGAGAACGTCGTCGGTGACGCCTGGGTTGACGGGCTTGATGAGTTCGATGGCCCGAACGAAATCTGACGCCTGTTCGACGGATCGTAAGCGGGTAAGGAGGGGTAAGCGGACATAAGGAGCCGGGAGGACCCGGCAGATTTGGATGGCAGACTCGGGAATGCTTGGGAGATGGTAAAGAACAGCAAGCGGGTCCTATGCACAGGTAGAGAGTGTAGCTCGACCAATGCTCTGTAATCGCTTCGAGAATGCGTTTCAGAGAACTTTATGAGCGCTCCGACCAAGCCAACGGCTCCAGGATGAAGTGTCCGCACGAGATCCCGGACCCGCCGATGCAACATGACATGACTCACGAACTCCAAGGGTGAACTGCCCTCGAACTTATGACGCTCACCCAGAGGGCGCAGATGGTCCGCCAGATATCCGGGATGCTCTGGGTCGAGACGGCTCACGACAAGAGCCATTCCATGCTTGCGAAGAGTGCTCGTGCTGCCGCTCAAAAACCGACGTAAGACACCTGGATACGCCGCATCACAAGCAACGAGAGCATCCAAGATCCATCCGGGTATTGGACAAGATTTACAGATCTGACTGGCTGTAAGCGAAATCAATGGCTGCTCCGTGAGAAGTCTCAGACGATTTGAGACTCTCACAGAAGATCGATCTGTCTACTAATTTCACTGCTCTCCAAAAGGGCTATGTCATAGTGAGCAGAGGGCTTCGAAGAGCCGACCTATTCCAGCGGACGGTGCTTCGAACGATCAGGCTACACCGACGAATGGACCACGGGCTTGTATCCGGCAGACAAGACACGCAGGGTCGGTTCTGGCGTGAGCACTATAACTTCTTCATCGGCGATTATAGAACGGCGGTCGTGATAGCCTTCATGCGACCAGCGGTGCAGGTTTCCTTGCCATATCAACCATGCTGCCCCTGGCTCTTCTGGAAAACTGACAATGGCTCCGTCCGGCAGATCGCCTAAACCCGAATGGATTCTGATCTGTCTCTTGTCTTGGGCGACCCGTGCCTGATGCAACAGGTTGTCGATCTCCCCTGCTCGCGGTGGAGCTTCAAGACCATAAGCCTGCTGCCACGCGTTCATGTAACGCCGATAGTCTAAGGGACGACATTGACCACATGGCCGGTGGCCTGCTGCCAGCGCAGTAGCTTCGTCACAGAAAAACAACTCAGTGTAATTGCCGGGCTGCATGAGCGTACGGCGTGCACCCTTGTATGAGAGAACGCACGTGACCCAAGTCTTATGCTTCCATCGAGCCCTTCCAAGATTGCCGTTATCGTCATGAAGGATGCCTCTGTTCCCCATAAAGAGCCCACGAGCAGGGTTGGCCTCGAACTCTCCGAAGGGGGTTACACGATTCTGCCGAGGCATTGGGAGGCCCTTATGTGATGGAGTTGCGATGTTATGGCCTGGACGGACCACGTAACATAGATCCAGCTATTGATACGTTCGTCATCCCAGCCACATCCGTTAGCCTACGGTCCATCTTGACCTCTTGGGAGAATGCCGTAAAAACTAGAACATATCATGAACAAAATAAATCGCGCGTGAGGATGCAATGCTCGGCGAGTTGAACTTCCATAGCAAACCGCGACGGTCTGATTGGGCGTGCTCTACCGTCATCCTCGGAACCATTATGTTCGCGACGACGCTCCTGATGGCTATGTAATGTCTGCTGGGCCTTCTCGTCATCGGTTCAGTCCAGCGGTAGAGTTGGAGAGGCCGGGAATTCCTCCTGGCAGGCACCATGAACCAGATGCTTCGACCACCACAGGCTGATCAGAGATCTGTCTTAGAGACCCTCGCGGGCTCGGTAGAGCGCGTCACGTTCCACAATGCCGAGAATGGCTTTGCTGTCCTCAAGGTCCATACGCGGGGCAAGCGGGATCTTGTGACAGTGGTCGGCCACACCCCTGCGGTCTCTGCCGGGGAATGGATTACTGCCAGCGGCCTCTGGATCAGCGACCGCACGCACGGGCTTCAGTTTAAGGCCGAGGTCCTCAAGACGACACCGCCGACCGGTGTGGAGGGCATCGAGAAGTACCTTGCTTCCGGCCAGATGCGCGGCATCGGACCGGCTATGGCCAAACGGATTGTCACTGCTTTTGGCGTGGACACCTTCGAGATCATCGAAGCCAGCCCTGAACGCCTGACGGAAGTCTCCGGAATCGGCCCGATGCGAGCCTCCCGCATCGTCTCAGGCTGGGCCGAGCAGAAGGCAGTACGGGAGATCATGATCTTCCTGCATGCCCATGGCGTCGGCACCGCACGGGCGGTCCGCATCTTCAAAACCTACGGCTATGAATCCATTCAGGTTATGACCGAGGACCCGTACCGGCTGGCCAAGGATGTGCGTGGGATCGGTTTCAAGACTGCGGATGCCATTGCAGCCAAGCTCGGGATGGAAAAGACCGCGCCGCAAAGGATTCGGGCAGGGATCTCCTTCGCGCTTCAGACCGCAACCGATGAGGGTCACTGTGCTCTGCCGGTCGAGGCGCTCACGCGATTGGCCGAACAGTTGCTCGAAGTGGAGGCTGCCTTAATCCGCGCGGCCATCGTGGACGAGCTTTCCAAAGGAGAGGTCGTCTCGGACACCATTGGTGACGAAACCTGTCTCTTCCTCAAGGGCCTGCACTTGTCCGAGCAGACCATTGCCTCACGGTTGGCTGAGCGAGCCTCCGGCCCACCGCCTTGGCCCGAGATCGACCTCGACAAAGCTGTTCCATGGGTGGAGAGCCGCACGGGCAAGACCCTGGCGGCTTCCCAGCGTGAGGCTTTAAAACTGGTGCTCGGCGCTAAGGTGGCGGTGGTGACCGGTGGCCCTGGTGTCGGAAAGACCACCCTCCTCGATACGATCCTCCGGCTCCTGGTGGCCAAGGGCGTGAAAGTGCTTCTGACAGCCCCAACCGGGCGTGCGGCCAAGCGCATGACTGAGCAGACCGGATTGGAAGCCAAGACCATCCACCGGCTGCTGGAGATTGATCCGAAGCATGGCGGGTTCTCACGTAACGAGGAGAACCCTCTCGACTGCGATCTCCTTGTGGTGGACGAGACCAGTATGGTCGATGTGCCGCTGATGAACGCCCTCACCAAAGCTGTTCCGTCCCATGCTGGCCTATTGCTGGTTGGGGATGTGGACCAATTGCCGTCAGTTGGACCAGGGCAGGTCTTGGCTGACATCATTGGGTCGGAGCGTATTCCTGTCGCTCGGCTGACAGAGGTTTTTAGACAAGCAGCGGAAAGCCGAATTGTCGTCAACGCCCACCGGATCAACCATGGCCAGATGCCTGATCCACCCAAAGCCGGAGAGGAAAGCGACTTCTACTTCATCAGCATCACCGAGCCAGAACAGGGCGTTGGCAAGATCATTGAGATGGTCAAGGAGCGGATGCCCAAACGGTTTGGGCTCGATCCCCTCAAGGACATCCAGGTGCTCTGTCCCATGAACCGGGGCGTGCTCGGAGCCCGCAACCTCAACATCGAACTCCAGCAGGTGCTAAATCCTAACCCACCGGCCACCGTCGAACGATTTGGATGGCGGTTCTCGCCGGGCGACCGAGTGATGGAAACTCAGAACGATTATGATCGTGAGGTCTTTAATGGCGACCTTGGGATGGTGGTCCGGATTGATGATGAGGAAGGCGCTCTGATTGCCTCGTTCGACGGTCGCGAGGTCTCATACCCATTCGGCGAACTCGATACCTTGGTGCCCGCCTACGCCACTACAATCCATAAATCACAAGGCTCCGAGTACCCCGCTGTCATCATACCTGTCGTGACGCAGCATTACACGATGTTGGCCCGCAATCTGCTCTACACGGGCGTTACGCGCGGCAAGCGGCTCGTTGTGCTCGTCGGCCAGAAGAAGGCTGTGGCTATGGCGGTTCGGGGCCGCAACACGAAACGCCGCTGGACCAAGCTGCGGGAATGGCTTGCAGGAGGCAGATTGACCAATTCATCCGCAAATGACCGAGCGAGAGCTAATCACGGGTCCGAAGCGCATTGATGGCGGCAGTCAGGTCCGACTGGTATTTCTCGCGCAGCAGAGTGACCACGTTCTCTGCCGACCCCCTCCCGATTTTATCGACAAGGAAGCGACGCAGCCTGTTTTGCTCGGCCCGACACCTGTCTAAAGCGTCCTCTGCAAGAGCCTCGGAGGTCTGCTGAGATTGGAGCCGACGCCTTACAAACGAAGCCGCACATGCCTGCCACCGATCATTCAGGGGTCGCGCTTCGCTATAGACGGCAAGCGGATCGAATTCGTCTGCGCCAGCAGGAGATCCGCCGACGAGTAAGGCGATTAGGAATGCGGCGGCAGATTCGATCAGCCAACCCGTTTTTGAAAGTTTGATGTATGATGAGCTATGTTGGCGATACGGCCTTTTAAACCGACTTAATCCAACAGCCATCCTCTGCCCCTTTTCGGAGTGCATGGTGCCTGGGGCAAATTGAGAAACTGTTGCCCTTCGTTCAGTCTCACCGAAGGCTGGTCCGGCCCCATCCGCCCGGCCCACTGGCGAAATAGAACAGCAATCCCCCGATGGTCGCGAGATTTTGGAAGAACTCCAGATTCTGTCGGGGGCGGAAGATTAGTCCCGTCACGGATGGGCCGTAGGTCATCCAGAGGGTGACGGCTGTGAAACCGATGAGCGCTAAAGCCGTCCATCGTGGCCACAGGCCGATGATCAGAGCCAATGGGCCGAGAAACTCTGCGGCCACCAGCAAGCCAGCAATAACACTTGGATAAGGGATATCCTTCGCGGCGAGCGAGGCAGCAAAAGCCGAGAAGGCCATCAACTTGGCGAAGCCGGAAGGTAGAAACAGGGCCGCGATGAACAGACGACCCAGCAGCAGTGCTGCATCCTCACTTCGGCTTAGCATGAAATCCCTCCCAGTCTGACTTGGACTCGCGGCGGCACTGATGAGGATCAGACCCTTCCAAGGGGACCGAGTGGATACGAGGCGCGTTAAGAACGGATTACATTGACAGGGTTGTTATCAATCTCGGCACAAGGCGAGCGACAGCATCCGTTTCCCCCTACCCGAAGGAATGCGTATCGACTGACCATCTCGGATCTGAGGACGACCAGATAATTCCAGGCCAAGCATCGCGGCACTCGCTTCCGCCCTCCCAGCGGCGATTGAAGCATATGGTGCATGCTTCCCACCCAGGCAGGAGCTACCTCGAAGGTCTTACACAAACAGGCGGCGCATACGGCCCAGGTATTTCGTGTCTATCAATACATGGAATGACCGAATACTCTTGGTGCTCTTCGGGTTGCGGCAATGGAAACGATATCAGCTTTCTCTTTATCATATCAGGTGTAGCCATCGTCTGTAGTGAGGTTCGCATGCGAACAAAGTACACGCCGGTTTTCGCCATCGCGCTCGTGCTCGGATGGTGGGGGCCAGATGACAGGCAGCAGCCGAGCTTTGGAATTTCCGCAGAGGCGAAGGTCAAATCCCGCGTTTCTGAGACAACAAAGAAGCCTCAGCGCATGGTGCGCAAGAGTGCACCCCGAAAAGCGATCACGAAGCGAGCGGTTGCACCACCAAAGCCCATTGTGGTGACCCAAGTCCCCTCTCCTTCTTCCTCCCCAACTTTGGATTTTCCCGTCCCTCCGATTCCTCCCATCATGATCTTCCCGCCACCTGAGCTACAGGCTCCCACACGCGAACATCAGATGGAGAAGCTCAGACGTGGCCTTCTACGGCTTGCCAAAACATATCCGACCCCAGAAGACCACATGGAGAGGCTCAGAGTTGGTCTTGAGAACCTTGCAAGGGCTATGAACAACCGTGGATCTGAGATCATTGCGCAGCGATGACGTGATGTAATAAGTTACATTCTCGGCGTCCGAGATTCTGCCCGGCGACCGCTCCTCAAACCATTTTTCCAGACAGTTCGCCGTGCGTCCTGGCCCCTACCCTCTTCAAACGATTTTGAGAGCGCCTTGAGATCTTGCGCCAACCCCAGAAGCCTTAGAGTTCGTCCTCATCGTCGTCATCCCAATTACCGTACTGCTCGGGAGCCTTGCCAACCTTTTTGAGCACCTTCGGGTAACGGGTCTTCGCCGCCTTTTGGCCCAGGCGGATGACCTCGACGACGAAGCGCCAGTCGTCGCCATAGTCGAACATGAACAGCATGATGTGGCCCACGTCTGGGAAGGCATCGACAATGCGGGACTTCTCCACGCTTTTGGCTTCGGTCGCCTCTCCCATATCGGCAAACAACTCGTACTTGGGCTGGGAACGCATTACGTCTTGGCCCGTGAGCTTCGAGTAAAATCCGAAGGCGTGATCGAACTCAAAGCCGAAGGCATGCACGATAGCCTCGGCCAGATTACTCAACGTTTTACGGCTTTCGACCTCGATCTCCCGGTAGGTGGTCGGCTCGTCCTGGAGAGTGACCCGGATGATATGCGTGCCAGCCTCAGCCATTCCGATCTCCTCCGTAGCCACCGTGGCCCCTGATACGAGGCCCACCTGTCATCGATCTCGGCACGCCTATCCCAGATTCAAATGACTTTCGCTCGGATACAGGCTGCTCGGTATCCCCAACTCTATCTGAGTCACCTGTACCTTGTGGACCACCCAACCGCTCATTCCAAGGTCGTGCTACACATGCATTATCAATGACAGTACCTGACTGGCGAACAACGGTTTCACTCACGTGTAGGACGTGGGTTGGCGCAACGCAAATTCTATCCGGTTAGGCCGAGGGCCTGGACGCCCTGTCGCATAGAAACCGGTCTTGGTCAGCAGCCAGATGGAAGCGGCATTGTCGGGTCGTGTTTCAGCAAAGACGTGTCGAGGAGCAAGCGTAGGATCGGCGGCAATCTGATCGAGCGTCGCGCGAAGGGCTTCGGACGCAAAGCCCTTGCCCTGGTGATCGACACCAAACCAGCAACCAACCTCGATAGTCCCATCCGGGTGATCAATCACGCCCATCGCTCCGATCAGCGTCCCATCGGGGAGCCGCACGGCGAAGAAATACTCTTTAGTCTCGTTCTGGTTGGCGATGAGGGCCTCGGCCTTCTCCAGTGGAAAGCCACCTTCCATGAAAGCCATCCATTGGCTCACGGCTGGGGTATCGCTGATCCTGGCCAGTTCGGGAGCGTCCTGGATCTGAAATTGACAGATAGCCAAGCGTTCAGTGGTGAATGGCTTCAACATGAGGCCGTCCTCCAGCCTACCATTCTCCTACCATCAAACTTGGACGTGGTGAGGGCGCAGTACGACCAGGAAACGGACGCAGCGCGTCTGCTTAGGATCTTGGGCTCCTGAGGATTGCTGCGAAGCAGGAAATCTTCTGGGGTGATGCACGGGTGGAAGAGGCGCTGGCGTGGGCAACCGGAAGGCACCCCGCCTTTCCAGAATATCGGCTCAAGGCAATTGCAAGCTTAGCCGTTGCCAATAATCTTGTTGGCCAGCGCTGGGCCAGCAGAAATGAGGCTGACGGACAGGATAACGCCCCAGGTGATGATCGTGGGCAGTGCTAGGGCGGTCAGACGCGTTAGCATGGCCGATCTCCTACGCCTTTGACATGGGTGGGTATCAAACGGTTTGCAAGGCCACGGTCGGTCGGCAAGCGGCCCCCTCGGCTCTCACCCTGCCCGTCTCTGCCGGTTCAAACGGTTTTAGCCCCATTACCGATCCGGCACCCCCGAAGCTCCAATCCGTCGATCACCTCGGCGTGACGCGCTTCGGATGCAGAACTGTTTGTCGGCGAAATACCCTATGACAATGCCAGGAGCGCGGAAATCGGGTATAATACTTGCAATTCCTGGACTGCGCCGTTAGCTGCCGCTCATTCGAGACTTGTAACTCGCGAAGGTAGCACACGAGGTCACCGCCCTGGCAGGTGCCTCAAGCAAAGGCTTTTCTGATGTCCGACGATACACCGAACTACATTGAACTTGCGGCTGACATTGTATCAGCCTTCGTCAGCAACAATTCCGTGCCAATTGCTGATTTACCCAGCCTAATCGGGAATGTTCATTCAGCCCTTCAGAATGCTGGCCAGCCCAATCAGGAAGAGGCGAAGCCAACTCCTGCTGTTTCCATCAGGAAGTCGATCACTCCGGATTATCTGATCAGCTTGGAAGACGGGAAACAGTACAAGTCGCTCAAGCGGCATCTCACAAAACTCAGGCTCACGCCCGAAGCTTACCGCGAAAAGTGGGACCTACCCCGCGACTACCCAATGGTAGCAGCAACCTACGCGGCCAAACGTTCCGAGATGGCCAAGAGCATCGGCCTTGGTCAGATGCGCTCAAAGGCAGCCCAGGCCAAAGCCGCCGCTAACGACGCGGTGACGACTGCCCCCGCGAAAGCGACTGCCAAGCGCGGACGGAAGAAGGCTGCTGCTTGAGAGCACAGTCGAAAAACTGCGAGAGGCCGCTCAGGATGAGCGGCCTTTTTGTTGCTCCAGTGCTTCTTCACGGTGCAACCGGCCAGGGCCATCGATTTAGACTGCCTGACCGGTAGACCGAGGCCGCTGCTCCTATCGCGAGAGGATGACGTGACGATTGGAAGCCTTCGAGATCTGTTATGGTATCTCGCCCTCACCTTTGGATGGCTGGCAATCATCCTGCTCGGAAGCGGCTGGTACGCTCGCAGAAGGTTCCACGCCCTTTTGAAAGCTCCTCTGACGGAGGAAGTAGAGCATCTAACCCATGTCTGGGAGCGGCGCGTCACTCATTGGATAAGGATTGGGCTGTCCATGTCAGCCCTTTCAATTCTCTGCCTCGTGTCGTCCTTGATCGCGAGGCAACTCCATACTGTCAGCATCTGAGCGAGGCGGAACTCATCCTCCGTCGCGGTCAGCCGGGATGTACGGGATCATGCCCTTCTCGTAAGCGATTTCCTGAACCTCACGCGGCATTTCACGCAAGTCCACGAGGAAGCCATTGACCTTGGCCATCCAGACCAGCGGATTCCTCTCTATCAGGCTCGGCAAGGACCATTCCGGGTTGAGCGGACTGATTTTGAGCGCCCGTGAAATTGCCTGCGCCTTCGCACTGGCCGTGCTCTGGCCGACGCCGAACCCAGCACACACATCGGCCATGGTCATAAACGGTTTGAACGATCTGTCTGAGAGGTAGTTTGTCTGGCCAAGAGCATAGATGATGCCGCAGGCCCAGGTGCGCGGCTGCCCTGACGCGACTGGGCTCGGTCGCTTCCGGCACAGAGTCGCTGCCATGTCGCTCGCCAGTTCAAGGTATTCGTCGTTCAGGTGCTCTCGGCAGAAAGCATCCGTCAGGGCCGTAATGGTTTCGTAGAGGGCCTGCATGCTCTTGGGCACAGACCTGGAGGCACCGTTGCATTAACCTTGGCGGTTTAGAGGAATGCGGCCAATCGAGGAGTCGCTCTGTTGTCTCTGTTCAAGCGCCGCCGCTTTCCGGTCAAGATCATCCTTCTATGCGTGCGCTGGTACTGCAAGTATGGGATCAGCTACCGCGATCTCGCCGAGATGATGCAGGAACGCGGTGTCGCCGTTGACCCATCCACAATCTTTCGTTGGGTTCAGCGCTATGCTCCGGAGATCGAGAAGCGGATCCGACCCTATCGGGGACCTCGCTCAGGCTCCTGGAGAGTGGACGGGACCTACGTTCGCGTCGGAGGCAAGTGGAAATACCTGTTCCGCGCGGTCGACAAGCACGGTCGGTTGATTGCCTTCATGCTGTCCGATCGCCGGAATACCCACGCCGCTTATCGTTTCCTGCGTAAAGCTCTGAAGGCGATGAGCGACTATCCACCATCCTCCATCACGACGGATAAGCTGGCGCCGTATCCCAGGGCAATCCTGCGCCTGCAGAATGAAGGCCTGCTGTCGAAGGATGTCAAACACCGCACCTCGAAATATCTGAATAACATCCTTGAGGCGGATCATGGCGCGCTCAAGCGCGTGGTCCGGCCGACGCGTGGCTTCCAGACGATGAAAACCGCCGCCGCAACTCTGACCGGTTTCGAAGTCATGCGAATGATCCGCCGAGGTCATTACATCCAGCGGGAACGTCGAGTGACTGGCGAAATCCGTCTCATCAATCAGCTCTTCGGTCTTGCTGCCTGAGCGGCCTGTTCGACGGGGTTCGTTATGCCCTTTTCAAGTTACTGCAACAGTGCCTTGAGCATAGCGTCTAGCGCACGCCTGAGGAGGGCGCAGAAGGAGCATAACGCTAAGGGCGAGTAATTCGCAGAACGCGATGTCATGGAATGCAGCGACCCGCGAGTGTCCGCTCAGGGTCAGGCACGGTAGTTCCATTGCCCTTCAGGAACATCCGGTGTTCGCTGCCAGAGCTGACAATCAGTTTACATCAGAGAAGTGCCAGTTTCGGACCTTCCTTGGGAATGCAAAGTGGAAGGAACTGAACTGCCTCTGGCAGCCCCCTTCCCGCGCTGAGTAGGCTGCAGGGAAGGGTCCGTGGGGAGCCCCTGGGCCCTTAGGTTGCCCACTTCCCTCTTGAGGTCACGTCGCCTCGCCTGCACAGGTTGAGTACCAGACCGGGCCCCTCTGGCAGTTCCGATGAACTGCGATGTCGGACTGGATGTCCAGTCGGGTGCCCGGCACATGGTGTTCTGTCGACCGTAATTTGCTTCGCAACATGCTCTGCTTTGCGGCAGGGCCGATGCTGCGTGGCTGATCTCGCGGTCACTCCAGACGGCATGCCGGCTGCCCCTGTTCATGCAAACGGGAGCCACATGAGCGAATTTTTCACCACAGAAGCCCTCTCCGCCCTCCTCCAGGTCATTATGATTGACCTAGTCCTGGCGGGTGACAACGCCATCGTCATCGGTCTGGCCGCCGCCGGCCTGCCCAAGGAGCAGCGGGCCAAAGCCATCCTGATCGGCATCATCGCCGCCACAGTTCTACGTATCGGGTTCGCCGCAGCAACGACCCAGCTCCTGCAGATCGTCGGCCTGCTGCTGGCCGGCGGCATCCTGCTACTCTGGGTGTGCTGGAAGATGTGGCGTGAGCTGCGCACCAGTCATGCGGAGGAGATCCAGGGCGAAGAGGCCCTGGAAGGACGTGACCTCGACCAGGACGGCAAGATCGCTGGTGCTGCCCCACGCAAGACCTTCGCGCAGGCCGCCTGGCAGATCGTCATCGCCGACGTGTCCATGTCCCTCGACAACGTGCTCGCCGTGGCAGGCGCCGCAAGGGAGCATCCCAACGTGCTGATCTTCGGCTTGATCCTGTCCATTGCCCTCATGGGCGTGGCGGCGACCTTCATCGCCCGCCTGCTTCAGAAGCACCGCTGGATCGCCTATGTGGGTCTTGCCATCATCCTCTATGTCGCCGTCGAGATGATTTACCGTGGCGCTCTGGAGGTCTGGCCATTGGTCAACGGTGGATAGCACTGATGCCTTAGCTTGTGCGATGACCCGCCTTTGACCTCAGAAGCGGGCCATCGCAGAACCAGCACTGGTCCAGGGAATATCATCATGATCAATGCCCTCCAGAGCTCCTGAACTTCTATCCAATGCCTCTCTGAGCTAACCAATTCCATGAATTGGCCGCTCGTGCTTCATTTGGCATGGGGCACACCTTAGGAGGCGCTGCCGGGAGGACATGGCCATGAGAAAGTGCGTTATCCTCGACGATTATCAGGGCGTGGCCCTGAACTATGCCGACTGGAACGCCATCGCTGACCGTGTCGCCGTCACGAGCCTGCGCGAGCACATCGCTGATGAGGACGACCTCGCGGAGCGGCTTGCGGATGCTGACATCGTCGTCCTCATGCGGGAAAGGACCCCATTTCCCGCAAGCCTGTTCAAGAGGCTGCCGAGACTTCGCCTGCTCGTTACCAGCGGCATGCGCAACTCTGCCATCGACCTTGCGGCGGCGGGCGATGTAGTGGTGTGCGGCACCGACAGCAGCTCGGCTCCGCCGGCCGAGTTGACCTGGGGCCTCATCCTGGGTCTGGCGCGGCAGATCCACATTGAGAACGCCCGCATGCGGCAGAATGGGCCGTGGCAGAGCACGGTCGGCGTTGACCTGCACGGTCGCCGCCTCGGCATCATCGGACTGGGCAAGATCGGCACAAGGGTCGCTCAGGTGGGACAGGCCTTCGGCATGCATGTCACAGCCTGGAGCCCCAACCTCACGGACGAGAGGGCTGCCGCCGCCGGCGTCGAGCGGATAGCGTCGAAGGAGGAGTTGCTGGAGAGCAGCGACTTCGTCACGATCCATCTCGTGCTCGCACCCACGACGCGTAGGATCATAGGGGCCAACGAGCTGCGCCGCATGCGGCCGAGCGCCTTCCTGATCAACACGTCCCGCGCGGCGATTGTCGACCAGGCTGCCCTCGTTCAAGCACTTGAGGGAAACTGGATCGCCGGCGCCGGTTTGGATGTGTTTGAGGCCGAGCCCCTCCCAGCGGATCACTCGTTCCGGTGGCTGCCCAATGTTCTGGCGACACCACACCTCGGCTACGTGTCGGAAGCCAACTACCAGACCTACTTCACGGAGGCCGTGGAAGACATCGAGGCATGGCTGTCCGGGTCGTCCATCCGGGTGCTCGGCCGATGAAAGCAGCTGCGTCCGCGGTCCTTCTACGCCTTGCTTCGTGCTGGTTGGCCTTTCAAGGCAGGAATGGCGGAGCCGCAGCTGCGGCTCCTTCCCTCAGGATTGCGACCCGGCCGGTGCGACCGTCGCGTTCTCCATGCCGTGCTGATCGAAGATCTTTCGCACAACCCCTTCGCTCTTCAGTTCCTCGATGATGCGGCTGAAGACCTCCAGTGCCGCCGTGCTCCCCTTCGGCACGGCGACGGCCGTGCCGGCCGCATGAAGTGGCCGTCCAGCATCTTCGCACCGGGAAACTGCGGCAGGAGGTTACGGAGCGACTCCTTGCCGAGGGCAAGCGCATCGACTTCGCCATCGCGGAATTTTGCCAAGGCCTCATCGAGGCTGGAAAGCCCTGTCGCCGTCGTGCGGGTGAGCGTTCGGCGGGCGCTTCGAATCGTGGCGGTGTTCTCGACGCCATAGACCCGCACCCCTTCCCGGTCCACGTCCTCGATGCTGTTGATCGTGGAGCCGTCCGGGACCATGTAGGTGCTCTCACCAAGGAAATAGTTCGGGCCGAACTCGACGACCTTCTTTCGCTCGGCATCGACGGGCGTGAACGACACGTCCCACGCACCCGAGGGCGCCGCCTCAATGATGGCGCCCGAACTGGGATACTCGACCAGGTCCAAGGGCGCTCCAATGCGCGCGGCGATGAGCCTGGCAAGCTCGATGGATGGGCCACCGGGCTCGCCTGTTTCATTATCCCGTGTTGCCCAGACGGCGGAAATTGCGCTGCCCACCGCGATTGCGACCCGCAGCCGTCCCGTTGGCGCCACTAGGTCGCGAGTCTTCTGGTCAATATTCGACATCGAAAGCTCTCTCCTTCAATTTTCCGCCTGCCAAGGACTGATCTCTGACAAGGCACGAACCATCAAAGGCGGCGCAAGATGGCGAACACCGGCGGCGCCGCCAACATGACGATGAACACCCGGACGATGTGATGGGCGGCCACAAAGGCCACCTCAATGCCAAGGGAAAGTGCGACAAGGCTCATCTCTGCCAGACCGCCAGGCGAGTAGGCCAACAGCAATGGGACCTGGTCATAGGATGACACGTGACTCATCCCAGCCGCGAACACGATCGTGATGGTGAGCAGGATCACCGTGGAACCGAGCGACAGCACGAGGATGCGAACGATCTCCCGGGGGCCGTGTTGGCGAAGCGGCACCCAATGCTTGTGCCCAGCGCCAACTGTGCGAGGTTGACGATCTCAACGGCGGGAGCAAAGCGCGTCCAGCCTAGGGCGTGTACCGCCGCGCTGACCAGCATAGAACCGAGAAGTAACCGGGCTGGCAGCCGCAGGATGTGCCCGAGGAAGGCTCCAGCCAGCGCGGTGCCCAGAAGCCATAACTCGTCGCGCCAGGGCGTTTCGAACACCGACGCGCCAAATTGAGGCCTCGAGCCCAAGGGGGCTCCGCTGATCAAGCTAACGAGAAACGGCAATGTGAGCACAATCAGGAGAACACGGGCCGAATGGATGAGCGCGATGACGCGGGTATCGCCGCCTTTGTCCTCACCGGCGAGCACCATCTCGACCAGGCCACCCGGCATTCCTGCAAAGTAAGCCGTCGGGCGGTCAAAACCTGCGATCCGGTGGAAGTAGGTGACGCAGGCCGCGCCACTGACGAGAATAAAGCCCACAAGACCGAGCACCGTCGGGATCCAACTCCCCACTCTCTCGATGATCTGCGGCGTGAACCCAGCCCCCAACATCACGCCGATGATCATCGTCATTGGAGGCCGCACGGCGCCAGGCGCAGCAATTGGCGCACGTACGAGGGAGGCCAGCGTGCACGCCGTCATAGAGCCGAGCATCCACGGCAGGGGCAGGCCTGCTCGCGCGAAGATCCATCCTCCCAGTGCGCCGACCAGCATGGCGGCGAAGAACCGGGCGTAGGGAAATGACGCTGGCGTGAAGGTTCGCAGCCAGCCCTTCAATGCCCTTCGGATCCCAAGCACCTCAACTCACCTCTTTGATGTTCCGGTCCTCAATCCTCGCTGTGGTCCCGGCGAATTCGCATGACCAACCGGGCCACTCCAACGAGGGCAAATGGCACTGCGAGCGCAGTTGCTGCATGGGGACCGACGTGAAGGCCAGCGGCATCAGCACCTTCGAATAGAAAATGGACGAGGTTGGCGCTCAGAACCCAGTGAGCACTTCGGACGTATGCTCAACCACCGACAAACCTTCGAAACAATGTGAGACCAGCCTTCGCCACTCGGCAAATCCCTCCGAGTTCCGGAATTGGGTTATGTGGTCCTCTATCGTGTCCCAGCCGACGATGAGCTGATAGTTGCTCGGGTTCTCAATCAACCGATGGAGCTTAAGACTCCTGCACCCCTTAGCCTTCCGGAATATAGGAGCCGCTTCGGCGACACCCGCCTCGAATTCGGATTCTATTCCCGCCTCGACGTTGATTGCCGCCACTTCCCAGATCACGTTAAGTCCTCCTTATATGGTCAGGTATTGCGATAGGACGACGTTAGAAACATACCATCTTGGCTAAGTGCCTTTGGTCAAATCCTCCTTGAGTTCGGGGAGGATGGTGAAGAGGTCGCCGACGAGGCCGTAATCGGCGACCTGGAAGATCGGAGCTTCCTCGTCCTTGTTGATGGCCACGATCACCTTGGAATCCTTCATGCCGGCCAGATGCTGAATGGCCCCTGAAATCCCGACCGCGATGTAGAGATCGGGCGCCACCACCTTGCCGGTCTGGCCGACCTGCCAGTCGTTCGGCGCATAGCCGGCATCCACCGCCGCGCGGGAAGCGCCCATCGCCGCCCCGAGCTTGTCGGCGATCGGCTCGATGTACTTGGTGAAGTTCTCGGAGCTTCCGAGCGAGCGTCCGCCCGAAATGATGATCCGGGCCGAGGTCAGCTCGGGCCGGTCGGATTGCGCGATCTCCTCGCCCTTGAAGGACGATGTGCCCGGATCTTCAGCGGCATTCACCGTCTCGATGGCAGCCGAGCCGCCCTCGGCCGCTGCCGGGAAGGCGGCGGTGCGCACGGTGATCACCTTCTTGGCGTCGGTTGCCTGCACCGTCTGGATGGCGTTGCCGGCATAGATCGGCCGCTCGAAGGTGTCGGGCGAGACCACCTTGGTGATGTCGGAGATCTGCATCACGTCGAGCAGCGCGGCGACGCGCGGCATCACGTTCTTGCCGGTGGTGGTCGCCGGCGCCACCAGGGCGTCGTAGGAGCCCGCCAGCGACACGATCAGCGCCGCAACCGGCTCAGCGAGCTGGTGCTCGTAAGGAGCGCTGTCGGCGAGGAGGCACCGTCAGGTTAACGCGGCAGTGACCACATGGGGTCATACGTGGGGGATGAAATCGACCCGTCCTCCTCGTTACGCCCGCCACCGCTTTCCCGCCGAAGTGATCAGCCATGCCGTGTGGTTGTACTTTCGGTTTCCCTTGAGCCTGCGCATGGTCGAGGAGATGCTCGCCGCCCGCGGCATCCAGGTCAGCCACGAAACCGTGCGGAAGTGGGCAATGAAATTCGGCCAGAGCTTTGCCAACCAGATCCGCCGGCGCCTGCCCACACCCGGAGACAAATGGCATCTTGATGAAGTCGCGATCAGCATTGCTGGCCAGAAGCATTGGTTGTGGCGGGCTGTGGACCAGCATGGGGTCGTGCTCGACATCCTGGTCCAGAGCCGGCGCAATGCCAAGGCTGCCAAGCGCTTGCTGAGGAAGCTGCTCAAGAAGCAGGGCATGGCACCGCGCGTAATGGTCACGGACAAACTTGCCAGCTACGGCGCAGCCAAGCGGGAGATCATGCCGGGTGTCGAGCATCGGCAGCATCGGGGTTTGAACAATCGCGCCGAGAACAGTCATCAGCCGACCCGACGACGCAAGCGCATCATGAAGCGCTTCAAATCAGCCGGGTGGGCGCAACGCTTCCTCTCCGTTCATGATCAGATTGCAAACCTCTTCCGCCGTCCTGCCAACACCAACGCTGCCGATCATCGTATGGCCCGAGCTCACGCCTTTCGAGTCTGGGCCGAGGTCTCGGGTTTCGCCCCTGGCCTCTGATCTGACGCTCCAGGAGGGGCAGACCTATTTCAAGCCGTTAAGTTGACGATGCTATCCATTGTCATGCAGGAACCGACGCATGCACCTGCCCTCACGATGATGGAGTGCTGCGGTCGTCAACGCGGAACGGAGTTGTCGGTTTCTCCTTCTCTCGCTTCCTCATTGCTGCTCAAGCCTTCCGGAGTTTCACGCTCTACGATAGCGCGCTGTTTGCGCAGGGCGACCGGCACCTCGACGGTCTCGGTCGCGATGCGGCGCCGGATATGCACTTCCTCCTTGAGCAGGAGGCGCTTCTCGACCACGAGAACCTCCTCCACCACCGGGATGATCGTCACATCGCCCTCGGTCCTGATCTGCGGGGCAGACTCGACCACCTTGTCGATAGGAACACGGGTGACATCAACGTCCTCGCGCTGCACCTCTGCACGGGCCAGCTCCTCGACCGTCTCGGTAAGCGTTCGCACGCGCACACGGCCAGTCACGACCTCCTGCTTCGCGACTGTCGCGGTCTCCTCGACGATGGGGATGACCTCCTCCGCCCCTGCTTGGGGATTACTTCTCAAGGCATCATCAAGGACAGGCAACCGCTCTTGATCATCCAAGCGCTTGCTCTGGTCTACGATTGGGTTGGCCATGGTTACTCTCGGTTGAACGACAAACAACGGCCGCTGGGAGTGGGAGTTCCCGGTGAGGAAGTGGCTTCACAGCTCTCGTGCAATCGCTTCGGTGCGGTCATCTGAGGTCAAGCTTGATCGGCTCCAGTGTTGGACTGACATTCCAAATCAAACCTAGCCTTGGGAACAAACAAACCTAGAGCATCGGCTGTTCTGATTGAATCGGAGGCTATGCGGCGTGACGGCTTTGTGATTCCCTTATCTCGGCCCTCTTTAGAGGAGATGAGCGATGACCAAGTCCTACTCGCTGGATCTGCGGCAACGGGTGGTGCGCTTTGTTGAGGCGGGGCATTCCTGCCATGAGGCCGCGCGCCATTTTGAGGTGTCGGTCGCGTTTGTGGTGCGGCTCATGGCGGCGTATCGGGCCACCGGCAGCCTGGCGCCCAAACCAGAGGGCGGCTGGCGCTACTCCAAGCTCGACCCGCATCGCGAGTTTCTGATCCGTCGCGTCGCCGAGAGGAACGACATCACCATGCCCCAGCTCGCGGCCGAACTGGTGGCCTTGGGCACCAAGATCACGCCGGCGTCCATCGCGCGCTGGTACATCCGCCACGGCTATAGCGTCAAAAAAAACTTTGCGGGCCAGCGAACAAGAACGCTCCGACGTGCGCCAGGCCCGCGAGCATTGGCACACAAAACGCCAGCCGCGCATGCGCCAGGAGCCGCACCGGCTCGTGTTTCTCGATGAGACCGGCACATCCACCAAGATGACGCGCCTGCGCGGCCGCTGCCTCAAAGGGCAGCGTCTGTATGCAAGGGCACCATTCGGCCACTGGCTGACCCAGACCTTTGTCGCCGGGCTGCGCTACTGTGGTCTGACGGCGCCTTGGGTGATCGATGGGCCGATGACCCGTCAGATCTTTGAGACTTATGTGGAGACCCAGCTTGCTCCGACCTTGTCCAAGGGCGACGTGGTGATCCTCGACAACCTGCCGGCGCACAAGAGCGAGACGGCGGCGCAGTGTCTGAAGCAACGCGGCGCCTGGTTCCTGTTCCTGCCTGCTTATTCGCCCGATTTGAACCCAATTGAGCAACTCTTCGCCAAGATCAAAGCACATCTGCGCAAAGCCGAAGCCCGCACCTTTGACGCGCTCTGGCGGGCCATCGGGGACATCTGTGATGGGGTCGAAGCTGAGGAATGCCGCAACTACTTCACTGCCGCAGGTTATGGATTCGTCTGAACAGCCGATGCTCTAGCACTAGGAACTGTTGCCGCGGTCAATCCATTGAGAACCTACGCGTTTGTAACATTGGAGAAGAACATTGACACGTCTCGGCTTCGCAACACTGGCCGTCCTGTCGACCCTAGCCACAGCGGCTGCCGCCCAATCCACAAACCCGCAGACATCCGGTTCCCCGTCAACGCAGCCGATGAACAGCAGCGGATCTTCCAATCCTGCCATCGCCAATAAGCCCGCAAACAGTCCGCAGACCACCGGCGCTGTCGAGCCCGGCGCCAACAGCTTCACGGAAGATCAAGCCCGCTCACGCATCGAAGCTCAGGGCTTCAAGAACGTCGCCGAGTTGCGTAAGGATGACCAAGGCGTCTGGCGCGGCAAGGCAGAGCGCGACGGCAAGTCCGTCAGCGTGGCCATCGACTACAAGGGCACGGTGCAGGTCCAGTAAGGCCGATCTGCATCACGTCTCCGCCGGATCTCGCAACGTCGCCTGGCGACCGACCCCTTATCGAGAGAGTAAAACGATCATGACCAACAAGACCATCACGGCATTCTTCGACAACTATGAAGATGCCTCCGAGGCAGTCCGCCGCCTGGAATCCGCAGGTATCCCAAATCGCGACATCAGCCTTGTCGCCAGCAATGAGGGCGAGCGCTATTCATCGCACGCCACACGCACCTTCGATAAGAACAGCAAGTTTGATGATGATGTCAGCGACGGTGCTGGCACAGGGGCTACGGTCGGCACGCTGGCCGGCGGTGGTGCGGGCCTTCTGGCCGGCCTCGGCATGCTGGCCATCCCGGGCCTCGGCCCCGTGGTGGCGGCCGGGTGGCTGGCATCCACCCTCGTGGGCGCCGGAGCCGGAGCGGCCATCGGCGGGCTTTCAGGCGCATTGATCGATGCGGGTGTCGACGAGAATGATGCCCATTCCTATGCTGAGGGCATTCGCCGTGGCGGTGCTCTGGTGACCGTGCGCGCCTCTGAAACCGAGGTGGATCGGGTCCTCGACATTCTCGACGATGAAGGCACGGTCAATTTCGACGAGCGTGAGAACTCCTGGCGCTCCGAGGGTTGGACCGGTGCGGGCACGACCGCGTCTGCCGTCGCGTCGACCTCCGATCGCGCCGATAAGGTGATCCCCGTCGTCGAGGAAAAGCTGAATATCGGCAAGCGCGAGGTGAACCGCGGTCGCGTGCGCCTTCACTCGCGTATCGTGGAGCAGCCTGTGCAGGAACAGGTGAGCCTGCGCGAGGAGCGTGTGAAGGTTGAGCGCCGCCCCGTCTCTGGCAACGCGCAGAGAGGTGCCGTCGGCGGTGATGCTTTCAAGGAGCGCACCATCGAGGTCGAGGAGCGTGGCGAGGAGGCCGTTGTTTCCAAGGAAGCGCGTGTGGTCGAGGAAGTGGTCGTGCGCAAGGAAGCCGACCAGCGTACCGAGACAGTGTCCGATACGGTGCGCAAGACCGAGGTGGACGTGGAGGACGAGCGCGGCAAACAGATCCCGCGCACCGGTACCACGGGCAAACCGAGCGACCGCAATCGCTGACGAACCAACAGAAGCTCGGCTCACGCCGGGCTTCTCCCTCCGCTTTGGGCCAACACTTCATCAAGAAATTGCGCGGCCTGCCGCGAACGCTGATCCGCAGCCTTCGTAGCCGAAAGGAGAACATGATGCTCAACAGGCTCCAGGCTTTTACGATCGTGACGCTCGGTGTGGTGAACGAAGCCCTCGCTCAGGCCACGCCGCCTGCTACGCCCTCACCCGCTGCTCCCGCACCAACAGATGGCGGTTCCTCCTGGCTGTGGATCATCATCGCTTTGGCGATCATTGCCGCTATCATCTGGTACTTCATGCGCGTGCGCTCACGGGCTGCGACAACCGCCACTTCGGCAACCTCTGGGACACCCACAAGCCGCACAAACGTGTACGACAGCGATAAACGCAAATAGGCGGAACGTCATGGGCATGGCAGCTCCTAGCCGAGCTTCGCAGATCGTGGTTCACACCCGAGGAACCGCATAGGAGTACGCCAAGAGGGACGCGCCGTCATTCACCGACTGGTAGCCTGTCATCAAGCCCAGCCCAATACGGCATGCGGACCTTCATGTGGCTCGGGAACTTCGCGTTCATGAGCGGCTCCGCGGACGTAAACAGCAGCCTTCGACGGAAAGCCGGAGGCGTCTCCACGATCTCGATGTCCCGCGCAGTCGGCTCCGTAGACCAGAAGTCGGGAACGCCGTTCCCCATGAACTCTGGCTCCTGGGTCCACTGAGGCACCTTGAGCGCCCGGTGTTGCGCCAGAGGTTTTGTCGCAAATCTTGGCTGCGGACAGAAAGATGCCGGAGTGGCTTGCAACTGCTTATGCGGCGAGCCACTCGAACTGCTCGGCAAGCGACGGTCGCGGACTCCCTGCGCATTTCGCCTGTCCTTTGCGGATCACGTGGATCATCTCGATCCCGCTGAGAATCGCGCGAGCACTGTCCATGGACTTGAAACCGAGCATCGGTCGCACTCGGCGCTTGATGCGCCGATGGTCCTGTTCGATACGATTATTCAGGTAGCGGCTTTGTCGGATCTGGATCGGCTTGAGCTCACGCCTTGACAGATCCTGCAGTCGGGTTGCCGTATCGCAGGCCAGGATCGCTTCCCGGTTGGTCTGGCTGCCATCGATGACGATCCGTTCCGGGCGGCCATGCCGCTTGAGCGCTCGGCTTAGGAAGCGCTTGGCGGCAGTGAGATTGCGCCTTTCGCTGAACCAGAATTCGACGGTATCTCCGTTGCTGTCGATAGCGCGGTAAAGGTACATCCATCGACCACGGACTTTGATATACGTCTCGTCGACGTGCCATCTGCCCGTGACGGCCCGCTTGCTGAGGTTGAATCGTTCAAGCAACAGTGGCGCATAGCGTACGGTCCAGCGGTGGATCGTAGCATGGTCGACGGCGATGCCGCGCTCGGCCATCATCTCCTCGAGATCTCGCAGGCTTAGGTTGTAGGCCAGATACCACCGCAGGCAGAGCAGAATTACTGACCGGTCGAATTGTCTGCCCTTGAACATCTACTTCATCCCCTCCCGCCAACTCAGGCCATAGCCCCGCGAGAGGAAAGAAAGAGTTGCGACAGAACCCTTTGGTCCGTTGCATCTGCCTGGCCCACTCCTGCGCCATACTCGCAGATTGGGAGGTACGGAACGTAGCGTCGAGAGGGAAGATCGCTCCGTGCCAACACACAATCCTCACCTATGGGCAGGGCAGCGGATAAACACCCCCAAGGCATGCCACGTATCGGCTCTTGCGATGCCATTAAAGACGTGCTTGCTAGAAGATCTAGCAGCACGGCGCGCAGCGTACCTGCCCCTTGAGCCGGGCAGGTACGCTGTTTCGTTGAGCCGCCTTGTCCTACATGCGGCGCAGCATGCGCTGGACGTCCCGCCCCGCATCGGCAAGGACCTCCTCGGGGGTCGCCTTCTGCTCAACCACACGCGAGAGGTTATCCACGATCGTCTGGGTGACCTTCACGCCATTGGAGCCGGGAAAGGCATACCACGGGATCATCTTTGGCATCTGCTCAAGGCCCGCCTTGAAGAGCGGGTTCTTCTGGTAGAGCTCACCAAGGTACTGAGAGGACTTCGCGGCGAGTTCGTTGTTCGGGACATAGCCCGTGCCGGGAACGACGACGGAAGCGCCGTACGGTCCAGCAGCGAACTTGATGAACTTCCAGGCAGCTTCCTGCTTGGCGGGGTCCTTGGTCAGCATGACGGCCGCATTGCCGCCCGTGGGCAGACGTCCCTTCTCGGGCGACAGCAGGGGAATCGGGGCGGTCCGCAGGTCGAACTTCTCGCCGACGTTGTTGATCACGTTGCGCAGGGCGCCCGTGGTCTGGAACGCAATGCCGATCTTGCCCGCAACGAAGGCCTGCTCACCATTGCTCTTGGTGAGGACAGGCATTCCTCCCTCCTTCACCATACGGTCGAGAAGCCGCAGGGCTGCGAGGCCCTCAAGACCGTCGAAGGCGACCTTCTTCTCGTCCGGTGTCAGCATGGTTCCACCGGCGCCGAAGAGAAGCGCGCTGAACATCCAGTCGTCGCCCTGCCAGCGGAAGTCGATGCTCTGGATGCCGTCGCCCAGCGTCTTGATCTTGGACGCGATTGCGATCACCTCGTCCCAGGTCCTCGGCGGGACATCGGGATCGGCGCCGACCCGGCGGAAGAGGTCCGCGTTGTAGTACATGATCGGATTCGAGGTTGCGAAGGCGAGTCCGGCCTGCTGCCCGCCGAATTGTGCGAGCTTCAGGATGTTGTCGCTGAAGCCCTGCGCGGCCAGGTTCCCGTCCTTCCCGACGAACGGCTTCAGGTCAACCGAGATCTCCCGCTCTGCCACGACCCGAAGGCGGTTCAGCCCAACGAAGGTCACGTCCGGCATCTCGGCGGTGCCCGCCTGACGGAGGATCAGTTGCAGCCCTTCCTCGTAGGTGGGTGACGGGCTGGCAAAGTTGATCCTGATCCCGGGGTTCTCCTCTATGAACTTCTTGGAAATCTTGTCCATCACGTCCTTGAAGAAGCCCGGCATCGGGTAGTGGACGTTAAGGGTCGTCTCCGCCAGCGCTCCGCTGGCGATCGAAGTGGCCAAAGCCACCCCAGCGAGCATCGTCCTGATCCTGATCACGTATCGTCTCCTTGCATGGTTCGTGGTTGCGTGTTGTTGGGGCTGAGGCTTCAGCCCTTCAGTCCGGTGAGGGTAATGCCCTCGATGAAGCGCCGCTGAGCGAACAGGAAGGCGGCGAGCAGCGGCACGGTGACGACCACGGTTGCGGCCGTTAGCGCGCCGTAGTCGTCGCCAGCCTCAGCCGCGCGGAAGAAGATCAGCCCAAGCGGCGGGGGCGCCATCGCAGTCTCGGTCACCACGATCTGCGGCCAGAACAGATCGTTCCAGTGCGCCACGACGGAGAAGATCGAGAACGCGGTAATGGCGGGCCAGGCATTCGGGACAACGATCCGCAGCTCGATGGCGAGCTCCGACATGCCATCGAGGCGCGCCGCATTGAGCAAGTCGTCTGGCATGGCCCGGAAGAATTGCAGAAAAAGGAAGATCGCGAAGACGGAAATCGTGAACGGCGCCGCGAGCGCGAAGTAGGTGTTCAGGACCCCTGCCCCACTCAATGCGACATAGATCGGCAGCGCGGTCGCATGGATCGGCACGAGGAGCCCGAGCATGATTCCGGCAACCATCGCCCGGGAGCCCGGGAAGCGCAGCTTCGCGAGAGCATAGGCGCATGGTAGTGCGACCAGGACCTGCACCATGAGGATGATGGTGCAGACGATCACGCCGTTCGTCAGGAGTTGCAGCATCGGCACGCGCGTGAATGCCTTGGAAAAGTTCTCGACAATTGCCCAGCGTTCCGGGATCAGAGTTAACGACGAGGAGAAAATCTCCTCGCGCGGCTTCATGGCGGTGGAAATCATCCAGACGTAGGGCGCGAGGAAGACCAGCGCACCGACTGATAGGATCGCCAGGCGCACGGCACGCGCAGGATTCCAGGCCCGTGTCGTCATGTGTAGTGAACCCGTTGATCGAGTGCGCGGTACTGAAGCACCATGAGAACCATGAGGATCGCCAGGAAGACGACCGTCATGGCGGACGCGTAGCCGACGCGCAGATACACGAATCCTTCCTGGTAAATCGTCCAGAGGAGCACCTCGGATGCCCGGTTCGGGCCGCCCTGTGTAACTGTCGAGACGGTCTCGAAGACCTTCACGGCGTTGATCACGCTGATGGTCACGACGAAGAGAGTCGTCGGCCCGAGCATCGGCCAGGTGACGAGCCAGAACCTGTCCCAGGCCGTAGCGGCGCGGTCGACCTCGGCCGCCGCATAGAGTTCCCGCGGGATCGCTGTGAGCCCTGCCAGGAACAGCACCATGTTGAAACCGACCGCCTGCCACACGCCGATGAGGGCGAGGCTGAGGAGGACGGTATCGCTGCTGCCGAGCCAGTTGGGACCATCGATTCCGACGAGGCGCAGGAGCGCGTTCATGGGGCCGATGGTCGGGTGCAGGAGGTACTGCCAGACGGTCGCCATCGCCACGAGCAGCGAGACCACAGGCAGGAAGTAGATCGTGCGGAATAACGCGCGTCCGCGGACCTCCGCGTCGATGAGGAGCGCCGCGCCAAGGCCGAGAACCACGGACAGCGGTGTGACGATCAGCGTGTAGCTCAGGGTGTTGCCGAGCGAGAGCAGAAACGTACGGTCCTCGAGCAGTTCGAGGTAATTATCGAAGCCGACGAACTGGATCTTGTCATACCCCAGTTCGAAGTCGGTCAGGCTCAAGGCCACCACGCCGATGGTCGGCAGCAGAATGAGCAGAGCTAGCAGGACGACGGCGGGCCCCGCCAGCCGCCAACCCGCAACGGCTTCCGAGCGCCTGGCGACCGCCGCTGCATTCGACGTCTTGGCCCGAATTCCAACGGGAAGCGCGACGCTATCCATTGGCGGCCATCCTGATGGGTGGGGCGACCGACAGGCGCGCGCCATCGGCTCCAAAGACCAGGACGTTTTCTGAAGCCACCGAGATCGTGATCGGCTGGCCCGGACCGAAAGCCAGCGCCTCCGTGGGCGTGAGCTTCGCGACCAGTGATGCGCCGCCCCCCGCAAGCTCGACAAAGACAAGGGTTTCGGAGCCGAGGAACTCGATCCGGCGCACGGAGGAGCCCAAGCCCGCTTGACCGGCGCCGCTCAGCTTGAGCGCCTCGGGACGAATGCCGATGGTGACGGACGACCCCGGTGTTGCCTTCACGCCCTCGGCGAAGAGCCTACCGCCGATACGCACCCCGTGGGCCGCATCGACCTCGCCCGTGAGGAGATTGATCTGAGGACTGCCGATGAAGCGCGCGACCTCGAGATGGGCCGGGTTCCTGTAGATTTCCTCAGGCGTGTCGAACTGAAGAAGGCGGCCAGCCATCATCACCGCTACGCGGTCGGCCATGCTCAGGGCTTCCGCTTGGTCGTGGGTCACATAGAGCGTCGTGACGCCCGCTCGTCGGTGCAACTCGACGATCTCCGCACGGGTGTGGACACGCAGGTTGGCATCGAGATTGGAGAGTGGCTCATCCATGAGGAACGCGGCCGGGCTGCGGACCAGAGCCCGCCCGAGGGCGACACGCTGGCGTTGCCCGCCCGACATTTGTCCAGGCTTGCGGTCCACCAGGTGGTCGATCTTCAGGCTGCGGGCCGTATCAATCACCCGCCTCTGGATGTCGGCGCGGATTGCCCGCTGGCCCGGCAGGAGGTTTCCGATCCAGGGCAGCCGCTGCCAAGCCGTGAGGTTGCGCATGGCCAAGGGCACCGCAATGTTCTGTCCTGCGGTCAGGTGCGGGTACAGGGCATACGACTGGAACACCATGGCGATGTCCCGCTCTGATGGGCGCATGGCGGTCATGTCCCGCTCACCCAGCCAGACGCTCCCATAGTCGGGATAATCCAGTGCGGCTGCGATGCGCAGGAGCGTTGTCTTACCGCAACCCGAGGGACCAACCAGGGCGACGAACTCGCCCGGATCAGCCTCGATGGTCACGTCATGCAAGATGGGATTGTCCCCGAACGCCTTGGAGACTTTGCGGAGGGCCAGCCCGCTCATGCCAGCGATGCCTCCACCGGCACGGGCGGGTAGACCTCGTGAAGAACATCGTCGAGAACGATTCGGTTCAGAACATCCAAGGGGACGATGGTGCTCTCGATCGTTGCCCCAAGGTCGTGCACGGCAACGCCCACGATGGCATCCCCGAAGGGCATGTCGACCATCGGGCCGACGACGAAGCCCGAGGATGGTCCCCAGACGCGGCGGAACGGAGCGCCATCGACGATCCGCGCACGGTGCAGGTGGCCGCTGGCGACAAGTTCCACCCCATTCGCGGCAAGGAGCGCGAGCAGCCGACGCCGCGGCTCGGGACGCAGCCCCAGTATCCGGTCTCGCCCTCCTCCGGATCCTCGACAAAGAGCGGCTTGTGCTTGAACACGAGAACCCGTCGTTCCGCGCGGGTGCGGAGGGCGCCCTCAAGCCACTCAACCTGGTCGCTCTCCTCTGAAGAGCCCGATCCTATGATTAGGCTGTTCAGCCCGATCAGTCGCCAGTCGCCGAAATCGTGCGCCCAGCGATCAGGGCCGATGATTTGGCGCCAGCGGGACAGCCGCTCCGCGTCGACGGGCTGCTTGCCCCTCGGCAAGTCACCGATGTCATGATTTCCCGGCACGCACAGCGTGGGGAACCGAAGGTCACGCAGCATCTTACGCCCGTGGATGAGGTCCTCCTCGAAGTCTGCTCCGTCGACCGTGAGATCACCCGTATGAACGATCAGGTCCGGATCCATCGAGTCGATCCATTGCACCAACGGCTTCCAGTTTTCCTGGAAGTGGGGCTTCAAGGAACTCAGATGTGTATCGGTGATCTGGATGATCTTCACGTTCGTCGGCCTCCGGGCACCATGCGTGGTTATGGTGGCGGTGGCTTAGACGTCCCTCGTGACAGGGATGCTAAAGTTCGATGAAGGTTGTGTGTCGCTAGAAGTGCTTGTGTTCCTGCATGTCCCCTTTCATGGGCAGGGCCCACGGTGTACCGTCGCGTACCGTGACGGCATAGGCGAGGACATCGCGACTGAGCTAAGGGTTAATCAGTTCCATGACGGAGAGCGGGGTTACCATCCATGACAATGGAATGCGCCGCATTCGGTGCATCTTGTTCAATAGTTGGTTTTTACCCGAAACCCAGAACTTGACAGACTCACCCTGCGAGCTTCACCGGTGATCCGCGCAGGTCGTTCTGAAAACTTGAGACTTGGCGTTGGAAAAATCGCCTAAGAACCAAAGGAGCGTTCTGGGGCAGCCACGGTGTCCGCGATCTGGACGAGAACCCAGTCTACCAGCGGCGTAGGATGATTTTGTCGGATAGAACCAGCTTCCGCGCATCCAGCAGGTACCATCGAAGTTGCCCCTACCAGGTGGGAGCGCGCTCCCTATCATTGATGGCAATAACAGGCGGCGTAAGAAGAAGAGGCCAGGTTGCTGATGGCGCAGGCGTGGGCCGACAGTGCCCCGGCTGGGATCTCGCCGTGCCCGACGGGGTAAAGTCGACGGAAAGTGCTGCGAACTCCTTCCCCTGATGCCTCGGCTCCCAGCATGGCGTCTGCAATCCGCTTGATAGAGGCGGCCGAGTACGACCGTTCGTTATAGGCTGCGCTGAAGACGTACTCCCGGCGCCACTCGCCTGGAACCGTTGCTGAGGCTTGCTCAAGATTGGTGAGATACCATGTCGAGAAGTCTGTCATGTCACCTGTCTGCCGATCATAGTCGAACAGGTGAAAGCCGGGATTGTTGCCGAAGATCGGGCTGATCGATGGTGTGACCTTCTCGACCCCAACCGGGATACCGGCATCCATCACCAAGCGGTAGCTGTCTTGATGGGTGTGGCCAGAAAAGCCTGCCTGGATAGTGGGGGCATAGTCCCGAAGCAGCCCCGCGAAGCGAGACGCAAACGGCTCCTTGAGAAACGGGGTGACCTGCGCCGGGCAGTTCAAGCCAGTAGGCGCACGAAGCGTCGCATAGGGATCGATGCCGACCGGGATGTGATGCACTAGCCAGATACGTCGACGAGCCGCCCGCGCATCCTCAAGTTGCCGCTCGAACCAAGCCATCATCGCCTCTGCTGTCTGAACTCCATGGGTGCCACAAGTGTCCCTGTAATCGGTCGACCACAGCACGTCATTGACGACGAGGATCGTGACGCCCGCCAGTACCGGATGGTGCATCGCGTAATATCCGCCAGCCTGGTAGGTTCGGGCAAAGTCCTGCGGGAGCCGATCAGGCCCTGCGAGATCGCGAACGGTGTCGCTCAAGGAGGCGAGAAACGGGCCACCCGGCTCAAGCTGGTAGTCGCCGCACTCGGAATCATTGTTGCCCAAGGCGATGAGGATGGGCCGGCCCGGCAGCATCTTGCGCAGGGCATCCGCAACATAGAGCGCAGTCTTGGCGGCAAGCTCTCTTACCGCGCTAGAGCCTGGTAAGACCCCGAGCCGTTGGGCCGCGACCTCCTCGAAGCGATGCGCCAGGAGATCACCGGACACGATGACAAGATCGGCATTTCCTGCGCTTTCGGAGAGTGCACCGATTGCGGAAGTGAGCAATGGTTGGTTCGTATCCTCGCCGCGACCTGAGAAACTCTGCCCGTCGACCGAGGCGAAAATTGCGGGCCACTCCTTGGGCTCAGAATTGGCAAGCCGAGGCGCGAGGTCGCGTGTGGCGAAGGGATCGAAATGAATATCGGAGACGACAGCAATGATCCCGGGCGGATCTGCTGCATAACCAGGCATGTGGGCTGTGGTGAGCCCGGCCAACGCGAGCAGAACACGCATAAAGAATGCCGAATGCCATGAGCTCGCAAGAGTTCGACGGCTCCTCAAGAGGCCGTAAGTGTCATCATGCATCCGCCCGCTGCCTGATCCATGCATCATGGTCCCGCTAGACTAGCTGCCGTTTGATCGCCCGCTCGATCCATTCGTCTTGCGGGCGATCAAGCAAACGTGATTCCAAGCCAAATCGCAACAAAGGCAAGAGAACCGACGATAGCGCCCCACTCCAGCACCGTCAGCCTGCCCGAACGTTGCGTTGATGAACTGTCCTGGACCATGGTATCCCCCGCGGGGTGTGCGTAAGGTACTGACAAGGATATCCCAGGCACTCAATCACACCTGTTCGAGGGTACGGCAAGCCGCAGCATTCGGATGGGCTGGATGACACATCCGTTGCCAAGCTCGCACCTATCGCAGAGGCCGCACTCACGACGATGAGGGTCGCAATCGGCCCAGGGGCAGCCCGGCCAGGCGAAGATCCGGTCGGCTCCTCACGATGCGTCAATCCATCGCGAGAGAACCGACGATGTACCGCCACAAGCACCAACGCCTTGTAGAGCAGCAGTACTGAAACCTTCTCGCACCATGGATAGTCGGCGTCCTGAGTGTCTGCGCCCTGCTGGTGCTGATCATCTAAATTGGCACCATGCCTTTGTGACCCGTGATGGCCGGAGCTGAGAGACTCCAAGCGCAGCAAAGATTATACCATTCGCCTAATCCTGATTCCATGATCGGGATAAAGTGGCCTGCAAGCCCTCCCAATCCAACACCTTCAGGGAGCCGTCTGCGGTGGTGGAACTTGTATTGGGGGCAAGGACAACCCGAGCCACGGCGCTGCTTCGCCCTTCAGGTGCTCGCTGCGAGCGGCCTATTTTTCGGCTTGACCTGGAACCACAACAGGCGCATCTGCCTGTTCATCCGCAGCCTGCTTCGGTGGGCTGCGGACCCACAGGAACCCTGAACCCCATGCCAAGCGACAGTCACAGTCGATTGACCACGCCGTTGCCGGCCTGCGCGCACGCCTGATCGCTTGATCGGCTCCCCCGCGACCGGCCTGCAATGGCTGGTCGGAACCGAGGTGAGCCATGACCCTCCTGAACCTGATCCCGCTCCGCGCCCGTGCGCGCCCCGAGCCTGCCTCCGCGGACGACCGCAGCATCATGCTGATGGTGGTCCTGCTGCTTGGCCTTGTGTTCGTGCCGATCATCGGCCTGCACGTCGCCGCCGTTGCCTTTGACCTCGAAGCGGCGGCCTCTCCGCCGGACAACCTCGCCCATCACGTCATCCCGCCAGCGAAGCCCACGCGCGGCTGATCGTTTCCGCCTGAGGACTCCCCGATGATGAACTTCCATGGCCTGCGCCAGGGCCGTCTCGTGCGCTTGGCGCAGGATGGCACTACGCTCCCTACGCCTTCTGACGTGCTGTGGATCGACCTCCTCGATCCCACACACGAGGAGGAGAAGGCCGTCGAGGCGCTGCTCGGGCTCCAGGTGCCGACCCGGCAGGAGATGGCCGAGATCGAGGAGTCGGCTCGTCTGTACCAGGAGCACGGCGCCCTCGTCATGACGGCCGTGATCATCAACGGCGTGGCCGAGGGCCGGCCCTCCCGCACCCAGGTCACCTTCGTGCTGACCCCAACCCACCTGGTCTCGGTGCGCTACGCCGACCCGGTGCCCTTCCGCACGTTCATGGCCAAGAGCCAGCGGCAGCCGGAAGCCCACAGCACCAGCGACAGCCTGCTGGCCTCGCTGCTGGAGAGCATCGTCGAGCGCGCCGCCGACGTGCTCGAGATGGTGGCGGCCGACCTGAACGAGGTCTCGACCCGCCTCTTCATCGAGGACCGCGATCCGAAGCGCCGGAAGGTCAAGCGGGTGGAGGACGAGCTCCAGGTGCTGATCAAGCGGCTCGGGCGTAAGAACATGACCGTGGCGATCCTGCGCGAGAGCCTGCTGTCGCTGTCACGGCTGGTGCCCTACCTGCGCCAGGGCGCCGAGGAGTGGCTGACCAACGGCAGCCCGGCGCGCCTGAAGCAGGTCGAGCGCGACCTGCGCTCACTCTCCGCTTACGAGGGGCAGTTGTCGTCTGAGATCGTGTACCTGCACGAGGCGACGCTTGGGCTGATCAACCTCGATCAGAACCGCATCATCAAGGTGTTCTCGATCGCCGCCGTGCTGTTCCTGCCGCCGACCCTGGTGGGCACGATCTACGGCATGAACTTCCAGGACATGCCGGAGTTGCAGTGGGACTACGGCTATGCCGTCGCCCTGGTGCTCATGGTGATCTCGGCCGTTCTGCCCTATCATTGGTTCAAATGGAGGGGCTGGCTCTAGCCCTCGCCCCTCCGGCCGGTCGCCAGGAGGGTTGCCATGCTTCACCCCTTGCGTGTGCTGCTGGCCGCCCTCGTCTGGGCCGCCCTGATCCCAGCCATGCCGGCACAGGCGCAGACGGAGGTCGATCTCGCTCTCGTCATCGCGGTGGACATCTCCTACTCGATGGACACGGACGAGCAGGAGTTGCCGCGGGAGGGCTTTGCCGAGGCCTTCCGCTCGCTGCTCGTCCATGACGCGATCCGCCATGGCATGCTGGGCCGGATCGGCGTCACCTACATGGAATGGGCCGGAGCCTACGAACAGCAGGTGATCATCCCCTGGACGGTCCTCGACAACTCCGAGAGCCTGATGGCCTTCGCCGACAGGATCGCCTCATCTCCCTTGCGGCGGGCGCAGCGCACGTCGGTCTCGGCCGCCATCGACGTAGCCGCGAACCTGTTTGATCGCAGCGGGCTGGAGGCCACCCGCAAGGCGATCGACGTGTCGGGCGACGGCACCAACAACCAGGGCCGCCCCGTCAGGCACGCCCGCGACGAGGCAATTGCGAGTGGGGTCACGATCAACGGCCTGCCCATCATGTTGAAGAAGCCGGGTTCCCTCGACGATCCGGACCTCAACCTCTACTTCCGTGACTGTGTCATCGGCGGTCCGGGCGCCTTCATGGTGCCGGCCCGTGAGCGGTCGCAGTTCCAACTGGCGATCAAGGCCAAGATCCTGCTGGAGGTGTCCGCGACGCCTACGGTTGGAGAACCCCTGATCAGGCCGGCACAAGGTGACGTGGCCCGTGACGTGGCCCGGCGGGCGAACTGCCTCTCGGGCGAGGCCGGGTGGAGAGACCGGTTCGGCAATTAGGGTATCCAGAACTGAGAAAGGCCCCGGCGATGCCGGGGCCCTCCCCTTTGACAGGCGCAATGCGATCTTGGGACCGCGCCCTGGAAGCCTGGACTACTTCCGACGCCGGGAACCCTGATCCGTCCTGGCCGGGTTCCGCGCCATGGCCAAGCTCCTGATGCCCATCCAGCTCGCCACGATGCCCAGCACGCTGGCCGGGATGCTCAGCAGCAAAGCAGCAATCTGAAGCAAAGAGAGATGGTCTTGAAGCAGTGTCAGGTAGTAAAACATGGTGGTCGCCTCTGCGAGGCGAGAACCTAACGCCTTTCCTCGTGTCAGCGAGAGTCGCCATTCCTTTCAAGAAGCACTTGGTTCCAGTAAACCAAGTCGATCTATAATATCCTGGACAGGCACCAGCTTGCGCCGGCAGGTACTCACCCCATCCATACTGACACACCTACCAGATACGCCGGCAGCCTACCTTAACTAACGGCAGCCAGTAGGTTGCTCCATCGCGACGTTCCCTGAATTGCTCAAACGGATGGGCCTTCCAGGAAATCCGATCGGCAAACAGCCGCGCGTGAGGCTCTTGCCCCACCTCCTTGACCGACAAGCCACGGGCATACCCAAACGATGCTGGCCATTCGTTCGCAGGCTCGATCAGGAAGACGGTCGGTGGAAACCGGCCTCCGTTCATGATCAGTTCGTTCGGCTCGTCTGCAACGCCAACACCGGTCGTTCGCGGTAAAGGTCCGGGAACAGTCGCTTCAGGTTCTCGATCTTCGGCAGGTCGTTGTACACGATGTAGGGGTAGGTCGGATTGAGCGTCAGGAAATCCTGGTGATAATCCTCCGCCCGGTAGAATTGTCGATCCGGCTCGAGCCGCGTGACGATGGCCGCCTTGTACGTCCGCGCCTGGGTGAGTTGCGCGATATAGGCCTTGGCCACCGCAGCCTGATCCTGGTTGCGGGGAAAGACGGCCGTCCGATACTGGGTCCCGACATCCGGCCCCTGCCTGTTGAGTTGGGTCGGGTCATGGGCCACGGCGAAGAAGATCTGGAGGATCTTGCCGTAGCTGATCCTGCTCGGGTCATAGCTGATCTCGACCGCCTCGGCGTGCCCGGTCGTGCCGGAACCGATCATCTCGTAGTGCGCCGTCTGCTTCTCGCCGCCGGCATAGCCCGAGACGGCGTTCGTCACGCCTGTCACATGCTGGAAGACGCCCTGGACGCCCCAGAAGCAGCCTCCCGCCACGACGGCGGTTTCCGTGGCAACCGGGCGGACGGGGGTATCCAGCACGGGGGCGGGAATAGCAATGCCCTCCTGTGCGCTCGAAGGCTGGGAAGCCGCGACACCTGCCGCCGCAAGCAAGATCGAGAGGAAAACGGCAACTCTCGCACGCCGCCGTGAGTGATGTCTCTCTTTGTCGGATCCGGCTTGTTTCATCGGTGAGCTCCCAGTGGATCAGGCGACAGAAATGAAGTTCATCGCAACATGACTCGACATGGGAGTGAGCCTTCGAGTGTCAACATCATGGCGGATACCTCTCCTCCCTGGGACTGTCATTGGAATCACGTGCATGTGATGGCGACTGAATTTTCTGGTGTCGTTCCTTCGCAATTGCCACTCCGTTGATGCCGGCAACAATGTCAGGCCCAGCAGGTTCGGCGACTGGCAGGATCAAGATCCGCCGGGCGAACGTCGGCGAACCGATGCTTGGTCAGCGATCCAGGTTAACCGAAAACGTGCTTGCTGCACTAGCCCGCTATCCGAGGCAATGATCAGTTCGTTAGCCCCAGTCTCCGTGGAAAAGATCGGCAAAGGGGCATCTGCTGCGTGGTTGCCAGCCGGAGTGCCTCAGCTTGCGTGTCCGCAGCGATGATGTTGACGCCGGCCATGGCATAGGATCGGTCGTCCTGATCGGAGGCTCGAAGCGGCTGCGGTAGACTTGGAGAGCGAACAAGAAGCTATCGGGTGCGAAATGCCGTGCGGAGAAATAGGGCAGGCCGAGCTCGGCTGCGAGCATCGCCCCAATGGCCGCCAAGCCTCCCGATTCAGATATTCGTTCGGTGCGCAAAGGCGGAATCCCGATCAAATTTCGTCTCGTGCGATCAGCGGACTTTCAACGCCAGCTCACTTGAGGTTCCTTCAAGGGCGACGCCTTACGGCCTGTTATGACTTGAACCCTTTGCACCTGGAGGCGTTTTGCTCGTCCTGTCTGAGGAGGAGCCATGCTAACGGAAGCACAATGGGCCATGCTGGAGCCACTGGTGGAGCAATGCCGTCCCAAGGGCAAGACACCGCCACAGGATCTGCGTCGGACGTTCGAGGCCATTCTCTGGCGCCATGAGAACGGCGCCAAGTGGCGCGCCGTGCCGGCTGAATTGGGGCCGTGGTGGCGCGCCGCTCAGACCTTCATCCGCTGGGCCCGTCTGGGTGTCTGGGAGCGCCTGCTCAACCTGGTACAGAAGTGCGGCATCCAGCTCGGGATGACCTTCCTCGACGGCACCAGCGTGCGCGCGCATCAGAAGGCCGCCGGGGCTCGTCGAAAAGGGGCTCTCAAGCTCAACGAGACCATCGTGAAGCGCTTGGTCGGTCTCGTGGCGGCTATGGCACCAAGGCTTGCGTGATCGCCGACGGGCTCGGACGCGCCATCGCGTTTCGCATTGCACCCGGTCAGGCGCACGAGCTGCCTGACGCCATTCCGCTGCTTCACAGTTTGCCGAGTGTGCCCAGCTGGGTGGTGGCCGATCGCGGTTATTCAAGCCACAGCTTCCGCGAGCACATCTGGAGCATCGGTGCGAAGCCGGCGATCCCGGCTAAGTCCAATGAGGCGCCGGTGGCCTGTCCGGACTGGATCTATAACAACCGCAATGTCGTCGAGCGGCTCTGGGCCAGGCTCAAAGAGTGGCGAGCCGTTGCAACCCGCTACGAGAAGACCGCACGATCCTTCATGGGCGTGCTCTGCCTCGCCGCAGCAATCGACTGGCTCAAGCGCTAACAGGCCGTAGTGCCAGGGTCAAAACTTTGTCGATAACAGGACATTGCGACCGTTCGACTTGCTTTTCCCTCGAAAGCCAATACGCACCCGAGCCAACCTGGCAGCGGCTATATGCGCATTTAGGCTCGATGTCGTTCAGAATTTACTTGGAAATGCCGACAATAGTTTGGGTAGATACTTATTAATTATTATAATTCAACTCTGCAAAAATTGACACCCATTTTGCGCGGGCCTACACAGCCAGGCTGGTCCCGGCACGCATCGGGATATTCCACGAAGAGGCATCCATGAAGAATTCCGGCTTTGTCGCAAACGTTTTGTTTTAGAGTTTCAGCTATCGGGATGGGGATTTCGATAGCGGAGGATGACGTGTTCAAGGGCAGGCATTTTGATCGGTCGGTGATCCTGCTCTGTGTCCGGTGGTATCTGGCGTACAATCTGAGCCTGCGCAGTCTTGAGGAGATAATGGCCGAGCGAGGGATCTCCGTCGATCACGCGACCATTCACAGATGGATTGTCCGCTACTCGCCTGAACTACCGAAGCGCTTCAATGCACGCAAGCAAGCCGTCACTGCCAAGTGGCACGTTGACGAGACTTACATCAAAGTCCGAGGCCAATGGAAATATCTCTATCGAGCCATCGACAGCCATGGTGACACGGTCGAGTTCTGGTTCAGCGAGCGGAGAAACCTCACTGCGGCCAAGCGGTTCCTGCGCAAGGCACTCAAGCGTCATGGCAGGCCCGAGCAGATCGTCATCGACGGCAGCCAGACCAATCGGGAAGCCATCCTGTCGTGTGATGCCGAGAGCCGGCTGCAGGACCGGTCAAGGCGCAGGCTCAAGCTAATCAGGATTCGACAGAGTCAATACCTCAATAACCGCATTGAGCAGGACCACCGCGCCGTCAAACGCCGCGTGCGATCAATGCTCGGCTTCAAGTCGGCTGACAGTGCCCGCGTGATCTTGGGTGGCATTGAGTTGGTCCACATGATGCGTAAACAGCAGGCGAAATATGCCTGCAGGAAGCAGCTGTCGCTCGCGGAGCAGTTTCACCTGCTCGCCGCATGAGCGCGTCACGATACATCTGCTGCTTTCTCGCCCCTGTTCCGGATTTGCGACAGAACCCCATAGCTGGGCAGCTTGTCCGTAATCATGACGCGAGGTGACTGGCACTGCCGCTTCAACAGTTTGCGTAGCAGACGCTTGGCCGCTTTGGCGTCGCGACGACTCTCGAACAGGATATCGAGCACGATGCCGTGCTGGTCTACGGCGCGCCAAAGCGAATGCTTTTCGCCACCGATGCTGATAACAACCTCGCCAAGATGCGATTTGTCTCCGGGAGTTGGAGCACGCCAGCGGATTTGGTTGGCAAATCTCTGACCGAACTTTAGCGCCCACTGCCGGACGGTTTAGTCGCTGACCAAGATACCTCGGGCAGCGGGCGCCTCCTCGACCATGCGCAGGCTCAACGGAAATCGGAAGTACAACCAGACGACATAGCTGATCACCTCAGCTGGGAAGCGGTGACGGGCGTAGTGAGGATGAGGGGTCGATCTCATTCCCTACCTATGCCAGCATCCCGTCACCTCCAAGTTAAGCTGATGGTGCCCCTACCGTGTCAAGCACCCGACTAGGATTGGGAGGCTGTCTCGCCGCAAACGAATATATGCTCCGGCCGATTGATGCACCATAGCAAGTTAAAGCATGCGGGAAGAGGCCGAAACGCAAAACCGATCAAGCCCATCGGTTGTTCAGCCTCATTCAGGGCCTTTGAGTTGCCGGTGGAGCAGGAGCGGTGGCGCCTGAACTCTCGATGTTCGAGGAGCTGTCACTCACATTGTCCCGGAAGGCGGGAGCGCTCTGGAGTTGCTCTTTGGTCATCGTCAGAATGAGGCGGTCTGGAATCCCATTATCATGCCGTGCAGCTGCGCTGGTCGCTGGAGGAGATGTGCCTGTTGCCGCTCCAGGTTGGGCATTAGTGACCGGTGGAGATGGGCTCACCGTCTTGCCCATCAGTGAGGTGTCCTGCGAATCTGCTGCAACGGCCCCAGGTTGAAACAGCAACATCGACATTGGAATGGCGACATCCTTCTCACCAATCCCCAGGAAGCCACCCACGCCGATCATGACCGCCACCACCTGTCCATTGCGATTTATCAGAACATCATTGATCTCCCCGATGTTCTCATTGTTTGCCCCGTACACACGTGTTCCACGCAAGTTGGTTGAGCGAAATTGATCCGGTTGGCGATACTCAAGGAAGACAGGGCCTTTAGTCGCTGAGCCTGTGGGCGAAGTGCCCTCCCCCGTTGAGAGCGGCGGCGACGAGGGAGCCTGCGCGGTCGCCTGTCCAGCCACGATCCAAGAGACCATAAGGCAGACGCCCATGTAAGGCTTGTACATGCGTACTTCTCCATTCGACGCAGCATCATTCTGCACTTGGCGGCCAAAAGATACAATCCGCTAAGCAATGGCTCCTATGCTGCGGCGACCGCAGATCCCATAGATATCATACTTGCGCGCTGCAAACCGCATCAGCTCTCTCGTCTGACAAGCATAGCCGTTATTACGATTGGCCGTTGCCATCAACATTGTGATCTCAGGTTTCCTGGAACCTACCGATTTCCATGAGACAGCTCGCCGTCACCTTAAAAAAGCTCATGTGGATGGCGAGGTTGTGCTGTGCGTGGCCGCACGCGATCGTCGCGCATTCGCAGGCGCCCGCAATTTCCGGCCTGCGCAAGCGGGCCTCGGACAGGGGAGCGGGCAACAATCCGTGCCACGACAGATGCATGCATGAACCAAAGGACCTGTCGGGCCGCCATAGCCCTCTTCCCGCCGCCGCTACCGGCGTTGAGCAAGAGGCCAATCTCAGTCCGCCGATTGAGACGGTCGAAGCTGTCGAGCAGGCGACCCAGCACGTCCTGAACGCGGAGGCTGACGGACCTCCACGCGGAGAAGGCGTTGCCGAGGATCTCTACCATATCTTCCGTGACATGTTGCAAGGTCGGACAGGCTGGCCGGTCGTCCGGCTCGTCCTTGCCATTGTCGTGGTGCTCATCGGCAATATGTTCGGGCAGGTTCGGCTGAACGAGTGGAACGGCGCATTCTTCGATGCTGTTGAGAAACGAAACTCTGTGGCGTTTCTCAACCAGCTCCTTGTCTTTCTCATCATCATCGCCGCCTTGCTGGCACTGGTTGTGGCCCAGACTTGGCTTCAGCAACGGCTCAAAATTCGCCTAAGGGAGCGACTGACCCACACCCTCTTCGATAGCTGGCTCCAGCCAGCCCGAGCCTACCAGCTGGGCCACGTTGGTCCTTCCGGCTCCCAAGCCGATCAACGTCTACAGGAAGACTGCCGGCTGTTCTCGGAATTTACCACCGAGCTTGGCGTGGGTATGCTCCAGGCGCTTCTTCTGCTTGTCAGCTTTCTCGGCGTCTTGTGGACACTCTCCTCCTACGCCAGTTTTGAGTTTGAAGGGCGTGAGATCGTGATCCCGGGCTACATGGTGTGGGTCGCTGTCGCTTATGCCGGTATCGGGTCAGGGTTGACGTGGCTCGTGGGCCGGCCTCTCATCCGCCTGAACACCGAGCGATATGCGCGAGAAGCGGACCTGCGCTTTGCTATCGTTCGAGTGAGTGAGAGTGCCGAGAGTATCTCCCTCTATTCCGGGGAACCGGACGAACGTCGCAATCTCAATAGTTTCCTTGACGCTGTCCTCCTGTCGACCCGCCGACTGTCTGGCGCTCTGGCCCGATTGACCTGGATCACGTCGGGTTACGGTTGGCTCGCCATCGTTGTACCGATCCTTGCTGCCGCCCCAGGCTACTTCAGCGGGCGGCTATCTTTCGGCGAGATGATGATGGTCGTCGGAGCCTTCAACCAAGTTCAGGCCGCCTTGCGATACTTTGTCGATAACTACCCCAAAATCGCAGACTGGCGATCGGCCGTGTTGCGACTGGCAGGATTTCGACAGGCTGCGCTTGATCTCGATCGTATCGCGATGGGCACTCGACGCATCGAGATTTGCAATCATCCCGACGGGTGGCTCAGCTTCGAACACCTTTCCATTGCACTGAATGATGGTAGCATCCTCATCGAGGAAGCGACGGCCGAGGTCCGTACCGGCGAGCGCGTTCTGATCATCGGAGTCTCTGGATCGGGCAAGAGCACGCTGTTTCGCGCGATCGCCGGGCTTTGGCCCTGGGGATCTGGCATTATCCGTACACCTTCTGGCAGTGACATGATGTTTCTGCCGCAACGGCCCTATCTGCCGCTTGGCAGTCTCCGCTCGGCGATATGCTATCCCGCAGGCCCTGATGCGTTCGACGATGCAACAGTCAAGGCGGCGCTGCACCGGGTCGGCTTGCATGAATTTGCTGGGCTGCTCGATCGCGCCGAGCGCTGGGACAGATCGCTTTCGCTTGGCCAACAGCAGCGTGTCGCCTTCGCGCGCGTCCTTCTCCACAAGCCGCAATGGATCTTCATGGATGAGGCCACATCGGCTCTTGACGACGATAATCAAGCCTCAATGCTGGCCATATTTGCGCAAGAGCTCGCGCGTGCATCGGTACTGTCTATCGGCCATAGGCCCGGCTTGGATCAGTTCCATGCCCGTACACTGCATATCCGCAAGACCGATGAAGGCGCCATTCTGTTGGCGCTCCCGGTTCCTGCGAGAAGCCGATCTTGGCTTCGCTGGCTTCCCCGAAGGCGTGCGAGATAAAGTTAGGGCCACTCGTTTGCGGATCTAACGCCTTTGAGTGCGTTCATTGTGCTCCATTCTCAGTCGCTGCAACGGAGTCCTTTTTGCCGCGGCCCTATTGCTCCCGCCATCGCGTCGCAGAGACCAGCGGGCACCGTCAAGTTAACGTAGGAGAGACGAGATGCTGGCATAGGCTAGGACATGAAAATGAACCGTCATCCTCGCTATGCTCGTCATCGCTTCCCCGCTGAAGTGGACGTGCTTCGCTTTTGTGGAGAGCGGTTTGCTAGCTATTCGGCCATCCTTTCGAATTGAGCCCAGGAGTTGTAATATCCACTGAACACGGCCGAGGGCCGTTCACAAGAAGTACTGGAAGGCGTCGGGCCGTTGTCGCGATCGGGTCCAGATCGCTGCCGCTCCGCCTGATTGGGCGCCACTGGAACAGGGCGGCACTGCGGGCAACAGGGATGACCTACAGATCCTCATGCTCCCGATCTCGTCCCACCAGGTGTCACGCTGTCGTGATTTGGTCCTCCCGTCCCTCGACCGGCGTCTCGGCGGCACGCCGCAGGATCCCGCGCCGCCGATCATACAGGGGCATGATTCTATCGGGCGCCAGTGCGTCCGGCCAGAACCTAAAGCCGGCGTGCTGCTGCAGGAATGGGTCCCGTCCGCACCCTGGGACCAGGCATTCCCGCTTGCCCTTCGGGCACTGCGAGAAGGAGCAGAGCCGGCCGCAATAGGCGTTCACTTCTCCTTGCAGGATGAAGATCTCGACCTGATGGTGAGCAACCCCGATCTGCTTTTCCTTGAACAACTGGTGGAGGGCCAGGCTACGGGCCCGATTGAGGGTCTGGAGCCGGTCCAGGCGATCGAGCCACACCGCCAGATCGACATCCTTGCATTCGTGCCAGATCGGAATGTCCCAGTATCGGAACGGCTGAAACCGCGGTACCTCTCGCCACAACGGCCGAGCCACTGAGCCGATCAACGCCACCGCCTCGACCTCAGGCACCCCAGCGAGCGCTGCGGTCACGGCATCCGCTGCCAAGCGAAACTGCGCCTGTCGGTCCAGCATGTGGCGGTCCTGCGCGGCAATCTCCCGGTGTGTGGGTCGTCTCATGGTCAAACCCGTTCCAATCGGGCGTCATAAATGCGGATCGTAACTGACTCCATCCCCGTTGAGATCAAGACCTCCGCCAGGGACTAGTAAGCGGGGCATTTTCGAAGGCATTCGTTTTCATGGGGCATGGGCGACAAGCGTCCGCCAGGAGGTAGAGCAAGCCCCGCGCACATTGCGAAACATGCGCTCCGTCTGGGTCAAGGAGTTCGAGGCCGTCGTGGAGAACGATCAGGTCTCCCAGTTCCGGGCCATCCTGAAGATTGCGTTCAAGCTCGATGAGGGCGCCAACGCGCGGAGCACAAGGAGCATGGGAAGCGAGGAGATCCTGGGCTTGGGCTAATGCTCCGGTCAGCTTGGCTCCATCACATCAGGTCCTCACTCCTTCGGCCCAGGCGACACCATGCCAAAGCGCAGCGTCCGGTCGCCTGTGCCATGTGGCAAGCACATCCAGCAGAGCTTGCACGGTCTCGCGCGGCGTGCCGGTCTCGACAATCGCGTCCATGGCTTCCTCGATGATCTTGACCAGGTTGGCGACATAGCCCTCGAAGTCCGGCTGCCCGGAGCAGCCGCCAAAGAACACCCAGGTGTTCCGCCGGGGCTGCGCGCCAGCCTCATGCAGAAGCTGCACGAGGCGGCGGCCGACAATAGGATCGTTGCCGTGGCGGTCGTACGTGCGCTGGTAAGCGTGCCAGACCGGGGCCAGCCCCGGCGGCTCCGGCCAGAGCCGCATCACGTCGTAATCATCGTCCGCCAGGATGATCCGTCCGCCCGGGCGCACAGCGCGAACCATGGTTCGCACGATGAACAGCGGATTGGAGACGTGCTCGAGTAGAAACCGGGCATGCGCCAAGTCGAAAGCGCCCCACTCGCCGTCGGTCAAAGGTGCGATCTCTGCATTTCCCTGCCGCATATCGATGAGATGGGCTTCGCCGTCAGCGTCGGCCTGCCTCTTCGCTTCGAGGATCTGCTCATTGCTGCGTTCGATCCCCACAACCGGCACGCCTGTTACCTTGGCCATGGCTCGCGAGAACTGGCCCAGACCAGCGCCGAAATCAACGATGCGTTCTCCGGGGGCGAGAGCGGCTTGTGCGAGGAACCGCTCGTTGAGGAGATGGTTCATCGCCGTGAGCCGTTGCTGCTCCTCGGGGCTGGTTCCGTGGATGTAGTGAGACGAGGACATGCAGCGCTCCCAGGATGATCTAGCGCGACATCCCAAGCCATGGCCACGAGCGTTCACAGCTTGGTTCCTCTGCTTGCATGAGGTCACCGTGCTGCCGGCGCAGGATACCACCAATGCGTTTCGGCGGCGACGTTGTTGGATGGACGATCGCTCGGTCGGCAGCGCAGTTCCAGGGACCGCATCGGCTCAGGCTGTGATGCCCTTAACAGAACCCGCATGAGCCGAAGCGCTGACCAAAGCGCCTGATCGCTTGATCGGCTCACCCGCGAGCAGCCTGCGACGGCTGGTCGGAACCGCCGTGAGCCATGACGCTCCTGAACCTGTTCTCCTCCCGTGCCCGCGCGGGCACGGGGACGCTCCAGCCGACGACCGCAGCATCGTGCTGATGGTCTTCCTCCTGCTCGGCTCTTCTTCGCGCCCGTCATCGGCCTGCACATCGCGGTCACCGCCGTCAGCCCGTCCCCTGAGGCAGCCTCGCCGGACAGCCTTTCCCGCCACACTATCCCACCGGCGAAGCCGACGCGCGGCTGATCCCATACGCTGAGGATTACCCGATGAGGAACTTCCATGGCCTGGGTCAGGGCCGTCTTGTGCGCCTCGCGCACCCGTGTTGGGGTGCAGCCTTTCATCTCGGCTTGACAAACCGGGGGCTTGGGCCGACAGGCGGTCAAGTCCCGTAGCCGCGCAGCGGTGCGCCAGAGGCGCAGGGCTTGACGGCATGGCGGAGCCCCAAGCGATCAATCATAGGCCGGGATGAATTCGGTCGGACACTGTCCGTCAAATCAAGTCCAGGATTCGACACACCTGTCGTGATGAGGCGTCGCCCGTCTACCTCTTCAGTGTGGCTGGGGGCTGACCACCTGTTGAGGTGGTCCACCTTGAAGGAAGTCCTGTGGCCGCATTCGCCCTCGTCTTGGGATCCATCCTTGTTTGAGCTCCTCACGCTGACCATATCAGCAGTGCTTCCCCCACTGATCTGAACTGCTTACCCGAACGGGTGCCACGATGGCAGAGCAACCGAGATCCGAGATCATTGGCGCTGATTTTGAGCGATTGGTAACAGAGTACAACAAAGCACTCGCCAATGGCGAGGCCGGCCCCATCAGCGCGATCCAGTGTGACGGGACTGAAGCAAGCTCGTGCGCGAGCGAGCAGACATTCCGAAAGCTGCTCGATGCATTCCCGGCCCCGGTCTACACCACAGACGCTGCGGGCCGGATCACCTTCTACAATGAAGCCGCCGTCAAGTTTTCAGGGCGGCAGGCACGGCTAGGCACCGATCGATGGTGCGTGACGTGGCGCTTGTACTGGCCGGATGGAACGCCGCTGCCGCACGACGAATGTCCGATGGCAATTGCACTCAAGGAAGACCGAGCCGTCCGGGGAACACGGGCTGTCGCCGAACGGCTGGACGGCACGCGCGTTTCGTTCATCCCTCATCCGACCCCGCTGCGGGATGCTTCGGGCGCTCTCGTCGGGGCCGTCAACATGCTGCTCGAGATCGATGAGGTCGAGCAGGTCGCGCTGGACGGTGTGCAGGTGCTGATCGTTTCCGATGACATCTTCGTGGCTGCTGAACTTGACCTGTTGATCGACGAGGCTGGAGGCGTTGCGGTGGCCATTGCAGCAACCGGCAGCGAGGCCCTTGCGCTGCTCGACGAGCATTCGATTGACGCCACGCTGGTGAGTCTGCCGCTGCGCGAGGGGCATGGACCTCTCATCAACGCACTTGTGAGACAGGATATCCCCTTTGTGCTGCACGAGGGCAACGAGGAGCATGTTATTCAGATGCTCGGGGATGCCCTCAAGCTTCGTGGCAGGAGGAACCAAGAAGCGATCCTCTAGGATCGCAGACCCCATGCACACGACAAGGTTGCTCGGGGGGCCTGAACCGTGGGTCTGGCGCCCTTAGCAAGGTAAGAGCCGATCCACGGGACTCGGCCTGGCCCGAGACAGATCTCTGCAAGAGGGGTATCATTCATCCTCGCTTCAAGGGGACCATAGTCTGCCGTGAGGATGAGCCATGAAGTCAATCCTCATTCCTGTTGAAGAGCATGTTTTGATCCATCCGGTGCTGGAGACCGCGCTGCTCCTGGGGCAGGTCCTGGACGGCTATCTGGAGGCCATGGCGATCACACCCAACATGCCGCCGTACATCGCCTCCGACATCACCATTGGTGACCTGTCGTTTCTCGATCCCGAGCTTCGCCGCGAGCGGGCCACCGCTTCCCGGCGGCTGTTCGAGACGTTCATGGCAGCACAGGGTGTTCCGCGGTTCGACGCAGAATCCACGGGTCTGTCCTTTGGCTGGCGCAGGATCGATCTGGAGGATGACGACTTCGTCGGCAGCTATGGACGAGCCTTCGACATCATCGTTCTCGGGCGACCCAGCGATCAGCCCAACCACCCGCGCCTGCCATCGGTCGAAGCTGCGCTGTTCGACAGCGGCCGGCCGGTTCTGCTCGTGCCGCCGACCGCACCCGCCACTCTTGGTACGACGGTGGTGATTGCCTGGAACAGAAGCACCGAGACGGCTCGGGCGGTGGCCTTAGCCATGCCGCTTCTGGCTGAGGCGCAACGGATCGTCGTGATCGACTTTGACGACTGGGGCGTGTCCGGCCCCTCAACCCAGGATCTCAGCCACACGCTCGCACGGAACGGGTTGCCGGTGGAGACGCGAACCGTCCCGAACCCGCATGGACATGCCGGCGAGGCCATCCTGACAGCGGCTGTGTCGCTCGGGTGCGATCTGCTGGTCAAAGGTGCTTACACCCAGAGCCGGTTGCGGCAGTTCATTTTCGGCGGGGCCACCAGCCACATTCTGTCGAACACCACAATGCCGGTCCTGATGGCGCACTAGGTTGGGGCGCCCCAGTTCGCCATCGCGGCGGATCACCAGAACGGCAGTTCGATTGTCGCTCGCGAGCCAGAGGCGTATAATAGATGAGTGCGAAGCAGCCGCGCCACGCGGCGCCGGTCTATCAGGACATGCCTCGTGACGCAGGGAACTCCTTGCCAATGGGAGGCACATCATGACGATCGCACCCACACTCCAGAAGTACATGGACGAGCAAGGGATTCGGTACGACCTGGCCCCGCATGAACCGACCCGGTCGGCGCTTGGGTCCGCCCACGCGGGTCACATCCCGAGTGACAGGCTGGCCAAAGCTGTGGTGCTCAACGATGGTGGCCGCTACACGCTCGCCGTTCTCCCCGCCTCGCATCATCTCCGGCTGTCCGACCTCAGGACGGAGCTCGGTCATGAGATTCACCTGGCCAGCGAACCGGAAGCCGCGGAGGTCTTCCGCGACTGTGCGCTCGGCGCGGTTCCGCCAGTGGGCGCCTGCTATGGGCTGGCTGTGATCATCGACAACAGCATCGACCAGAAGCAGGAGCTGTATTTTGAGGGTGGTGACCACGCGACTCTGGTCCATGTGAGCGGGGCCGAGTTTGCCCGGCTCAATCCTCAGGCTCAGCACGGATCCTTCAGCGCCCGCGATTGATGGCAGGGCTCAGGTGAAGGTGGGCATGGAGTCAGACAGAATACGGCTCAAGCTAAGGAGAATGATCATGAAAGCAGCTCTGGTGTTTGCCGGCAGCGGACCCATCGTGATCCTGACATCGCACCCGTCCTTGTCCGACACTGGCCTGTTGCGCGCTCTGAAGGCGCACGGGATCGGCAAGTTCATTGCGTACGAGCTTCCGCTCGATATCGTAGCAGCCCGCTATGGCGGCCATTTCCAGGTGGTGATGAACGACGCGCGCGACAGCGATGACCTGCGGGTGCTCGACGTCAATGGCGATCGTGCCTTCCGGCTCTTCCGGTTTTCCGAGCTTGGTCCGCCGGTCATGCATGACGACGAGCAACCGGATCGGGCAGAGACGGCAGCCTGAAGGGCTGTGTTGCAGTCACTCGGATAGAGCACATTGAGCCCAACCCAATAGGCCATTTAGGCATCAAGACCGAAGAGCTGATTGACGAGACGGGTTTCGGCTGTCCCTCCTGGCGCCCGAAGGATGCAGTGGCTTCGGCGGGTCACGCCCATGACCTCGAGCCCCTTGATCATTGCTGAGGCCGTTTGCAGTCTCTGGAAGACGCGCATCGGCAGGTTCATGCTCTTGAGAGCACCGTGATCCGCCCGGGCAGGAAGTTCGGACCTGATTATGCTTGGCGCCTTCGTCGCAAGCCGCCACGCCCAACTGACATTTGGCAGCTGACGATTTTCAGTCCACGATTTCCTGCGGCGCGGCTATGGTGTCGTCGTTCAAAGCAATAAAGGTTAAGCGTCGTGCGTCTGAAACATTGCCTTAATTTTCATGACTTCCGCCGATTGGCCAAAAAGCGCCTGCCCGGTCCAATTTTCAACTACATTGACGGCGCCGCCGATGACGAAGTCACCTACCATCGCAACACGGCCGCATTCGACACTTGCGACCTCGTCCCCAATGTGCTGCGTGGTGTCACCGAGGTCGACCTTTCGGTAACGGTCATGGGCCAGAAGCTGGCCATGCCGGTTTATTGCTCGCCGACCGCCCTCCAGCGGCTGTTTCATCACCAGGGTGAACGAGCCGTCGCCGCGGCCGCCGCACGTTTTGGTACGATGTTCGGCGTGTCTTCACTGGGCACAACAAGCCTCGAGGAAGCGCGCCGGATCAGCTCTACGCCTCAGGTCTATCAATTCTACTTCCACAAAGATCGCGACCTTAACCGGGAGATGATGACACGGGCCCAAAAGGCTGGTGTCGAGGTGATGATTCTGACCGTCGACAGCATCACAGGTGGCAACCGAGAGCGTGACAAGCGCACCGGCTTTTCGATCCCGTTCAAGCTCAATCTCGCCGGTATCACGCAGTTCGCGATCCGCCCGGCCTGGGCGTTCAATTACTTAACCCACGAGCCGTTCAAGCTGCCACAACTCGACGGTCATGTGGACATGGGCCGTGGGGCCATGTCGATTAGCCGCTACTTTACCGACATGCTTGATCCATCGCTGTCATGGCAGGATGTCGCTCAGATGGTCGAAGAATGGAACGGTCAGTTCTGCCTCAAGGGTGTGATGTCGGTAGAAGACGCAAAGCGGGCGGTCGAGATCGGGTGCACCGGCATTGTACTTTCCAATCATGGGGGCCGGCAGCTTGATGGTTCCCGCACCGCCTTTGAACAGCTTGCGGAAGTCGTTGATGCCGTCGGCGACCGCATCGACGTTATTATGGATGGCGGGGTACGGCGCGGTAGTCACGTCCTCAAGGCGCTTTCGCTAGGGGCTAAGGCCGTGGGCCTCGGTCGATACTATCTGTTCCCGTTGGCAGTTGCCGGTCAGGCTGGCGTAGAACATGCTCTCGAGCTTATGCGCACAGAGCTCGTGCGCGATATGAAGCTTATGGGCTGCACCTCAATCGATCAACTCAGTCGTGACAATTTACGCTTCCGTTGAGTCTTTTTATGTCAGCTTAGGAAAACCCGGATGTCCGTCGTTTCGCAGGGCCCCAGTTCCATCACACATTCGGAGCCGGTCCCCTCTGGGGCTCTGTTGCATTAACTCGGATAGCGCAACCCGCAGTGTGCTTTCAAAGCGCAATTGCCGCTACATCCTGTGGCTTGGCAGATTAACGCAACACAGCCCGGGGTGCCGCGGGCTATCAAGATCAAGGCTCATTCGAAGCTGGAAGCGCTGAAGAACCTCGGCAAATACTTGCGCTTGTTCACCGGTAAGCTTGAGGTGAGCGGCGGTCTCGACATGGTGTCACAGCTGTCCGCCGCACGCCGGCGGGCGAGAATAGCCGCGGACACTGTTGGGATAGGTGAGAATAAGGGAGATACGGCCGCGTAGGATAGCCTCAGACTTATATCTCAACAATGACCGCTTCCGGATCGAAAGCTGAAGTTCGGCTTTGGTCCGCTTCGTGCCGATTTCGTTGAAAAACTCCTCGTGAACGGCGTCGGATCGTGCTCTCCTGAAGAGGCATTCTCAGCAGGAGGCTCGGGCCATGATGGGCAAGCGTCTCGTGATGCAGGAGAGCCTGTTCTACGCGTTCCTGCTCGAAGACCACGTCCCTTCCGATCACCTGCTGAGATCCATCGACCACTTCGTCGACTGCTCGGAGTTGCGCCGGCATCTGGCCGGCTTCGACAGCACGACAGGCCACCCCTCCATCGATCCCGAGCTGATGATCCGCATGCTGCTGATCGGCTACTGCCTCGGCATTCGATCCGAGCGGCGCCTGTGCGAGGAGGTGCACCTGAACCTGGCCTATCGATGGTTCTGCCATCTCGGGCTGGAGGGCAAGGTGCCGGACCACTCCACCTACTCCAAGAACCGGCATGGCCGCTTTCGCGAGAGCGACCTCTTCCGTCACACCTGTTCGAGGCGGTGGCGCAACGCTGTCTGGACGAGGGGCTGGTGGGTGGTGAAGGCTTTGCGGTCGATGCCAGCCTGATCCAAGCCGATGCCAACAAGCAGCGCTCCCTGGCGGGCTCCGACTGGCAAGCCCAGGACCATACTGCCGCTGCCCCGCGAGCGGTGCGGGAGTATCTCGCCACCCTCGACGAGGCCGCCTGGGGTGCAGCGACTGATATTGAGCCGAAGTTCGCCTCGCCTTCCGATCTGGCGGCTCAGTGGACCGTTGCGATGCGTGGCACGGCGTTCTTTGCCTATGCGGACAACGACCTCATCGACCTCAAGTCGGCCGTGATCGTGGATGTGGAGGCTTCGATGTGGAGGCTTCCCGGGCCGTGCGGCAGGCCGAAGTGGGGGCTGCCCGTACCATGCTGGAGCGCACGGCTGAACGCTTTGGCCTCAAGCCCGACCGGCTGGCGGGCGACAGTGGGTATGGCTCGGCCGAGATGCTGCACTGGCTCGTGGAGGAGCAGAGGATCGAACCCCATGTTCCGGTCATCGACAAGTCCACGCGTCAGGATGGCACCTTCTCACGAGCGGACTTCAGCTATGACCCTGGCGCGGACACCTACACCTGTCCCGAGGGCAACACCTTGACGACCAGCGGCCGGATCGTGAACGAGGGGACCACCCGCATCTATCTCGGCAGCACCTTTGACTGTGGTCCGTGCCACCTCAAGGAGCGGTGCTGTCCCAACACGCCAGCGCGCAAGATCCCGCGCAGCATCTACGAGCACGTCCGGGGTAGGGCCCGAGCGCTGGCCGGAACGCCAGCCTTTGAGCAGTCGCGGCAGGATCGCAAGCGCGTCGAGATGCTGTTTGCCCATCTCAAGCGGATCCTGAAGATGGGACGTCTGCGGCTGAGAGGTCCGTGCGGTGCTCAGGATGAGTTCCTGCTGGCAGCGACCGCCCAGAATCTGAGAAAGCTCGCCAAACTGGTCGTCCCATCAAAGCCTCGGGTGACACAAGCGGCGTAAGGGGAGCGAGAGGGCTCGGCTCATTGAGGTTTTGACTTCAGCAAACAAAGCCACGTCGCTGCCTCAGCCAATCCGAGCGCCGACTTTTTCAACGAAATCTGCCAGAAGGCGACATTCCACCTGGCAATATGTCGGCGCGATCCAGCACCTCGGCTTCGATCTCCGAGCGGCATGAGCAACCGAAGCCAGACGGCTTTGCTGCCAAGCTGACAGCGCTCGCGATTTGTGGGAAAGTCCTTCTGCGTCGGATCTCCTGCCGATGAGCCTGCCGGGATCGTTCGGCTGACTGAATGGCAAGAGCCGCGATCGATCCGCCAAGATACGGGGACGACGATTGCAGAAGATTGCGCAACGACTGTCGTTCTATACAGGCCTCGGCCTGATCACCGCAGCAACCCTGATGCTGCAGATCGTCGAAACCCGGATCATCTCCGTCACATCCTGGTATCACCTGGCATTTTTCGTCATCAGCGTCGCGATGTTCGGCCTCACGGCCGGAGCGGTCTGGGTCTATCTCCGGCCCGAGCGGTACCGCCCGGGGCAGCTGTCCTATCACCTGAGCACCGCCTCACTCAGCTTCGCCCTCGCGACGATCCTGGCACTCCTGGTGCAGTTGACCATTGTCACGAGCCTGCCCGCATCGGTCATGTCACTCGTCGTCTGGACTGAGTTCGCCGTTGCCTTGTCTCTCCCGTTCTTCTTCTCCGGCATCGTCGTCAGCCTAGCCCTGACCCGCAGCCCCTTCCCCGTCGGCGTGGTCTATGGGATCGACCTGCTCGGCGCGGCTCTCGGCTGCCTAGGGGCCCTCGGTCTGCTCAATCTGGTCAGTGGTCCCTCGGCAGTGCTCTGGATTGCGGTCCTTATTGCCGCCGGCGGCCAGTTCTTCGCGCGGGCGGATCTCGGGGATGTGCCACTGGGCCGGTCTGTGGCCGGCTGGCTTTTCCGGTATCGCGGCCCTGTGCTTGCAGGCCTTGCGATCCTCGCCTTCGCTAACAGCTTGATCGAGGGCGTCCGGCCGACGGTGGTGAAGGACCAGATCGAGCATCCGGCGACGATCGCCTATGAGAAATGGAACTCGTTCTCGCGCATCACGGTCGGCCAGCCTGAGAGGACGCGACCGGCGCTCTGGGGGCCGTCCCCACGCTTTGTCGCAGATCCGATCGAGCAGCGCTGGATGAACATCGACGGCGGTGCCGGGACCGCGGTTTATCGCTTCTCCGGCGATCTGAACGAGTTGGCCTTCCTCCGCTACGACGTCACCAACCTCGCCTACGCAGTTCCCGGCCTGCAGACCGGGGCGGTGATCGGCGTCGGCGGCGGCCGGGACCTCTTGTCAGCGCGCGTGTTTGGTGTCTCAGAAGTGGTCGGCGTCGAGATCAACCCGATCTTCATCGACCTGTTGACCCGGCGCTTCGCGAACGACACCGCCATCGGTCGGCAGCCCGGCCTCTCCTTCGAAGTCGATGAGGCGAGAAGCTGGTTCGCCCGCGCCGAACGCTCCTTCGACGTCATCCAGATGAGCCTGATCGACACCTGGGCGGCCACTGGCGCCGGCGCCTTCACCCTGTCGGAGAACGGCCTCTACACGGTCGAGGCCTGGCGGATCTTCCTCGAGCGCCTGACGCCGTCGGGTGTCTTCACCGTGAGCCGTTGGTACGCCCCCGGCGAGGTCAACGAGACCGGCCGCATGGTGAGCCTGGCTGTGGCAACGCTCCAATCCCTTGGGGCGACGGACCCGAAGAGACACCTCTTCATGGCAGCGTCAGACAATGTGGCGACCTTGGTCATGTCGCGCTCGCCGCTGTCGGCCCAAGCCTTGGCGGCGCTCCGGCAAGCTGCGCACACCTACGCGTTCTCCGTCCTGCTGAGCCCGCAGGCACCGGCCGCCTCGCCGCTGCTCGAGCGCATCGTGGCGGCGCCCGATCGCAGCGCTCTCGCGCGGGCCACCGAGGCCTCCTACCTCGACCTGAGCCCGCCGACTGATGCACGCCCGTTCTTCTTCAACCAGTTGCGGCTCGGTCGCCTGCTTGATCAGGACGTCTTCACTCTGGCTTCGAGGGTGGGCGTCTATGGAGGCAATCTGAGCGCGACCCTGACACTCGCCATGCTGATCCTCATCTCGGCCATTCTCGTCGCAGCGACGATCATCGTTCCGCTGCGGTCTATGGTGAGTTCGAGGCCATCCGGGCTGATCGGCGCCGGAACCTTCTATTTCGGCCTAATTGGCATCGGCTTCATGATGGTTGAGATTGGCCTGCTTCAGCGCATCAGCGTGTTTCTGGGCCACCCGGTTTATGCTCTCAGCGTCGTCCTCTTCAGCCTGATCCTGTCGACCGGCATCGGCAGCCTGGTGTCCGAGCGTGCCCCACTCGACAGCAGCGCGAGGCTCGTCAGCTGGTCGGCTCTGACCAGTCTGTACCTCCTTCTCCTGCCTTTCTGGCTGCCCGACATCCTGCTCCGGCTTGAGAGCGCAGGCCTCTTGCTCCGAGCCGGACTGGCGGTGCTGGTTCTCTCGCCAGCCGGCTTCCTCATGGGCTTCGGGTTTCCGACCGGAATGCGGCTGGTGTCGGCGATCGACAAGAAACCAACCCCTTGGTTCTGGGGCATCAACGGAGCAGCCGGTGTGCTCGCGGCCAGCGTCGCCGTGCTGACAAGCATCGAGTTCGGCATCGATACGACGCTTCGGATTGGGGCGATCTGTTACCTTCTGCTGCCCGGACCTGCTTTGCTTCTCGCCAGATGTGCCCGGGCGATGCGAGAGAGCGGCCGTTCAATTGGAGACGAAGGTCCACCTTCGACGCTCGACCTGACATCCATCTCATGACAGAGATCCCACGAGGAGTGCATCTCTGCTGAATCCTGATGCGTTGAGGGGTAAGCCGACCGGCCGGACTGAAAGATGGTTATGCCGACATCAAACGCTGCGGGCACCGCTGCTCGGTTGTCGGTGAAAGCGGTGGAGGACTGGCGGAGGGCCACCGCGGGTCAAACTCGGCTCTTAGGCTCGGCCGTATAAAGGTCCGCTTCCGAAATTTGACACGCCCTCCCCTCCCATGCGGCTGCCAGACATCGCGATGCCTCGACCGCTCCACGTCCACTTGGGTGTCACACTCCTGTGCCATGATGCTCCAGACACGGAGGACACTGCGATGGTGTGGCTCGCCCGAACCCTGCTTGTCGTGATCGCGGCTGCCGCCGCAACAGCGTCAGTGGGTCAGGAGTTCCGGACCGTCACGCTGATGTCCTGGAACGTCGAGAACCTCTTCGACACAGTCGATGATCCTGCCAATCCCTTTGACGATACCTTCCTGCCCAAGGCGGTGAAGGACGCGCGCCCGGGGCACGAAGCACACTGCCGGCAGTTCACCCCCATTCCAGCCTTTGCCCGGGAGTGCCGCGACATCGACTGGACGGACGACAAGCTCCGCCGCAAGCTCCAGGCCATCGCCGACGTGATCCGCGCAGTGCGTCCGCAGCCCGACGTCATCATCCTGCCGGAACTCGAGAACCCGGCCATTCTCGCGCGCCTGAACACCGAGTTCCTGGCCGGTCTGGGCTACACGACAGAAATCGAACTCGACACGACGGTCACCGACCTCGACCGTGGCATCGATGTCGGCATCCTCTCGCGCCTGCCCTCCGCCTCCCCGCCCACGGCCCACAAGGTGGAGTTCGGGACTGACAGCGACCTGTGCCGGGCGACGCGGGACATCGTGGCGGCCCCGCTCGCCCTGCCGGATGGCCGCGCGCTCCACCTGTATGCCGTCCACTTCCCGTCCGGCGGCAATCCGATCGAATGCCGCGAGCGTGCCATGCGGACGTTGAACGCTCTTAGCGCGGCGCTGCCCGCAGACGCCATCGCGGTTGCAGGCGGGGACTTCAACTTTCCCTGCAACGAGCCGCAGGGCGACCTGTTCGGGCGGCTCCTGTCCGAGGGCCGCTGGACCGTCCCGCCCGAGGTCAGGACCGGCTGCGACGAGCCCGGCTCCAACAAGTTCCGCAACGCGCGGCCTGGCAACCGCTCCTGGTTCACCTGGTCGTTTCTCGATTTCTTCCTGGTCTCCGACAGCCTGCTGACGGAGAGACCGAGCCCGGTGGGCTGGTTCGCCAATCTGGGAAGTTTCCGGACGGCCGTTGTCTCAGCCCAGCAGGTCGAAACGAACGATCAGGGCTTCGTGTCGCCGCGCCGCTACGATTTTGATGCGGGCAGCGGTATCTCCGACCACTGGCCCGTGCTGATCGAGCTCGTCACGAGACCCTGAGGGCCGGAGGGCTGGATGTTGTGCGGCAGCCGTCGACCGCATCCCCGCCGTCATCCGACACCTTATTCTGGTGCTGGGCGGGCTTCCTTGTGTAGCCGCTATGGCGACCCGCAATCCTGCCAGGCGGGTCCTGGGTGCTGCCCGTATTGCCGCGAGGCTCCATCGGCCGCACGCGGGGCTTTATGATCTGGTGCATGCGAGCCAGCGCCTCATGAACCTCGGGGCGATCGGCGATCTCCTTGGCGGCGAATTCGTGCCGGCACAACCGACAGACAAGATCGGCACCGAACTGCAGCTTCCGGAGCCGGACCTTGAACAACTGCTGGCACTTGGGACAGGCCAGATCGATGCGTGTGCTCCCAACATCCTCGAACAAGCTGTGGCCTCCGTTTCGGATGGATCTGTCGCCCGTGAAGCATGGCAGTAAGGCGACAGAGAGGCGCGGCTCCGCTCCCGGAGGATGCGAGCGGAACCAGCGCACCAGGTCCGGCAAAGAAGTGGGGCCGATGACAGTCGGAGCGGCTAAGTTACTGGCAAAGCTTGGGCATGAGCGGGGTGGAGGTAAAAAACTCAGCGCTCACTACGGTGTGGTAGAGGGCAACCTGCCGTTGCAGGAGTGGCTTCCACGCTACGAACCGAATGGTGCCTGGATGAACCTCGGCCAGAACGCCCGCGCGGGCTGTCAGAGCAGCAGGAAGGCGTCAAAAGCCCTTATTTTAAGCCAGTTTAGCCAACTTGTGGGAAGTCCTTCCTTCCTTAGCTGGTTAACAAAATGGCTCGAAGGACGTTTGCAAACGATCAGTTGCTCATAACAAGCAAAAGTGTACAAAAGGCCTATAATCAAGGTCGGAACCTTGTCGATGGCCCCCTCCCCTATCAAGAAGCGCCTCATTGGCTACGCCCGTGTGTCTACTGAGGATCAGGCGCACGATGCCCAACTCGATGAACTGCGTGCTGTTGGCTGTGCCGAGATCCACCAGGAGCATGGCTCCGGGGCAAGTCGAGCTCGGCCGGTGCTGTTGCGGCTCCTCCGTGAGATCAAGGCAGATGAGGTTTTGGTTGTGGTGCGGCTTGATCGACTGGCGCGCTCGGTGAGCCACCTTCTCGAGGTCATTGAAACCTTGGAGGCCAGGAAGGCACATTTCCGGTCCCTGCGCGACCCCATCGACACCTCGACCCCGCAAGGTATTTTTTCCTTGCAGGTTCTCGGCGCCGTTGCGCAGCTCGAGCGCTCGCTGATCTCAGAGCGAACACGAGCTGGCATCATGGCCGCCAAGGCGCGAGGCAAGAAGCCAGGCAATCCGGGCATGCGCGAACGCAGGCCGGAGGCCATCCGCAAGATCGCCCTCGCCCGTGAGAAGGTCTACCTCGACGAGTTGATTGTCGGTGCCGACCAATGGATGCCAACGGTTCAGCGGATGCGGCCGCACCATCCTTGGGAAGATGTTGTCCGGGTCTTGCATGACAACGGTCAAGCGTGGACGGTAGCGCGGTTGCGGCGTGCGGTCGGCAAACTCGTGTCGCAGCATATGGCGGACCCTGCCCTCCTCCGCCCTGCCCCACGCAAAAACCCGGAGGACCGGCTCATGACGCTGATCGCCGGCATCGCCATGGCCGATCCACATCGGTCGCTGCGGGACATCGGCGCGCAACTCGAGCGCATGCGGGAACGGACGCCGCGCGGCGGCCTCACATGGTCAGCCTCGTCAGTGAAGAAGCAACTTGATCTGGCGAAGAAGCACGGACTTGCGCTCCCGTCAGTGGCTCAGGGCGATCGCTGATCTCCTCCAATACACCGTCCAACTGCATCAGCCACTTCGGTCAGCCTATACTGCGACGGAATTTATCGCGCATGCGGCCAAGGTGCGCGGCCAACGTATAATTGTTGCCCCCTTCACTCTTCTGGAGGGCTTTCCTATCGGCTCAATTGGCGGAGCGTGATCGTCGGTCTCTCCCGGTTTCGCCTGCTGGACCGCCGCGATCTCCCGACCCCGACGCCGGCCGATCTCCGCAAGTCCCGATCGCCCCGGCGTAGTCGGTTCCTAATGGGCTCAAGCGGCCTTTAGCATGAAGTCGACGTGAACCGCGTCATAGGGAAAGACGACGAGTTTCTCGTCAGTCCGGTCGATGATGCCGGCCTCCAGAAGCGCATGGACGTCCCCGTGCACGGCCTTCACATCACGCTCGAGGCGGCGGGCGATCTCGCGGATCGTCAAGGGACCCTGCCCTGTCATCATCTTGAGGATCTCCCAGCGCTTCTTCGTCAGCGTCTGCCAGAGGAGTTCGACGGAAGCGAACGAGATGTGCGCGCCCTGAGCCTCACCCCCGAAGGCCGCAAGGGCGCGCCTGGTCACATCCTCGCGGGAAGCAACAGAAAGGGTCACGGTGGTCATTCGGGCCTCCATTGATCGACGTCACGCCAGAAGTCGGCGAGTAGTTGGGCCGGTGTCGTAAAGCGGTAGCCGGTCTCAACCGACCCGACGTGCTTGTGATCGCCCTTCCCGGCTTCGTTGTCGTAGCGGAGCACGCAAATGCCCTTCACGATATAGGCCAACGCGTACTTGTACTCGTGCTCCGACCCGCGCACCGAATTCGGAACCCGCCAGACCCGAAGCTCAACGAACGCGTCATCTGCTGTTTGGTGGCGCTCACGGAGCAGGAGTTTGGCCTTCATGTTGGAGTTTATGCCAACACGAAGGGGTGTTGTCAAATACTCCAACGCTCGAGGAAAGCGTTTGTGCCGTGTAGAGGTCTAGCCGTTCTTATGCACGAGATGGCTAGAAAGGGCTGGCGGATGTAGCTTAAGCGCTTGAAGCAGCGTAGGATTTGGTTGCTGAGACCAACCCCTGCCACCGATTGCACTGTGCCACACCCGCCATGACGGACGATACAACCCCGACGTTCTCGTTTCCAGCCGTATCCCGCAAGAAGATCACCGCTGCTTTCGACGGTGGGCGCCTGTCGTCGGACGGTGGCGTCATGCTCCTCGCCCAGGCCGAGCGCCGGCTCGGGATCGCCGAGCGGCTCGCTGGTTTCATTCCAGACCGGCGCACTCCAACCCGCGTCAGGCATGCTGTGGCGGACATGATCCGCGCCCGCATCTTCGCCATCGCCTGCGGCTATGAGGATTGCAACGACTTCGGCCCGCTGCGGACGGATCCGGCCTTCAAGCTCGCCTGCGGGCACTTGCCCGAGACGGGTGCGGATCTGGCCTCGCAGCCCACCCTCTCCCGGCTGGAGAACGCTCCGACAATCCGCGATGCGATCCGGTTGACCTATGCTCTGATCGATCAGTGGATGGAAAGCTACGCCACCGCGCCGGACGGGGTGGTGCTGGATATCGACGATACCTGCGATGTCGTGCATGGGCATCAGCAGCTGTCACTGTTCAACGCCCATTATGATGAGCGCTGCTTTCTGCCGATCCATGTCTACGACAGCGCCACCGGCCGCCCCGTCGCCATCGTGCTGCGGCCGGGCAAGACGCCCTCGGGCGTGGAGGTGCGGGCGCACCTGCGCCGGTTGGTGCGCCGCATTCGCACGCGCTGGCCGCTCACCCACATCACGATCCGCGGCGACAGTCACTATGCCCGTCCCGAGGCCATGGACTTCTGCGAGCAGAACGGCATCAGCTACATCTTCGGTCTGGCTGGCACGAGGCCGCTGACAACTAAGGTGCAGGATGTCGCCGATGCGGTGCGCACCCAACGGGCGGTAGAAGATCGTGACGTCGTCCGTGGCTTTGCCGAGACGACGCACCGGGCCAGGAGCTGGTCGTGCGAGCGTCGCGCGGTTGCCCGCATCGTGGCCACCCGCCTGGGGCTCGACATCCGCTTTGTCGTCACCAACCTGATCGGGACGAGCCCGCGCGTCATCTATGAGAGCCTGTACTGTGCCCGCGGTCAGGCCGAGAACTGGATCAAGTTCCACAAGGCGCAACTCGCCTCCGACCGGACCTCGTGCCGGCGGGCCGTGGCCAACCAGGTTCGGCTCGTGCTGCACACGGCCGCGTACTGGCTGATGCTGGCGGTGCGGGAGGCCATCCCGGCGGCACGCGATCTCGCCCGGGCGGAGTTCGTGACGCTGCGGCTGCGCCTGCTCAAGATCGCCGTGCGGGTGCAGGAAACCACCAGTCGCATCCGGCTGGCCTTTGCCTCCTGTTGCCCGGACGCCGACCTCTTCCGCCGCCTTGCGAGCGCTCTGGCACCCCAGCCCCGGGCGGCCTCGCCCTGAGCGACGGGGCTGCTGTCGCCCCGGTCACCCCATGTCTTCTCCGCCAACGCGTTCCGACGTTCCAAACCTCGCCGCGCTGAAAAAGACGCAACGGATTGGCTCGCCCAAGCCGCAAGTCAGGTCATCGCAACCAGCGCAGGTGAATACGATCGGCTAGGCAGCTGGCTACTACGAGGCGCAGGAGCATGCTCGAAGCAAGGCTGTCAGGTGAGAAGTGTATCCTTTTATTTCAAGCCTCAATCGAAAGGGAGCCAAGTTTGCAGCTGCAAACCAGGTACAGAGGCGAGGGCACATCACGGTTTGATCTCGACACGCCCCGAGCTTCTGATGAGTTGAAGACCGCCTGCCGTAGGATCCACTAGCTTTGCGGCCGCAAATTGGACTGCGGACTGATCATAGGTCCTGAAGTTGCTCACCTCGATTGCGGATGATTCCGAAGATTAGGATTTCGGCAGCACTTTTCGGAGGTTGTTGGTGGCAAATGAGATCCAGTAAAGTGGACGGTACTCGCCTGCAATGCCGCAATGAGGGGGCGGCACTCCAAAGAGCCCGGACAGCTTGGGCCCAGCGCATTTTCGAGTTTGTAGCTGCAAACTGGCAAGAGGGATCGCCGATCATGCGTCGACTAAGGGGGGAGGGTGGTCTCCAACTGCTCTCGGATAGATCGGACACTCACTGGTTCATAGCTGCAAACCAAGTGCCATTTCCTCCACGAACTCTACTAGTCGAAGAGCAACAATGTTGCGATACTCGCCGGATGACCGATATCCAGTCCGCTAAAGAGGTTTCATCTGTTGGCGGCTTGGGGTGAGCTTAGGTTGCGACCCTCCCGACTGGTCGGAGATTTCTAGTTTGCAGCTACAAACTGCCTATTCGCACACAACGCTTACAAAGAATGACGCACCACTAAAAATTCATATCCAGACCGGGAATGTTAACAAATCATAAAGGATTTAAGGGCCAACTACGGAAACAGCCATTTTTTTGGCCCGTTTCCGTATCCGTGAGGAATGCCATGGCTCTGGCGCAACAGAAAACTGAGGTACCCGTAAACGAGAACCAGTGGGTGGATGAACTGATTGGCATTCATGCAAGGGATCTCTCCAAACAACTTCAATCCCAACGCCTTGCTCTCTATCCACCGCTCGCTCGCAAAACTCTTCGCAAGTTCACATCTGGTGAGGCTGCCAAGATCCTCGGTGTCGCCGATGCCTACCTGCGTCAGCTCTCCCTGGAAGGGAAGGGGCCCCAAGCCGAAATGCTGCCGAATGGCAGAAGGCAGTATAGCTTGGAAGATCTCCATGCACTTCGGCAGTATCTTGATGAAACGGGCAAGTCCGACCGGCGCTATATGAAGCACCGAACTGGAAGCGAACATCTGCAGGTCATTTCCTGCGTAAATTTCAAGGGTGGAAGCGGAAAGACCACCACCTCTGCTCATCTTGCTCAATATCTTGCCCTGCAAGGATATCGGGTTCTGGCTGTCGATCTCGACCCTCAGGCAAGCCTCTCGGCACTCCATGGCATTCAGCCAGAATTCGATGTTGATCCAAACCATACCCTTTACGGATCGATCCGCTACGATGGAGAACAGCGACATCCGGAGGAGATCATCCGGAAAACCTACTTCCCTGGCCTCGATATCATCCCGGCTAATCTTGAACTCATGGAGTTCGAGCACGAGACGCCTAAGGCGCTAATGGACCGGCAGAATCCATCAACGCCCTTCTTCAAGCGCATCGGCATGAGCCTCAAGGCCGTTGAGGAGAATTATGACGTCGTCGTAATCGATTGCCCACCGCAACTTGGGTTCCTCACGCTTGCGGCGCTTAGCGCCTCCACGTCGATGGTCGTCACTGTTCATCCCCAAATGCTCGACGTCATGTCGATGTGCCAGTTCCTCACGATGGCTTCTGAAATGCTTCGCGTCGTCCGGGAAAATGGCGGCAGCATGAAGTACGATTTTACGCGCTACCTGATCACTCGATTCGAGCCGGGCGACGGACCTCAGAGCCAAATGGTCGACTTCATGCGTACGATGTTCGGACAGCACGTTCTGTTGAATGCTATGGTGAAAAGCACCGCGATTTCGGACGCCGGTCTGACAAAGCAGACCATCTATGAGGTGTCACGGGAGCAGTTCACAAAATCCACGTTCGACCGCGCAATCGATGCGATGAACAATGTGAATAGCGAGATTGAGGCACTTATCAAGCAGGCCTGGGGGAGGGTCTAATGGCACGCGACTTGCAGGCAATTTTGAAAGCCAACTTGGAACAAACCGACGAGGTGGAAAGCCCGAAGACGGTTGTCCAGATGCCAAAGCAACCGCAGCCGAACGTTGACGAGAAGCGTTCCAGGTTCGCTGCTATGATGACTGAAGGCCGCGCTCCTGTAGGAGCGATGGGAGCTGCCCTTGAGAACATGAAAGGGCAATCAGAGGCTGAGATTTCAGCTCTCAAAGCTCAGATCGAGTCCGGCCAAACCATCGTCGAGATCGAAACTGACAAAATCGACAGATCCTTTGTATCTGACCGAATGGACGAATCCGATGACGCCTTGACTAGTCTGAAAGAGCAGATCAAGAGTCAGGGGCAAATTGTCCCCATCCTTGTGCGACCTCATCCAGGGATCGCGGGGCGGTACCAGATCGCATTTGGTCATCGCCGTGTTGCTGCCGCGGCAGCCCTGGGCATCAAAGTCAGAGCCGTCGTCAAAGATCTGAGCGATGAAGATCTGGTGATTGCCCAAGGTCAGGAGAACAACGAGCGTCTAGATCTTTCCTACATCGAGCGAGCACGGTTTGCGGCGACACTAGAGGAGCGCAAATTCACACGCGCGACGATTATGGCAGCTCTTTCCGTCAGAAAGGGTGATCTATCATCACTCATCTCTATCGCAAGCAAGATCCCTGTAGATATCATTGATGCAATCGGGCGGGCGCCAGGCATTGGAAGACCTAGGTGGTTGGACTTCCTTGAACTTATTCTGGGAGCTAATAGCGTCGACCGAGCCCGTGAAATCATCAAGAAACCAGACTTTGTGAAGCTCGAATCCGACGAGAGATTCCTGACACTCTTTGCGAAGCTGTCAAAGAAGGAGCGTGCGGCTCCGCAGAATTTGGCCTCAGAGTCCAGCTTCTGGAAAGCTCCGGATGGGCGTCGTCTCGCAAGAGTCAATGATACAGAGACGAAGTACACCCTGCAGATAGATAAGAGTATCGAGCCGGAGTTTGGTTCATTCGTCTTCTCAATGCTGGACGAACTCTACGCAGCCTACAAAGCCAACAAGCAGTGATGCTGTGGGGCAGGACATAGGTTCTGCCCCTTTTGCGTTACGCCTGTTCTCAAACGTCAATCCATCATTGCACAATGCGCTAATTTATCAGAATTGTGGAACTGATCTGGGCATTAGTGGGTGTTCACCAACCTTACTGGAGGAGTAAGAGGAGAGGGCGCCATTGATGTCAATTATCCCCTGGACAACGTAGGCGTTGTATTCAACTGATCGTTTCTTCGCGTGGTTAGAGGGCTCCGGAGCTATAACATAACCTGCATTTCTAACGCCCTCCCCGTAGGGAGAATGGCCTACGGGAGGCCTTCCAAGGCCTCAAAATGCGGATTTCGGCCTGTCTGGACCCTTGGGGCGGCAGGAGAGGCTCAAAGAGGGCAAAACAGGTCGCTTCAGCGTCTAACGGCAGACCGTAATAAAGCTTTCATTCCTTTGTCCTAATCGTCATGCTAGCCGATAAATCAACGGGTTAGGCAAGGGATAAATCGTGTCGAACGCGCATTTCGGGCTGCGGTTCTCAATTCCCGACGAGGAGACGGGAAAGGTCTTTCCACTCCCGGAAATTCCGTGGGAGAAAATCGTCGGCCGGCTGGAGAAGATCGCGCTCGAAGTTAAATCCTTCGACGCTCGCCTTGAGGCATCCGGGTTAGCCGCCGGCTGGCAATCCCGGTGCGACATGAACGAGGCGGTCCGCGCCCTGATCCTAGATGGCTACTTGGTCGATATCGGCGATCTGGTGCTGCATGACGCTGGCATGGACGTGCGGAGCCCAACCCACGAGCTCACGCGGGCTGCTTCAGCCTTAAGGGCGCGACGGACTGCAATGGTTAGGAAGGCGCCCTGGCCGATTTCCTACGACGGCTTGGCGGCTCTGCGTGGGATTGGACCGGTGAAAGCCGATGAGCCGAAGGCCAAGGGCAAAAGGAAGATCGATCCGGACGATGAGGAGGCCTATCCAGCCTTCGCCAACGATGCCGATCCGTGGGAAGCGCATTTTGCGGAAATCGACGCGCTTCTCGATCGGACGGACAAGGTTCTGGCCGGAGAGACTCCGCTGCCTAAGAGCCGATCCCATCTCGTCTACGATCCGGATCAGGACGAGGCCGAGAATGAAGATGCCTGGCTTGATGTGGTAAAGCGGGTTTCCCACTGGCCGGCCGTCGCCGCGGCCGCCGTCGCCTGGGACGCCTGGCTCGATCTGAACCTCTACACCCGGCAGCCGTGGCTCGGACTGATCATGGCCGCGTCGATCCTCCGGGCTCGAGGACTGACAAGCCACCTCCTGCCTCTGGCCGCTGGGTTTAAGCAATCGAAATTCCGGCCGCAGGGCAGGGAAGGGACCCTCGAAAAGCTGCAGGGTTTCTGCCAGGTGCTCGAAGAGGCCGTTGAGATCGCGAACAAGGATCTGGAGAGGCTGATCCTCGCTCAACAGCTCATGAACCGTGTGGCCGATAAATGCCGCAGCAATTCCAGTCTGCCTGGGCTCGTGAACCTATTCCTGTCGCGCCCTCTGGTGACGGTGCCGCTGGGCGCGAAACTGCTCAAAGTGACACCCAAGGCTGTGGACCTGATGCTCCTGCAGTTGGGCGGTGCGTTGCCAAGAGAGTTGACCGGCCGACGCCGCTATCGGGCTTGGGGAATCGTCTAGCTCCTGCATGTCAGCCAAATTATCCAATCCTGACTTACCTGATCCGACTGCAGCAAATGCTGTCACCTCGTGCGACCTGAGTTCAAGTGCAGCTTTCCTCGGAGAACCGGACATTCCGGAAAGTCCGCAAATTTCGCCACCTGACCCGCAAGAGACGTTCCGTGGTGGGCTTGTGTAAAGAGAAGTCGAGCATGGCCTGCCGAGCCCTACCTCTGGCCGCTTCAGCATTATGCCTTTCGTCAGGGATGGGCTCCTCAGATGTCGCTCGATGGATGAGCGGCCTCGGTGTACCCTCTTGGCAAGCTGCGGCCTCTCGGCAGGAGACAGGACGTGGATGTCGCACAGTGGCTACGAAGCCTTGGACTGGCGCAGTATGAACAGGCCTTCCGCGACAATGCCGTGGATGCCGACACCCTGCCGCGGCTCACCTCCGATGATCTGAAGGAACTCGGCGTTCATGCCGTCGGCCATCGCCGCAAGCTCCTGGACGCCCTTGCACGCCTCGATGGCTCGCCAGCCCATTCCGCCAACACCGGCGCAGAAGCGGAGCGGCGGCAACTGACGGTGATGTTCTGCGATCTCGTCGGATCGACAGCCCTCGCAAACGCTCTCGATCCCGAAGAGTACCGCCCAATCCTCAGCGCCTATCATGAAGCCTGCGCCAGAACGGTCACCGAGTTCGGCGGCTTCGTGGCGAAGTACATGGGCGACGGCGTGCTCGCGTATTTCGGCTATCCGCAGGCTCACGAGGATGATGCCGTCAGGGCTGTCAGGGCCGGGCTGGCCCTGACGGAGGTGGTGGCGCGCGTTCCGGTTCTGTCCGGCGTGGATCCGCTGCGCGCCCGGGTCGGGATCGCCACGGGCCTGGTGGTGGTAGGCGACCTGGTCGGCGCGGGTTCGTCCCAGGAACGCAGTGTCGTGGGCGACACTCCGAACCTTGCGGCGCGGCTCCAGAGCCTTGCGCCGCCGGGCGCAGTGGTGATTGCGCCAGCGACCAAGCGGTTGCTCGGTAACGAATTCAACCTCAGCGACCTCGGTCCCCAGAATCTGAAGGGTTTTGCTGCCCCCGTCGCGGCTTGGCAGGTGCTCGGCACCAGCGCCGTCGAGAGCCGCTTTGAGGCCCATGGGACCGGGGACACGCCCTTGATCGGGCGAAGTGAGGAACTGCGGCTCCTGGCACAGAGATGGCAACAGGCCAGGGGTGGAGGCGGGCAGGTGGCGTGGCTGTCCGGCGAAGCCGGGATCGGCAAATCGCGGGTCGCGCGCGAGTTCCGCGACCGCTTGCGATCAGAGCCGCACGCCGATGTGCAGTGCCAGTGCTCACCCTTCTTCAGCAATTCTCCCCTGCATCCGTTCGTGGAGCGGATCGAACGGGATGCCGGGTTCCGGCTGGACGATCCGCCTGGCGCGCGACTGGTGAAGCTGGAGACCCTCCTGGCCCGGGCGACGGATGAAATCCTGGCCATCGCGCCTGTGTTCGCCGGGATGCTCTCGCTCCCCGTTGGCGATCGATACGGTCCATCCCCGTACGATCCAGGACAGCAGCGGGAACTGACAATCGAGGCGCTGATCGGGTATCTGCTTGGTCTCGCCCGAAGGCGGCCACTCCTCCTGCTGATCGAGGATGTCCACTGGGCCGACCCAACGACTCGTGAGGTGTTGGACCGACTGGTCGACTGTGTGAGGTCCGAGCGCGTCCTGGTGCTGATCACCGCCCGGCCAGAGTTCTCGCCCGGGTGGCGCGCGCGGCCGGACGTCACGTTGCTCCCGCTGGCTGGCCTGTCGCAGCGCGAGACTGCCGAACTCGCTGGAGCGATTGCAGGCCATGCGGAACTGCCCCCGGACGTGATCCGCCAGATCCTTGAGCGGACTGACGGCGTGCCGCTCTTCGTCGAGGAACTGACCAAGGCCGTGCTGGAGCGCGAGTCCGGCGCCGTTCCGGCCACGCTGCACAACAGCCTCATGGCACGCCTTGATCGGGTCCCGGCCGTGAAGGCTGTGGCCCAGCAGGCCTCCGTGATCGGTCGGGAGTTCAGCTATGACATGCTGGCCGGCATTGACCCACAGGGCGAACCCGGGTTGCAGGCTGCGCTTCGGCAGCTCGTCTCAGCCGGGCTGGTTTCCACGCGCGGCACACGCTCCGGCGCGACCTACACCTTCAAGCACGCGCTGGTGCGCGACGCCGCCTATGGGAGCCTGCTCAAGAGCCGCCGGCAGAACCTGCATGCGAGGATCGCAGAGGTGCTCGAACGAGGCTACCCCGATGTGGTTGCCCGCCAGCCCGAACTCGTCGCCCACCACCTGAGCGAGGCGCGCCTGCCGGAACGGGCGGTCTCCTACTGGCAGCGTGCCGCGGATCATGCCGCGCGCCGGCAGGCTCATCAGGAGGCGATCGCGCACTGCCTGCGGGGACTTGAGATGGTCAGCCTTATTTCCGACCCCGGACTGCGCGACCGGCACGAACTGCGGTTGCAGGTGCGCCTGGGAAACTCCGCCACCAGCGCCAACGGCTATTCAGCGCCAGAGGTCGGGAGGGCGCTGTACCGGGCGCGGGGTCTCTGCACGGAGTTGGGCGACGAGCGGCTGATGCACCCCATCCTGGTCGGGCTCTTCCTCTTCCATGTGAACAAGGCAGATCTGCGCACGGCCGAGAAACTTGGTGTCGAGCTCCTGGCGCTGGGTGATACCCGGAATGATCGTGTTCTCCAGGTCGATGGCCACAAGACACTGCTGAACGCGCGCTACAAGCTCGGGAAGTTCGTGGCGGCGCAGGAGCATTTCGAGCGAGGGATGCGCCTCTATGAGGAGGATCCCTGGCCCGCGGCCCTGCTCGAGCAGTTTGACGATCCAGGACCGCACCTGCTGGTGATCGGCGGATGCGTGCTGTGGGTCCGGGGCTACCCGGACCGTGCCCGGCGCGCGGTGGCCGCTGCCATTGCGCTCGGTCACCGCGGCGGGCACCACCTGAGCACCGCCCATGCGGTCCACCTGTCGGGGCACCTGGCTGAGTTGATGGACGACTGGGACGGCGTCAGAAAGGCCAACGAGACGACCATGGCCCTTGCCACGGAGTGGGGCCTCTCCGGATTGCGGCACCAGGTGAGCTTACGCGAGCGCCTCGTGGCGGTGGCCGTGCACGACGATCCGGAGCAGATGGAGTTCAAGCGCCAGCATCCGCAGCCGGGGTTCGCGCGCTCGTTGCACGACGGCGTGCTGGCACGGGCCTACGGTCGTCGGGGTGCGCCCGAGGAGGGTTTGCAGGTCATCGAGGAATCCTTGGCCTGGGCCGAGGAAACGGGCAGTCAGTTCTTCGATGCCGAGTTGCACCGCCTCCGCGCTGGACTGCTCCTGCGCATGCAGCGCAGGGACAAGGCCGAATTCAGCTATCGCAAGGCCTTGGAGGTCGCCCGGGGGCAAGGGGCATGGTTGTGGGCGCTCCGGGCCGCCTGCGATCTGGCGCGGATGCTGCGGGATCAAGGGCGGCAGGCACACGCCCATGACCTCTTGGCGCCCATCCATGGCTGGTTCACCGAGGGGTTCGACGTCATCGATCTGCAACGGGCGAAGGCGCTGCTGGAGGACCTGTCACGCCGTGTGCCATCCATCCGATGAGAGCCCTGAGCAGTGTCCTCGAATGCTGTATCCAGCCGGGCCGACACCTACCACCTGTCGTGAAGGAGTCGCTTGAAAGACGCTCCATAGCGCATTCCGTCTCAATTTGCGGTAAGCTGAGGCCGGTGCCGGAGGCGGGACGCCCGAGCGGAGGCGAACGTGGAGGTTGCGGCTTGGCTACGGAGCCTGGGCCTGGAGCAATACGAGGCTGCGTTCCGTGACAACGACATCGATGTTGAACTTGTGCCGCGGCTGACGAGTGAGGACCTCAAGGACCTTAGCATAGTCTCGGTGGGACATCGCCGTAAGCTGCTCGATGCTATCGCCGAACTGAACAATGTGGCCGACCGCTCAGATGGCTTCCCCGTCGACCCTGGGCCAACATCAGCGCCGCCCAATCCATCCAATCTTCCTCAACGGCCCGACGCAGAGCGGCGCCAGCTCACCATCCTGTTCTGCGACTTGGTTGGGTCAACCGAGCTATCTCGTCACCTCGATCCTGAAGAGTATCGAGGCATTCTCGCTGCCTTCCAGCAAGCCTGCGCCGGTACCATCGCCCGGTTCGATGGCTTCCTCGCGAAGTATATGGGCGATGGGGTGCTTGCCTATTTCGGCTACCCGCAGGCCCACGAGGATGAGGCCAGCCGCGCAGTTCGCGCGGGGTTGGCCCTTGTTGAAGGGGTCACCCGCATTGCACTCCCGGCCGGCTTGAACCCGCTGCACGCTCGTGTTGGCATAGCGACGGGCCTGGTAATCGTCGGGGACCTGATCGGGGCAGGATCTGCTCAAGAGCAGAGTGTCGCGGGGGAGACACCAAACCTCGCAGCACGGCTGCAGACCCTTGCGCCACCCGATGGGGTGGTGATTGCGCCATCAACCCGGCGGCTCCTTGGAAGCGAGTTCAACATTGCGGATCTCGGATCTCAGGACCTCAAGGGCTTTGCCGCGCCAATCTCAGCCTGGCGTGTACTGGGGATCCGTGCGGTCGAGAGCCGCTTTGAGGCCCGCGGCATGGGTGCCACGCCCCTGATCGGGAGAGCGGAGGAGTTTGGCATCCTCGCACGCTGCTGGGAGCAGGCCAGCGACCGAGAGGGTAAGGCGGTGCTGCTGTCGGGCGAGGCCGGCATCGGCAAGTCGCGACTCGTACGAGCGCTGCTCGACCACGTGCAGTCCCAGACGCGCGCTCAGGTGCAGTACCAATGCTCCCCTTTCTTCGCCAATTCGCCTCTGCATCCCTTCATCGAGCAGATTGAACGGGATGCCGGTTTCCAGTCTGAAGACACACTCGAAGAACGGCTGGTGAAGCTAGAGGCTCTTCTAGCTCAAGCAATCGACGATGGAGTGGCTTTTGCGCCGCTGTTAGCCACAATGCTATCCGTCCCAACAAGCACGCGATATCCACCATCATCTCACGATCCTGAACAACAGAAGGAGCTCACTATCAAGGTGCTGATCCAATACCTCATAGGTCAGGCTCAGCGGCACCCGCTGCTGATTGTGGTTGAAGACGTACACTGGGCCGATCCAACAACTTTGGAGCTGCTGGATCAGCTCATCGATCACGCTGCCTCTGAGCGCATCCTACTGCTCATGACCTTCCGACCAGAGTTTGGCGTGAGGTGGCAAGGGCGCCCTCACGTGACACTCATCCCGCTCAACCGCTTGGCTCGCCGACAGACCACCGAACTTGTCAAAGGGATCGCAAGGGAGGCGGAGCTGTCCGACGAGGTGTTGAAGCAAATCCTCGAGAAGACTGAGGGCGTACCGCTCTTTGTCGAAGAGTTCACCAAAGCCGTGTTGGAGAGCGGGTTCCGGGCAGAGGGGGCCAGAGGTCCAGCAGGTCGTAGCTCACTGCCGTTCGTCATCCCGGCCACACTCCACGACAGCCTCATGGCGCGCCTGGATCGTCTCCCGGCGGCCAAGACGGCCGCCCAACAAGCGGCTGTGATCGGTCGCGAGTTCAGCTACGGAATGCTCGCTGCCATCAGCACACAGAGTGAGCCCGAACTTCTGGCGGCACTCCAACAGCTTGTCTCGTCTGAACTTGTGTTCAAACGTGGTGCCCCACCTGAGGCGACATACACGTTCAAGCATGCACTCGTGCGGGATGCTGCCTATGAAAGCCTCCTCAAAAGCCGGCGGCAAGAACTCCACGCTCGGATCGTGGACGTTCTTGAGGCGGATGCCTCCGATGTGCCCGCCCGGCAGCCGGAGGTCATTGCTCATCACCTGAGCGAAGCACGCCTTGCAGAAAGGGCAGTCACGTACTGGCAGCTGGCGGCGGACGCCGCAGCGAGCCGACAGGCTCATCAGGAGGCGATCGCCCATTGCACCCGCGGCCTCGAGATGGTGGGCTTGATCCCTGACCGGAAGCAGCGTGAACAGAATGAGCTGCGCCTGCAGGCGCGCTTTGGGAACTCTGCTGTCAGTGCAAAGGGCTGGGGAGCGGCAGAGGTTGCAAAGGCGCTCTACCGAGCACGAGATCTCTGCGCAGAGACCGGGGATGATAGTCTGCTGCACCCGGTTCTAGCGGGTCTTTTCGCGTTCCACGTGGTGAACGCGGAATTGAGCACCGCTGAGAGGCTTGGCCTTGAACTCCTAACCTGGGGCGAGGCGCTAAACGATCGCATTCTCCTGGTGGACGGCCATAAGACCCTCATGCACGTCCGCTACAAGCTCGGGAAGTTTGAGGCGGCGCGGGAGCACTTCGTGCGAGGGATGAGCCTGTATCAGGAGAGCCCTTGGCCCGAAGTGACTGCTGAGCACCTCGACGACCCAGGCTCACAACTGCTTTTTTACGGTGCTTGCGCGCTCTGGGTTCTGGGCTACCCAGATCGGGCAAGGCAGGCAGCGGCTGATGCCATTACACTCGGTCGCCAACGTGGGCACCACCTCAGCTTGGTTCATAGCGTCTACATTATAGGCCATCTGTCGGAGCTGATGGATGACTGGGAGGGTGTTCAACGATCAAACGAAGAAACCGTTGCCCTTGCCACAGAGTGGGGCGTCACTGGCATTCTGGAGGCGGTTGCCCGGCGCGAGCGGCTCGTTGCGGTGGCTCTGCACTGTGATGCGGAGCAGATGAAATACAAGCGACAACATCCGCAGCCGGGCTTTGCGCGGTCGCTGCACGATGCTGTGTTGGCGCGGGCGTATGGCCGGCAAGGGGCACCGGGAGAGGGGCTGCGGGTCCTGGACGGGATTTCAGGCTGGGCAGATGAGACGGGCAGCCGGTTCTTCGACGCGGAGGTCTACAGAATACGAGCTGAGCTGCTCTTGCTCATGCAGCGAATGGATGAGGCCGAAGGCAGCTACGGCAAGGCTCTGGAGATTGCACGTGAACAGAACGCTCGTATGTGGGAGTTGAGGGCCGCCTGCGACCTGGCCAGGCTTTGGCGGGATCAAGGCCGCAGAGCAGAGGCACATGGTCTATTGGCGCCGATCTATAGCTGGTTCAGCGAAGGGTTTAGTACCCGGGATCTCCAAGTGGCTCGAGCCCTGCTCGACACGCTCCCTCCGTCCCCGTCCTGATTCGAAAACAGAGCCTTCGCTAGCGCCTCCCGTGCAATGCTTACAGTTTTGCAGCTCCATGAAACAGCCTCCGCATTGACCATGCGGCTCAGCCAAGCTGATGACGCCGCGCGGCTGCAGCTGTCGATCAGCTTGCGTCTTCCTCGGCTGAAGCTTCGGGTGTAGGATTTTCGGCAGGTCGACTGGACCAGCGATGGAACGCTCTATGGACCACAAGCTGGGTACCGTCATGGATACCAACGCCGCAGGCCGCTCGCGCTCGATCAGGCTCGGCTGGAAGGCGATACCTGCGCGGCCTAGGGCGCGCCGCCAAGCTTCCATCGGTCCCGCAGGGCTATCAGTGAAAAAGACGGTTGTTCTTGCCACCCTGATGCTGAGCCTTGGCTCGACATCATCGCTTGCCCAGACCGAGATCCAGTGGTGGCACGCCATGACCGGCGTCAACAACGAGGTCGTGAACAGGCTCGCCCAGGAGTTCAATGCGAGCCAGAGCGAGTACAAGGTCGCGCCTACCTTCAAGGGCACCTATGCGGAGACGCTGGATGCCGGCATCGCAGCGTTCCGTGCGGGCGGCGGCGCCCATATCCTGCAGGTGTTCGAGGTCGGCACCGCCACCATGATGGCTGCGCCCGGTGCGGTGAAGCCGGTATATCAGCTGATGGCGGAAACGGGTGAGACGTTCGATCCGAGAGCCTATCTTCCCGCGATCACCGGCTACTACTCGACGAGCAGGGGCGAGATGCTTTCGTTTCCCTTCAACTCATCCTCCATGGTGATGTGGGTGAACCGGGACGCTCTGAAGAGCGCTAATATTTCCGAGATTCCAAAGACGTGGCCGGAGACCTTCGATGCGGCCAGGAAGCTACAGGCTGCAGGCCACCAAAGTTGCGGCTTCTCCACTGCCTTTATCACCTGGGCGATGCTCGAGCAGTTCTCCGCCTGGCACAACATCCCGCTGGCCACCAAGGCAAATGGGCTCGATGGTCTCGACACACAGCTGAAGTTCAACTCACCCCTGCATGTCAGGCACTTAGAGACTCTGGTGAACCTGCAGAAGGACAAGACCTTTGACTATTCCGGCCGCGACTTCAGAGGTTCGGGTCGCTTTACCTCTCGAGAATGCCCGATCTTCCTGAATTCCTCGGCCTTCTATGGCGACGTGAGAGCGAATGCGAAGTTCGATTTCACGGCAGCTCCGATGCCGTACTACCCGGACGTGAAGGATGCGCCGCAGAACTCGATCATCGGTGGCGCGTCGCTGTGGGTGATGGGCGGCAAGAAGCCCGAGGAGTACAAGGGCGTGGCCAAGTTCTTCACGTTCCTGTCCGACACGGATCGCCAGGTGCGCTTGCATCAGGAGACAGGCTATTTGCCGATCACCAAGGCCGCCTACGAGACAACGAAGGCGTCTGGCTTCTACGACAAGAACCCGATCCTCGAAGTGCCTTTGCAGGAGCTCAGCAACAAGGAGCCGACGGAGCACTCGCGCGGTCTGCGCCTCGGCAACATGGTGCAACTGCGTGATGTCTGGGCCGAGGAGATCGAGGCGACGCTCGCCGGACAGAAGACCGCCAAGGCGGCGCTTGACGCAGCCGTAGAGCGTGGCAACCAGATGTTGCGCCAATTTGAGCGAACCGCTCGTCCACGGTGAAGTTGCGTCTCTCGGCCGGTTGCCGAGCCGGTCCTGCGGGAGGAGATCTGGTGGTATAGGAGGGTCGACTCTGTCGCGCGAGGTGCCCTGAGTCGCACATTCATAAAGGTCCACTGGCGGACAACGGCCACGCCGCCGGTGGCTTCGCGTCGCAACCGACATCACGGGAGGCACCGGTATGACAAAGATGCTCGTAGCGATCGCCTTCGGCCTGACGGCAAGCGTGGTTGCGACTGGCGCCTCGGCCCAGGTGACGCTCGCCAGCGTGAAGCAGAAGGGTTTTCTGACCTGCGGTGCGAGCAGCGGCTCCATTGGCTTTGGCATGCCCGATGCCCAGGGCAACTGGACGGGCTTCGACGTGGAGTTCTGTCGCGCCATCGCCGCCACCATCTTCGATGACCCGACCAAGGTTCGCTTCATCCCCCTCAATGCCAAGGATCGCTTCTCCGCGCTTCAGGCAGGCGAAGTGGACGTGCTGTCCCGCAACTCCACCATGACCATGTCGCGCGACACGCAGCTCGGCCTCGACTTCCCGGCGGTTACCTACTTCGACGGTCAGGGCTTCATGGTCCGCAAAAAGCTTGGCGTCTCCTCGGCTAAGGAGCTGAACGCCAAATCGATCTGCACCCAGCAGGGCACCACCACCGAGCTGAACCTCGCCGACTACTTCCGCGCCAACAACATGAAGTACCAGGCCGCCCTCTTCGCCACGGCGGATGAGGCGAAGAAAGCCTATGATGCCGGCCGCTGCGATGCCTTCACGACCGATGTCTCTGGCCTCTATGTTGCCCGCTCGTGGGTCTCGAACCCTGATGAAGACCTCATTCTGCCCGAGATCATCTCGAAGGAGCCGCTGGGTCCAGTGGTGCGCCATGGCGATAACCAATGGGGCGATATCGTGCGCTGGACGCATAATGCCATGCTGAACGCCGAAGAGCTTGGCATCACGAAGGTGAACGTCGAGCAGATGAAGACCTCCGAGAACCCGGAGATCAAGCGGCTTCTCGGTACGGAGGGCAAGTTCGGCGAGGCCATCGGCCTGACCAATGACTGGGCCGTCCGCATCATCAAGCACGTGGGCACCTACGGCGAGGTGTTCGAGAAGAACGTCGGCGAAGACTCGCGCCTGAAGATCAAGCGCGGTCAGAACGCCCTCTGGACCAAGGGCGGCCTGCAATTCGGCATCCCGGTTCGCTAGCCTAGCAGGCACATCAAAGTATCAGGTTCCGCGAGGCCCCCATAGGGTGTCCCTCGGGCGCTCAGGCCCTCGCCAGCGATTGGATGGAATCTCTCAGGCTGTGGCTGATGCCATTCCATGGTAGCCTCCAGCAACTCGCTTGAAGAGGTGGTCGCATGAGGCGGCGCGATCTCGTCCAGCTCCTCTGCGCATCGGCGCTGCTCCGTCCGACACAGCCGGCGGCCCAGGTGTCGGGTCGAATTCGGCGGATCGGTTGGGTGGAAACCTGGACCCTTCTCGCGCGGAATGACTGGGGGGAAGTTGCCGAGCACCTCCAGCCGCTGGGTTGGAGGAGGGGCAGCAATGTGCGCGTCGAGATGCACGTGGCGACAACCCCGGCTCAACTGTCGATGCTGGCAAAGGAGGCCGTCGTAGCGCACCCCGATCTCATTGTGACAAACGGGACGCCCGCGACACTTGCAGTGCTCGCCGAAACCCGCAGCATCCCGGTGCTCTTTTTCGAGATTGCCGACCCGGTCGGGAATGGCATCGTCGGCAATCTCTCCCGCCCAAGCGGCAACGTGACCGGGTTCACAACCTTTGAGCCTTCGCTCGGAGGCAAATGGTTGCAACTTCTCACGGAGGTCGACCCGCGAGTGCAGCGAGCGGCGATCCTGTTCAACCCTGAGACCGCCCGCAATCGTGCGTCGCCTTTCGTACGCGAGTTTGAGGCGGTCGCGGCCTCACTTTCGATTGAGCCGATCCTGGCTTTCGCCCAGGATGCGTCCGGGATCGAGCCTGTGATTGCAACTCTTGCAGCCGAGCCTGGCGGGGCTCTTCTTGTTCTGCCGGATGTCTTTACCTTTTCGCAGCGGCGCTTGATCATCGACCTTGCGGAACAGTATCGTGTGCCAGCGATCTATGGCACCCGCTACATGGCGGCAACAGGCGGGCTGCTCGCCTACGGTCCCACCACTGAGGGGCTTTACCGAGGTATCGCCTCCTACATGGATCGGATTCTCCGGGGCGCCAACCCGGGCGAGTTGCCGATTCAGGCACCGACGCGATACGCGCTCGTCGTCAATCTCGGGACCGCAAAGGCGCTGGGCCTCACAGTACCGCCAAGCCTATTGGCCGCCGCCGACGAGGTGATCGAGTGAGGCACACCCAAACTTTGTGACCAGATGTTCGCCGCTGATCCAGATGTTCGCCGCTGATGTTGCTGCCCAATAGCAGAATGCCGGTTCATGGTACGGGCTGAAGTAAGCGAAATGTCAGCTTACGGCGGCAACACCAGGCGCTCCTAAAGAGCAGGGAATATCCTGGTTTGACCCACTGCGGACCATCCCGTGGTTGGAGCATATACCTGGACGGAAATCGAAATGTCATCAGCGCTAGTTTCCATAACGCCCAGACGGTGAATTCTCTTGAAAGCATTTCCAAGTAATCATCGACAGGCTGTGGCTCTTGTCAGGGCGGGTTAAATTGGATGTTTACAGGGGTCGAGTGGGTTCCCCGAAAATCAGCTTTCGAATACGTTGAAAAGTCACGCTATCCGGTTCCATATAGGCACTTCTTGGAATTTCCGCTTTGTGCTCCAGTGCACACGTGTCATCCTTACCGAGGTCTAGAGTCAACATAAGACATAACTTGGCACATAACACCCGAGTCGGTAGGTCAGAGACAAGTAGAGAAAAGCATGTTGGGAAACACGCTCTAACCCGGAGCGAGAACAAGGGGATCCAATGCCAAATGATGTAACGGCACCTGCGTCAAAGACCCCTGCGGGCAGGGCAGCGGCTACCCCAGCAAAGGAAATTCTCAAAACAACGTCTATGTCGGCCGATGCCGTGAAGGTCATCCCCGGGCATGGCATCGCTGGTCGTCATCCAAAGCGAGAACATCTTGATACCCTGTCCGGCCACAAAGATCCGGGCATGTTTGGTCGTATGTTCCCAAGGCTCCCACCGCTAGAGGTGAGTGATGCCAAGCTGCAGGCGCTTGCTGCCGCGATGCTGGATCCTGATCCGACTGATACCACTCGCGACAACCCTCATGTCCCTGCAGGCTTCACCTACCTGGGACAGTTCATCGACCATGACATCACTCTCGATCTGACTTCCCTTTCCGAGAAGGACAAGGATCCGCTCGGCATTGAGAACTTCCGAACCCCAAGCTTGGATCTTGACGCAGTATATGGCCTCGGGCCGGACGGAAGCCCGCATCTGTATGCCCGCAACCCTGAGAATACGAGCAAGCACGGCCCCAAACTGCTCATCGGCAAGAACATCAATGTCGATTTCGGCGGCGTCACTGGGAACTTCCGCAACGATCTTCCCCGCAGCCCTGAAGGCTTCGCTCTGATCGGCGACCATCGCAACGATGAAAACCTGCTCGTCGCTCAGACGCATCTCGCCTTCCTGAAGTTCCACAACAAGGTTTGTGATCTGATCGCGGGATCTCCCACACCGCCAGCCGATATCTTTGCCGAGGCACGCCAAACAGTAACATGGCACTATCAGTGGATGGTGCTCCACGATTTTGTGGAACGTCTCACTGAACCCGGGATCGTCGCGAGGATCCTTAACGACGGGCGTAAGTACTACCGTTTTAAGAAGACGCCCTATATGCCGGTCGAGTTTTCGGCTGCTGCCTACAGACTCGGCCATAGCATGGTTCGGCAGACCTACAGCCACAACCGGGTCTTTCATAATCCCCCTGCTGATTTCAGCCTGATTTTTGGCTTTAGTGGCCTCTCAGGCCAAATCATCGGTGATCTTGCTCCGAACCCGCCCACAGCCCCCCTGCCGGTTCCTGTGCTGCCGAGCAATTGGATCATTGACTGGCGCCGCTTCTACGATCTCGCCACCCCGGAAGGCACACCCGATTTCACCCTCAACCATGCACGGAAGCTGGACCCGTTCCTTATCCCAGAACTGCACACCCTGCCTGGCGGTGGGGGCAATCTAGCGTTCCGGAACATGAAGCGCGGCGTCAATCTCGGATTGCCCTCAGGCCAAGACGTTGCCAAGGCAATGAGGATCAAGAACCCACTCACGCCCCAAGAGATCGCGAGTGGTCCGGAGGGACAGGTGGCCAAAAAGCAGGGCCTCGATAAAGCAACCCCGCTTTGGTACTACATCCTGAAGGAGGCGCAGGTCCGCCATAACGGCGAGCGCTTAGGTCCTGTGGGCTCGATCCTCATCTCTGAGGTGTTCGTGGGTCTGATCCACGGAGACACAAAATCATTCCTGTGGCAGGCAAAGAACTGGAAGCCGACGTTGCCGGCAGCAAAACCTGGTACGTTTCTGATGACCGACCTGCTTCGTCTGGTGGATGAGATCGATCCGATTGGCTAGCGTTAGCAACCAAGGAAGGCGGGAAGTTCTCATTCACGCCCGCCTTCCCGCTTCAGCTGATTGTCTTTGTGAAGGGCAAGCAGCACTCGCCCGTACGGTCATCCGGGAGGGCACTGCAAGGAGTTCCATAAAGGGTGTTCTGCGAAACTTGGCGGCGATGCTAGGATGCTTCTGTCGTGCAGCGCCTGAGCGATACTTGAGAGAAGTAGGCGCAACCGAAATTGGCCGAGGCTGCACCTATGAACCCTTTGCTTAAGGAAATCCGCCACAATCCGCTGCTCTGGCTGCTGGCCTTCGTGCCCGTGGTGTTCGCCGCTCACACGCTCACGCCCGAAGCGCACACGCTGCTGTTCGTGCTGTCCGTCCTGGCCATCGTGCCACTGGCCGTGCTGCTGAGCCACGCCACCGAATCCGTGGCGGCCAAGACGGGCGATGCGGTCGGCGGCCTGCTCAACGCCACGCTCGGGAACCTGACCGAACTGATCATCGCGCTGGCCGCGTTGCGCGCCGGGCAATACGGGCTCGTGAAGGCCTCCATCGCCGGGGCGATCGTCACCAACTCGTTGTTCATGCTGGGCGCGTCGTTCCTGCTCGGCGGACTCAAGCACCACGTACAGGAATACAACCGGGGCAACGCCCGCCTGCAAGCGGGCCTGCTCTTTCTGGCCACGATCGCGTTGCTGATGCCCTCGGCGGTCTCTGGAGCCGATCCCACCGCAGGATCGGCGGTGACCGACAGGTTGAGCGTGAGCCTGTCCGTGCTGCTCATCGCCGCCTACGGATTGGGCCTGCTGTTCACGCTCAAGACACATCGCGAATTCTTCGGTGGCGCGGATCATGCCGAAACCGGCGAGGCGCCGTGGCCCATGGGCTTGGCTCTGGCCACGCTGGCCGGTGTCACGATCCTGGTCGCGCTGGTGAGCGAGGTGTTCATCGAATCAGTGCAGCAGGCGGCGGTGGCGTTCGGGATGACCCCCGCATTCGTGGGTTTCGTCGTCGTGGCGTTGGTGGGCGCTGCGGCGGAGATGGCCTCAGCCTTTGCCGGCGCGCGCAAGAACCGGCTCGACCTGAGCGTGGGCATTGCGCTGGGAAGCTCGGCCCAGATCGCACTCTTCGTCGCCCCGGTGCTGGTGTTGCTCAGTTACCTCATCGGCCCGGCACCGATGAACCTGCAATTCTGGCCGGGTGCAGTGGTCATGATGCTCATCGCCACGATGACCGTGTCCCTGGTGACCAACAGCGGGCGCTCGGCGTGGTTTGTCGGCGTGCTCGTGCTGCTGGTGTACCTGATCTTCGCGATGACGCTTTATCTGTTGCCACCCCAGGTCCCCTGATCGGCTCACCGGAGCGGTCTGCATGTTGCGCCAAATTCTCGTGGGTGCTGCCGTCAGTCTTGGCAACATTGCCATCCATGCGTTGTTGATGGCGGCCGTACTATGGGCGGCGCGCACCGCGGTTGCGATTGCAACGTTCCGTCAATCGCTTCGATTGATCGCCGTCATGATTGCGACCGTGTCGTTCCTGATGGCCGCGCACCTTGCGGAGGTGCTCGTTTGGGCCTTGGCTTACGCAATCGTCGGTGCTGCACCTGACGACACCGATCTCATTTACTTCGCCTTCGTGAACTACTCGACGCTCGGCTACGGCGACGTGACACCGGTGGAGCGCTGGCATTTGCTTGGGCCGATGACGGCGATGAACGGCGTGCTGTTGTTCGGTTGGTCGACCGCAGTGATTTTTGAGGTCCTACGGAGGGTAATGACGACCACCCGTAGCGAAGGACGAAGGTGACTTGGAAAAAGGGGAGGCTGGCGGCACCGGCAACGCTTTGGCTGCATCAGTGGCTGTCGCTCGCGTCTTTCCTAAATGGGCTCCAGCGAATTTCAACGTGTAAGCGGCCGGTGATTTGGAAGGCGCTGTGAGCCCGGAATGTCTCCAATTGGCACTCCTGAGACGTAAGCGCTTGGTCCGCTTCGGCGCTTAAAAGCCGACGTTCGTTGAGCGGCCGGAATGTGAATGGTTGACCCGGTCCGGACCATCAGCCTTCATGGAACATCAACGTTCCAGGAATACCCGGAGGTCATCGGTGAGCTTGATCGAGTTCTCAGACATGAGGAAGTATTCGCCCTGCTCGGCGCTGGTGTCGGTGTAGGGCCTCGCATTCGGGATCGCCGAGGACGCTAGGCGCCGGCTGGCCAAGTTGTTGCTCTCCCCGCAAGAGTGAAGCGCTTCGGGCACGGAGATCTGGTGCTGTTTGATTCCGAATGCCGTTTTTATTCCTCAGCCTCAGGAAGGGGCTGTGCGAGGCCGCCCGAGATGCCGATGCCGGTGTCGGGCTGACCGACGTTGGAGCCAGCGGGGAGCATAGAAACAGAGGTTTTGGACGCGTTGCCTGCCTGAGGTGGATGGAGGACCGTCCGTACGGCATCCACCAGAGCCGCCAAGCTGTAGGGCTTGGCTATGAAGAGGGTGCCGGATGGAAGATCCCTTGGCCCAGGTCTCACTCTACCTGAAGTCACGACGATGCCGATGTGAGGCCAAGCCTGCCGCACCAGCCGGGCGAGCGTGAAGCCATCCAGGGAACCGGGCATTTCCACGTCGGTCACGAGGGCCTGTACGTTTGTCGTCGCCTCAAGCACGGTCAGGGCCTGGTCCGCATCAGCAGCCTCGATGACCTTGAAGCTGTCCTCTTCCCTCAGCATCTCGGCAGCCACCATCCGAACCAGCGTTTCATCCTCGGCAAGGAGGACAATCACCGGTGCCTGGCTATCCTGGCTGCTGCTCATGGCCGCTCCACCTCCCTTGTCCGCACTCAGACGAGAGTGCTGGGGCGCTCGGGCTGGGTGGCATGAAAGCCTCAACCATGTGCAACGGATCGGCCGATGAGCGGTTCCATGAACTGGATCAGCCCAAAAGCGCGGCTTTTCTTCAACAGATGCAGGTTCCAAGTCGGTTTGGACCCTCACCGGCGGTCAGGAACCCGTAGAAGCGGGGACTGGGCAAACCGTACGCTCCCGTCTGCAAGACCGAGGAGGGCTATCTGGACACACAGCCCCGGATCTCCGTGGCTGAAGCCGAACACCAGGCCACGACGCGGCAAGCTCGGCATCCGAACCATCCACCCATCGCAGATGCATTTCCACGGGCCGCGGAAAGGCACTTCAAGATAGCGTGAAGGCAAGGCCTCTTCTGGGGCCGGTGTTTCCATTGTCAACCACGCTGGAAGGCGTATCCTGCCCGGCCTGTGAGCGTCCCTGCGTTGGACCCAGGCTCCCGGCGGGCCGATCCCGATCGACAGTGTTGCGGACCTCTTTCCCGAACCGCGTCTTCGTCCGATCGACAGCGTTGTCGACTTCCCTCCTGAACAGCGTACTCGCCTGATCACCAAGGAGAATGACGATGTCCCTTCTCAGCAGTTCGGCCGCAGTGCTTCTTGCCACATCGGCAGTGGCGGTTGCCATCGGCGTGCTTCCCACGCGGGTGGACGCGCAGTCCGCCCAGGTGGGCACGGCGGCTGAGGGCACGGCGAGCCGGCCATTCAAGTTCCGCGCATCCGACGAGGCGCTGGCCGACCTCAAGCGGCGGATCAAGGCAACGCGATGGCCCAGTCGGGAGCTGGTCGCGGACGACTCGCAGGGCGTGCGGCTCGCGACCATGCAGAAACTCGCCGACTACTGGGCGAACCGGTACGACTGGAGAAAGGTCGAGGAGCGGCTTTCCGCACTGCCGCAGTTCGTCACCAACATCGACGGCGTCGACATCCACTTCATCCACGTCAAATCGAAGGATTCGAACGCGCTGCCGGTGATCATCACGCACGGCTGGCCGGGGTCGATCATCGAGCAGATCAAGATCATCGAGCCGCTGACCAACCCGACCTCTCACGGTGGGAACGCGACAGACGCCTTCGACGTCGTCATTCCCTCGATCCCGGGGTACGGCTTCTCCGGCAAGCCCACCGAACTCGGATGGGATCCGCAGCGCATCGCGCGCGCCTGGGCAACCCTGATGGATCGCCTGGGCTACCAGCGATATGTCGCGCAGGGCGGCGATTGGGGCGATGCCATCTCCGAGCAAATGGCGCTCCAAAAGCCAACAGGGCTGCTTGGCATCCACACCAACATGCCGGGAACCCTGCCCGACAACATCTCGGCGGCGCTGGCCGGCGGGCCAGTGCCCACGGGTCTCTCGGGCGACGAGAAGTATGCCTGGGACCAGCTCGACTTCTTCTACAAGCACCGTGTCGGCTACGCGCAGGAAATGGGCGCCCGCCCGCAGACGCTCTACGCCCTGGAGGACTCGCCCATCGGCCTGGCCGCATGGATGCTCGACCATGATCCGGCCAGCCAGAAGCTCATCGGACGCGTCTTCGACGGGCAGTCGGAGGGGCTCACGCGCGACGACATCCTCGACAACATCACGCTCTACTGGCTGACCGAGACGGCTGTCTCGTCGGGGCGTCTGTTCTGGGAGAGCAAGCTCGCGTTCTTCTCTCCCAAGGGCGTTGCCATTCCGGTCGCGGTGAGCGCCTTTCCCGACGAGATCTATACGGCGCCGCGCAGTTGGACCGAGAAGGCCTTCCCGAACCTGATCCATTACAATCGCCTGCCCAAGGGCGGGCATTTTGCGGCCTGGGAGCAGCCGGAACTCTTCAGTGCGGAACTGCGGGCGGCGTTCAGATCGTTGCGCTGACCGGGACGGGTGAGGGAGTGTCGGGATGGACAGGTTATTGACGGCGGTGCTCGACGCGCATGGCGGCCTGCGGAACTGGACCAAGGTCACCAGGATCTCGGCCGACATGTCGCTGGGTGGGCCCTTCTGGGCGGCCAGGGGCTGGCCGGACGTCTACGTGAACCAAAGCGTCGTGGTCGATCCGCATCGTGAGCACATCACCTTCGAGCCGTTCACGGCGCCCGACCTCATCTCCGTCCTCGACGTCGGTCCCGAGCGGGTGACGATCACGACCCGCGACGGCCGGATCGTCGATGAACGAGCCTCTCCCCGCGGCTCGTTCCCATCCCCCTTCGTCGATGGCAGCACACCTTGGGATGCAATCCAGGTGGCGTACTTCACGGGTGCAGCCGTCTGGAACTATCTCACCGAACCGTTTGTCTTCAATCATCCCGACGTCGTGGCGCAGGAAATCGCTCCGTGGAGCGAGGACGGGCAAACGTGGCGGCGGTTGGCGGTGACATTCCCGAAGTCGATCGCCAACCACAACCCCGACCAGGTCTTCTACTACGACGATGCCTTCATGCAGCGGCGGATGGACTATTCGCCCGACGTGACGGGGAACCCGCCGGTCGCGCACTACACCCATGACCACAGGACCTTCGACGGGTTCGTATTCCCGACACGTCGGCGCGTGCACATCCATGACGCCGACGGCATCGCAGACCAGGGGTTCGCGCCGATCACGATCGACATCTCCGCCGTGAGGGTCGATCAGCGGTAGTCCGCAAGTGAGGAGGCTTCAGTGATAGAAAGGATCGGAATGCCCAGGGCCGTCAACGAGCACCGCCGCCGCTTCCGGGGCGCCGCGTCGATGACGATCGCGGCTGCCACTCTTTTGCATTCAGACCGTCGTTCTTGGTCATTACCTCACCGCCTCACTCCGTTGACGTGTGTCATCCGGCCGGCACACGAGAGGCTCATCGTCATGGGTGGAACCATTCACCTGTATCCAGCCTCGCTACTGCAGCAAGGAGATTGATGATGTTCATACTTGCCACTTCAGCAGCCGCGATTCTTGCCACGTCGCTAGCTGCGGGTGCTCTCGCCCTGCTCCCCTCACAGGTAGCTGCAGATCCCACGCAACAAAGGGCATCGACGGAAGATACCGCGATCCGTCCCTTCCGCATCAACGTCCCGGAGCAGGCGCTCGTCGACCTTCGCCGCCGCATCGAGATGACCCGGTGGCCCGAAAAGGAGACCGTCGCAGACCAGTCGCAGGGCGTGCCATTGGCGACAATGCGCGAACTCGCGCGGTACTGGGCGGCAGATTACAACTGGCGCAAAGCCGAGGAAAAGCTGAATGCCTACCCGCAATTCGTAACGAACATCGACGGATTGGATATTCACTTCATCCACGTCCGTTCGCGTCATCCGAACGCGCTGCCGTTGGTCATCACGCATGGCTGGCCGGGCTCGGTGCTTGAGCAGATCAAGCTCATCGGACCTCTGACCGATCCAACCGCGCACGGCGGGATGGCCGAAGAGGCGTTCGACGTCGTGATTCCGTCGATGCCCGGCTACGGGTTTTCCGGTAAGCCGACGAGCACCGGTTGGGGCCCTGAGCGCATGGCTCGATCCTGGCCGGAACTGATGAAGCGCCTCAGTTACACCCGCTACGTCGCCCAGGGTGGAGACTGGGGTGCGTTTGTCGTCGACCAGATGGGCTTGCAGGCGCCTGCGGGATTGCTCGCCATCCACACCAACATGCCTGCCACCGTTCCAGCCGACGTCGACAAGGCGCTCCTGGCCGGCGGCCCAGCACCATCGGGTCTTTCGGCTGAGGAAACGCGCGCCTACGATCAACTGGTCAGAACGTTCAAGCAAGTCGACTACGCCAGGCTGATGGGGTCCCGTCCGCAAACCCTCTACGGCATTGCGGATTCACCTGTCGGGCTTGCCGCCTGGCTCCTGGATCATAACGATGCTGATGGCCAACCGGCTGCGGCGGTCGCCTCGGCTCTGAACCGGACCTCGAGCGCCACCGGCGAACTGACACGGGATGAGATCCTCGACAACATCACGCTCTATTGGCTGACGAACACGGGTGTCTCCGCGTCCCGTCTCTACTGGGAGTACAAGGGCGGCTTCTTCAACGCCAAAGGTGTCTCCATTCCGGTGGCGGTAACCGTCTTCCCCGGCGAACAGTACGAGGCCCCGCGGAGCTGGACAGAGCGGGCCTACTCCAAGCTCATCTATTACAACCGAGTCGAAAAGGGCGGCCACTTCGCCGCGTGGGAGCAGCCAACGATATTTGCTCAGGAACTGAGGGCGGCCTTCAGGTCGCTGCGCTGAGCTCTTGGAAGCGCACTCCCCCCCACTTCCACGCGTGAGGCGCCTTGAGGAGAATTGCCGTGATCAGCAGATATGTCCTTTCGGTGTTGCTCTCGCTATCAGCGATACCTGGCGCCGCCCACGCGGAAACGCCGGCGCCAGTGTCTGGGATGGCGAGCGCCCAGCCAAATGAAGATACTGCAATCCGTCCCTTCCGCGCCGACATTCCGGAAGAGGCGCTGGTCGAACTCCGCCGCCGCATCGCGGCGACGCGGTGGCCGGACCAGGAGACGGTCCCCGACCAGTCGCAGGGCATCCAGCTCGCGAACATCAAGCCGCTCGTCGAATATTGGGGCACCGGCTACGACTGGCGGAAGGCGGAAGCCAAGCTCAATGCCCTGCCGCAGTTCATGACCAGGATCGACGGCATCGACATCCACTTCATTCACGTCCGCTCGCCGCATCCGAACGCCCTGCCGCTGATCATGACCCATGGCTGGCCGGGCTCGGTGTTCGAGCTGCTCAAGACCGTCGGCCCGCTGACCGATCCCCCGGCCCACGGAGGGGGCGCTCAGGACGCGTTCGATCTCGTTCTTCCCTCGATGCCGGGCTATGGCTTTTCCGGCAAGCCGACGGACACCGGCTGGGGCCCCGACCGCATCGCGCGAGCCTGGGCGGAGCTGATGAAGCGCCTCGGCTACACCCGTTATGTCGCCCAGGGCGGTGACTGGGGCTCGCCCGTCTCCAGCGCGATGGCACGCCGGGCGCCCACGGGCGTGCTGGGCATCCATATCAACTTGCCGGCGACGATCCCGCCCGAGGTGGACCAGGCACTAGCTACCGGTGGGCCCGTGCCGGCGGGCCTATCCGACAAGGAACGCGCGACCTTCGACGAGCTCAGCGCCTACGCGATGATGGGGAACCGGTCGTATGCCGTGATGATGGGTACGCGGCCGCAGACGATCGGCTTCGCCATCACGGACACCCCGGCCGGCCTCGCGGCGTGGATGCTCGGGCACCCGGGCTTCGCGACGTGGACCTATAGCAGCAGTGATCCGGACAAGACCCCGGACGAGGTGCTGGACAATATCACGCTGTACTGGCTGACGAACACCGCGACCTCGGCCGCGCGGCTCTACTGGGAGAATAAGTCCAACATCTTGTCCGCGACCGCGGAGAAGACCGTCGAGATCGCGCTGCCGGTGGCGATCACGGTCTTTCCGGGAGAGGTCTATCGGGCCCCGGAAACATGGGCCCGGCGCGCCTATCACAAGCTGGTCTACTTCCACGAGGTCGACAGGGGTGGTCACTTCGCCGCCTGGGAACAGCCGGAACTCTTCAGCGCCGAGCTCAGGGCGGCGTTCCGATCGCTCCGTTAGCCATGGTCGTCAGGGCTAAGTCGGGATCGCTGGTGGGACGCCCGTTCTGAGCCCTGATCCGTGATTGCCAGATGACGCATAGCTTCAACTACACATGCTTGAAGGACGAAAGGAGGTTCACATGAAAACGACTCAAATTATTGCGGCAGCGGTGCTGTTCGCCGGGAGCGGACTGGCGTTGCAATTGGCGCAGGCGCAGCAATCAGGAATCGGGCGCACCGAGGTCCTGCGGCACGATCTTGGTGAGACCGGACGCGAGGTCCTCCAGGTGCGTGTCGACTTTGCCCCGGGAGCGGTGTTCGGCATGCACACCCATCCGGGCGAAGAAGTCGCCTATGTCCTCGACGGCTCGCTGGAATATCAGTTCGAGGGCAAGCTGCCGATCACGCTCAGGGCTGGCGACTCCTTGTTCATCCCGGCCGGGACGCCCCACGCGGCAAGGAATGTCGGCAACGTCAACGCGGCCGAGCTCGCCACGTATCTCGTCGAGAAAGGGAAGCCGCTCGTCGTGCTGGGTCAGGTGAGCGCCCCGTGAGCTCACTGGAGGCGGCATGTGCGTACCAAGTGGATGTGAAGGGAGATCGTCATGAACCAACTCGACACTATGATCGAACGAGATGTTGCACCCTCCGCGGGGACAATCGACATGAAGCTTGAGGTCGTCGTCATCCCTGTTTCGGATGTCGATCGTGCCAAGCGCTTCTACGGCGGCTTGGGCTGGCGACTCGATGCCGATTTCATCGTCGGTGAAGAATTCCGGGTCGTCCAGTTGACGCCTCGAGGCTCGCCATGCTCGGTTCACTTCGGCACCGGGATACCGTCGGCCGTGCCGGGCTCGACACGCGGACTTTATCTTGTCGTCTCGGACATCCAGTCAGCGCGTGCCGAGCTCATCGATCGCGGCGCCGACGTGAGCGAAGTGTTCCACCGTGCGGGTCCGGGTCAGCCGCCTCTCAGTGGTCCGGATCCGGCACGGCGCAGTTACTTCTCTTACGCCACGTTCAGCGATCCTGACGGCAACGAATGGCTGTTGCAGGAGGTCACCACCCGGTTCCCAGGCCGGATCGACTCGAATGCGACGAGTTTCGCCTCCGCATCGGATCTGGCGAGTGCAATGCGGCGCGCGTCGATCGCCCATGGTGAGCACGAGACGCGCACGGGCGGCCAGCGAGATGAGAACTGGCCTGACTGGTATGCCGAGTACATGGTGGCGGAGCAGGCCGGCAAGGAACTGCCGGCATGAGCTGCGGCTACGACGTCATCGACAGCCGCTCGCCGGGCGGGCACTGCGCCAGCGCGCTCGCACCGGGCTGGCTACGCATCCCATTCATCAAGCACAAGCTGGTCGGCGACCAACCCAGAAACCGCTCTATGGCCCGAACGTGTCATCGCTCAAGCACGGCAACATCGCTCAGAATCCAGGAGGCATTCATCAATGAACACAAACAAGCTCTTGGTAGCTGCCTTCCTTGCCACGTCAATGGGGGCGCCGATTTCGGGCCTTGCAGGGGACACGAAAGTGCCGCAGCCGATCATATCCACTGAGATACAGGCTCCGTTCCTTCACGGGCTTCTCTCTGGCCAAAGCGGTAGTCAGACTGAACTGGCCTCTCTTGATCGCGCGGACGAGTGGCTGAATTCGCCGCCACTGACGGCGCCGGCTCTGCGCGGAAAAGTCGTCCTCATCGATTTCTGGACCTACACCTGCATCAACTGGCTGCGGACAGCTCCCTATGTCCGCGCGTGGGCCGAAAAATACAAGGATCAAGGATTGGTGGTGATCGGCGTCCATGCGCCGGAGTTCATTTTTGAGAAGAACATAAATAACGTTCGCTGGGCCGTGAAGGAGATGCGGATCGATTACCCGGTCGCGGTGGACAACGACCATGCCATCTGGCGAGCCTTCAACAACCAGTATTGGCCAGCGCTGTATTTCGTCGATTCGCAGGGCCGAGTTCGACACCATCATTTTGGCGAGGGTTCATACGAACAGTCGGAGATGATCATCCAACAACTGCTCGCCGAAGCAGGAAATGGCGGGATCGACCATGAACCCGTGTCGGTAGATGCCCGCGGTATCGAGGCCGCCGCCGATTGGGGCAGCCTGAAGTCGGCGGAAAACTATGTCGGCCATGAGCGCACCGAAAACTTTGCCTCGCCCGGCGGGGTCACCCTGGACATGCCCCGCATGTACCAATTGCCCGCCATGTTGCGCCTGAACGAATGGGCGCTGTCCGGTAACTGGACGGTGAAGAAGGAAAACGCGGTCTTGAACAAGCCAAATGGCGGCATCTCATATCGTTTTCACGCCCGCGACCTTCATCTCGTCATGGGCCCGGCAGCACCAGGAACGACCGTAAGATTTCGCGTGCAGATCGATGGACAGCCGCTGGGCGCTGCTCACGGGATTGACGTTGACGAAGAAGGCAATGGGGTCGTTACCGAACAGAGGCTGTACCAGCTGATTAGGCAGCCCAAACCCATCGGCAACCGGCAATTCGAAATCGAGTTTCTCGGGTCAGGCGTAGAGGTGTTCGCGTTCACGTTCGGCTAATCCAGTACATGACGATCGAGAGAAGGAGAGGCCAGCTGGACACCATCTTGGAAGCAATCAACCGGCGCCGCTGTCACTGGGCACTTTGGCGTGAGACAGGCGATCTAACCATTTCAGTGACTTAGCTTGGGTGCTGAGACGAAAGGTTGGGCACTTAACCTGAGATTCTCGTTGGCTTTGGGCAGTTATTGATCCGGCTTGGGTGAACTTGAAATCTAGGGCCAATCGATCCAGTTTGGCGGGATGAAACATGTCGACATGCGCAAGCTGCCAGCAGCAGCGCAAGAGGAGCGTCGGCGACAGGTGGTTGGTCTGCGCGAGAGCGGCCTGACTTATGATGCCATTGCCGCGCAGGTGGGCCTGACCCGGACAGGCGTATTCGATATCTGCCGCCGCTTTGCCGAGCAGGGCCTGGCCGGATTGGCCAGCGGAGCGCGGGGCCCGGCTCCCGGCACGGGGCGATTTCTCGAGTCCCAGCAGGAAGCGCAGATCCGCGCTCTGATCCGCCGGCACACGCCCGATGAACTTGATCTTCCCTTCGGCCTGTGGAGCCGGGCGGCGGTGCGGATGCTGATCGAGCGGCAATGTGGGGTCCGGCTGGCGGTGCGGACCATCGGCACCTATCTGGCGCGCTGGGGCTTCACGGCCCAGAAGCCGCTCCGACGGGCCTATGAGCAGTCACCGAAGGCCGTGCGGCGCTGGCTGCGGCAGGACTATCCGGCCATTGCAGCACGAGCCAGAAGGGAGAAGGGCACGGTCTTCTGGGGGGACGAGACCGGCTTGCGCTCCGATGACGTGCGCGGTCGCAGCTTCGCCCCGCGGGGCCGGACGCCTGTGGTGCACCCCTGCCACAAGCGCGCGGGGCTGGGCTTGATCTCGGCTGTGACCAACAAGAGCGAACTGCGCTGGATGGTGCTCAATGGTGCCGTCAAGGCCCCGAGCCTGATCCGCTTTCTCGGCCGGCTGATCCAGGATGCTACGGGCAAGGTGTTTCTGATCTGGGACAACCTGCCGGTCCATCGGGCCCAGGCGGTACGGGGCTGGCTGGCCGAGCGCACGGAGCAGATCGAGGTCTTCTACCTGCCATCCTATAGCCCTGAGTTGAACCCGGACGAGGGCCTGAATGCTGACCTGAAGCACGCCGTGACCCGCAAGCCGCCGGCCCACAGCAAGCCCGAACTCAAGCGCGCCGTCATCAGCCACATGCGCCGACTGACAAAGCTTCCCGAACGGATCCGAAGCTACTTTGGGCATCCATCTTTCCGTTATGCCGCGTAGTTCAAGATCACCCAAGCCGGATCAATAACGTGAGATTCCGGCTCTCAAACGTTGTCTGGATTTTGAGTGTGCTGAGCCCAGCCGGCCAACAAACGATCGGAGTGTTTGATCGCGCATCAACGCCAATAAGATCATAGCGTTAGCCGAAAGGGAGGAGGGCAGGGATGTTCCCGAAGCCGTCCTACATGGGCAGTTAACTTGAGATTCCAAAGCCCCAGAGTCTCACGCCAAGATGCCTACAGCTGCTCCAAATCGAGAATCTCACGCCAAAGTGCCCAGCGACAACCAAGGGGTCTATCAACCCTGCCGTGGCAACCTAATGCTCTGTTGGGGGAAGCTGCCCTTCGGGATGATCTTCGCCGACGTGGCCGAGGGATCAGACGCAGAGCCGGAGTGGGAGGACCGTTGGTCCCAGACCAAGCGGCGCCGTCGAGCCGCCGTCCAAGCGTAGCGAGGATCGCCTTCCAAGTGGTGGAGGTGATCACTGAGGCGGTTGCGCTCCAGCCAGGTCAAAGCTGCCTCGAGTTCAGGCAGGGTCATCTGACCTCGGCCCTTGTTGCCGAACACCCGCTTCAGCACCGCATTGTAGCGGTGGTAGAGCCCCTCACCAACATGCGGTATCTGCAGGCCGGCTTCGTCCTCCACTGCCTGAGCGGCAACGGCCTCACCGATGCGCGCCCGCAGCCGCCGTTCCGTCGCGGAAGGCGGCTCGATCAGATGTGCTTGGTCGGCCTTTCGTTCTCGGCGCGTCTCTTCGAACACCGGGCCGGGCTTCAGCGTTGCAAAGCGCAGACCCAGCGCATTACTCTCCAAGGGCGTAATTCCACGCCCCTCGCCCTCATCCCGGTGTGCCGCGAGATGCTCGGCGAGCCAAGATGGTGTCTCCGCCTCAGCATTGCGCCGACGCTGACGGGCCAGCATCCCCTGCTCAGCCTCGATGCTGCGGCGGAAGCGGACAAACAGCGGATCGTCCGGGTGGAAGACGAGGGCGCGCTGACTCTCGTAGGGACCCGCATGAGGATCCACTCGCGTGGCTCGGGCGATCATCTGTTCAAGCCAGGGGCGGCTGCGGATGTGGGTCAGGGCAGCCACCACCGCGACCTCCGGCGCATCCAGCCCTTCGTAGGCCATGGCCACCGTGACCAGGATCGCCGGCTCTGCTGTCAGCCGAAAGGCGGCCAGCGCCTCGGGTGCACCACGCTCATTCGAGATCGCCAATCGTACCTCCCTCTCGGCCTGCCGGGGTGGCATCCAGCTTCGCAGCATCTCACAGTAGCGCCGGGCACTACGCTGATCAGGCGCGACCACGAGCAGCTTGCCGAGACCCCGGACGACTTCATCGGCAGCCAGCCCCCGCTCGGCCCGCCGGCGTGATCTGAGATTGCGTGTGGCCCTAAAAGCCTCCTGGAGCAACTCCCGGGCAAATCCTGTCCGCAGAGCGGTGAACAGGGCAGGGCGGGTGGTCTCGGTCGGGTAGGGGCCTGACAGGCGATGGGGGCCCAGCCGGACGTCGTCCGTCGCGGTTCGTCCTGCTTGCAACCAACTGGCTTCACCATCGAGGGCACCAAAGGTGATGGGGAGCACCGCGCGCTCCGCTACCGCTTGAGTTCGTGAGTAGCCGGTGATCGCCCAGCTGGGAGCCTCCAGATCAACCTCCTGCGTGCCAGCGTCGGGTCCAGTGCGATAAGGCAGCCACAGGATGCGCCGGCCATCCGCACGCTCCAGGGTCCCCGAGAGAAGCAAGCGCAGAGCTGCAGATTCCAGAAGCGGCAGCAGCGCCCGGCTCCACGCTGAGGCATCTTCGTTCAGGGGAGGAGCTTGACCGGAACTTGCAGATGCGGCTGGCTCGTACTCGCTGAGAGTGGGCAGGTGATGCACCTCATCAACCACGAGCAGGGTGCGATGGCGGCGGAGTTCGGCAAGATGCAGGTCCGGTGCCGCCGCGATCGCCTGGTACGTGGTGATGTACCCAGCCAAGCCCCGGCTCGGGTCTGGTTCGTTGTCGGCTGCACGAACTGAGAGCGCATGGCCAAGCGCGGCTCGCCAGACCGGATCGGCAAAGGCCTCTTCGGCTTGGAGGCGGAGGCTGTCGCGGGGCACAACCCAGCAAATCCGCTCGACGTAGCCGGCCTCGAGCAGGCGAGCCGCAGCAATCACGGGGAGGAGGGACTTGCCGCCGCCAGGCGTCACGGCCGCCAGGATGTCGGTAACCCCTGTCGCTTCGCCGCGTGTCATTGCATCAACAAGGCCTGCAAGAGCCTGCTGATGCGCCCGCAGGGGCCTCAGAGGAGACGTGGACATATGGATCGGTCCGAAGGCAAATCACCAGCATCCAGCATGGGGCGTTTCCGGCGATCTGTGAATCCCTCCGCTAGTGCGGTACGCTCTTGGGATCTTTCAGCGGCCGGAAGACGCTCTGACTTTTAATCAGAGGGTCCTGGGTTCGAGTCCCAGCGCGCTCACCAAGCATTATCAGGCACTTAGATGCCGATCAGGTTTGGTCTTGCTTCCCAGAAAACCGGATTGGGAAGCGTATGGGAAGCAAGCTCGACTGAGTGAGCTAGTTCCTCTACTATCGCATCGGTTCAACCGCCACTGGAGCCGGATCGGCACGAACACAGGGGCTGGCGGAGGTGTTCGCCAGCGAGGCCGAGGCAGGACGAGCCCTTGAGACTATTGCTCAGACCAAACGGCAGTGGGGCTATCGGGATCTGTGATTTCGGAGAAGACCGGTCGTGAAACTCGGACGGCAGGGGAGCTCCGGCAGAATTACCTCAAATGCCGCCTAACAATGTATGAATGCGAAAGCTAAGCTGGCCAACCAAGGGAACCACTTGCCAGGAGCCCTCACATGCTGATTCCAGTCCGTACCGGTGAGTTGACCTCTCTCTCACCCATTGCGGTCGAGGACGCCGAGGCTTTCCGCGCCGCTGCGGAGCACGCAGGTGCGAGGGCGGCCTCCTATTACTTTCCCCGTCTGTACTTCTACGGACAGTCCGAGGCGCATGCGCTGCGCTGGGAGCGCCATGCCGGGGCGATCCTGACCTACCAGATCCGCCAGCGAAAGGTCGGCTCGCAGGTGAAGTCGCAGATGAACCTGTTCCTTCCGCCTTTTCCCTTCGATCCGGCGGCACTGCGGCATGCGGTGCAGTGGATGCGGGATTTCAACGGCGACCGCTCGGGCCGGATCATCTTCGTGGAAGAGGGGCAAGCACTGCGGATCGCGCGGGAAGGCTTCGCGATCTCCGTGAGAGGCGAGGAATTCATCTACGACCGTGACGCGGTCGTGGCGCTGCGAGGGGCGGCCTTCAAGGGATTGCGGCAGGAGCTCTCGCGCGCCCTCAGGGCGGGGGTGGTCGTCACGCGTCCCTATACGAGGGCCGATTATTCCACCTGCCTCGCTCTCACCAAGGCTTGGCGGGAGCGGCTTGCCGCCAGAGGCGTAAAGCCGGAGGGCTACACGAGCACGCTCGCCTGCCTGGCCGCAGCGGATCGCTTTCCACCCTCGCTCCTCCAGGGGCTGGTGGCCGAGGTCGACAGCACTGTGCGCGGCTTTGCCTTCGGAGGCCCGCTCACCTCCACCTTGGGAAGCCATTATCTCGGCATCGCCGACCCGGGCGTTCACGGGCTTGCCTATCTCCTCAGTCACCGCCTCATGGCCGGGTGGCCGGGCCTGACCCACTTCAACGACTCGGACGATGCCGGGCGCCCGGGGGTGCGCGCCATGAAGCAGCAGTTCAGACCCGTGGAGATGCACGCCGTCTTCAGTGCACGGGAGCACTGAGCCGCGGGACGTTTGCTCCGGCCGGGACCCATAATGCTTGATTGTCATCCAAGTTGCGCAAGCCTCTGAACGAACTGGAGGAGACAGGCATCGCAGACGACCTCTTCGGCCTCGATCTGCTTCATCTTGCGATCGAAGGTGGCCCAGTACATGCCCTTGGGCTTGGCGATAGGGTTGCCAATGCCGCAATCCGCTCCAAGGGCTCCGCTGCATTAACCTTGGTGGTTTAGAGGATGGCAGGTATCCGAGGAGCGACCGTGATGCCTCTACTCAAGCGCCGTCGCTTTCCTGTCGAAGTCATCCGGAACTGTCAGCGAGCACCTCGCCCATTGGCTGGCGTCGAGCGTCTATCCGCTGGCGGACGCCTATATCGACCTCTATAGCGGAGACCTCGTCGAGTCCGTCGCGCCGTTCACGATCTTGCTGAACCGGTGCGACAGATCCAAGGCGCTCGCCACGGCGTTCGGCATTCCGGTCGCAGCCGGAGGAGAGGGCTACACCGTCAACGCCGCCTCCAGACTCGGCGTGCCCAGCCTTCTGCCCGAGGTGAGCGAAAACGGCCTGTAGGGCAGCGACACTGTCGGGCACATGACGGCGGGCATCCTGCGAGTGATGCACCATCTCGGCAAGATCGAGGGGCCGGTCGAGTCTCCGCCGCAGTCCGAGCCGGACTTCGTCACCAAGTGAGTCCCGTCAGCCCCGTGCGGCGGCCTCTGGTATCCGGCGAAGGACCTGTCGGAGCTGGTCACCGGCGAGATTCTCGGAGAGATCAGGGACGTGTTCGGTGCGATCCTCGCCACGGTGACTTCGGACACGGACGGCTTCATCCTCTATCGCCTGTCGGGCCTCGCCGTGAACGAGGGCGAAGCCCTCCTCGGAGCCGGCACGCCCGTCGGCCGGTGACCGGCCGAGACCGTCCCGCCGCGCGAGCCCCTGCCGTGACGTCGAACGCCGTCACTGCTCCCGTGCCGAATACAGGCCGTGCATCCGTACCGGCCTGAACGTCCGCTTCATCTGGGCCAGCCCGGCCCGCCCGCTGTCCGAGAAGTCGTTGAAGTAGGCGACGTGGGGATGCTTCTTCATCAGATGGTAGCGTTGCAGATACGCGAGGCCCGGCAGGTCGTGGTCGGAGATGGTAATGAAGATGCTGCCGAATCTCTGATTGATCGTTCCCCCGAACGTGAAGGCCCGGACGGTGCCCTCCACCTCGATGACCTGGCCGCTCAGCACATCGCTCGAGAAGACTTCCGCGTTTGCCAGGCATTCTTGGCTGTACCGGTAATAGGGACCGACCTTCACACCGGCGTTGAGCAGGCCCTTGTACCATTTCTTCCTGAGCTTCATGCAGTCCTGCGCGTCCTCTTTCCGGAAATCCCGCACGACGACGCTCGCGGTGTTGGCGTAGTGCGAGATCTTCCTGCGGAGCGCCTCGTAGGAGCCGCCCCTCATCGCGAGAACGGCGGCGCAGTCGTAGATGTACTCGTCGCTGTGGAAGCGTATCTCGAGACCTTCGCGCGCGAGCGGCAGGGCGTCACTCTCCTGGATCCGGCTGATCCGGCCCACCCGGTTGTGGTTGAAGTCCCGCATGCGCTCGAGGGCCCGTCGCAACGGGAGACGAGCGAAGGGGAACGGCGGGAGAAGGAGGCCCAGCCTGAGCTTCTCGTCGCGCTCCTGCAGCCTGTAGAGGAGGATCGATCCTTCGATCTGCTCGAACAACAGGGCTTGGCGAGGTTCGCTCATTCCTAGGAAATAGAGATACGGGAAGAAATAGGACCAAGATACGGCTTTGTGCAGAGCGGCGGCATTCGAGAAATCCGCGTAGTGGCTCAGCTCGATCTTGTTCAGATCCGCCAATTCCTGTGGAATCGTGAGCATGCGCTGCTCTCCTCGGTTCGTGGCGAGACATTGCGCCGTCGCGATCGTCGACGGCACCGGAGGGCGGCCTGTCAGCCACGACCTGAAGCTACAAGAATCGTCGCTCCTTCGTGAGATGGCATCCGGTCTACTCCTTTGGATTGACCCATGCCTGCCTTTTCGGCGACGGCGGCAGGACACGAGCCCGCCTGCCGACACGACGCCATCATACGCAACCGGGAGGGCCCCGGACCGGTTCGCTCCGCGCCGCGCGACGGGGCGGCCATGGACAGGATCCGTCACGGGCTTATCATGAGGCGCGCCCGCGAGCCTTGGTTCGCGAGCGTGAGCGGCTAGCGGAGGCAGCGTCGAGCGTGGATCAGCAAGCGCAGAACCCGTCCGGATCCGGCCCGCCGGCGGCCTCATCCCGTCGGCCGGAGCCCCCGTCCGGCTCTCGACGGCCACGCCCGGCCGGCGAATGCTCCGTGCGGGGCATGGCCGCGCCCGGGCGTAATCCGCTGCGTCACGTTGTGAGACGACCATGATCCCCTCCGGCTCCGCAATGCTGCACGCGACCCTCGACGGCACCGCTTTCGAGGTCTACACCTACAAGCCCGACGGGGCGATCAACGGCATTCTGCTCGTCTACCACGGCACATCCCGTACAGCGGCCCATTACCGCGATCACGCGATCGACCTTGCGGATGTCGCGGGCTTCGTGGTGGCCGCGCCCCTGTTCGACAAGGAGCGGTTTGCCGTTCATGATTATCACTATGGCGGATTGCTGGACGATTCCGGCGACCTCAAGCCCGCCCGCCGATGGACCACCCGCTTCGTGAAACTCCTGGCCGACTGGATGCGGGCCGAGGAAGCGAACACCGCCCTGCCGTACTGGTGCTGGGGCCATTCGGCTGGTGGACAGTTTCTGTCGCGCGCTGCAGCGTTCGAGCCCCATGGCGCGGAGCGTATCGTGGTGGCGAACGCATCCACCTACGTACTGCCGCTGCTCGGCCGCTATCCTGAGGGCGAGGCCGTGCCGTACGGCATGGGAGGAGTCTACATCGCCGCCAAGGAGCATGAGAAGCTGAGAGCCTACTTGGGGGCGCCGGTGACGATCTATCTCGGCACCGAGGACGATGACCCAGAGGATCCCCAGTTGACCATGACCGTGGAGGCCCAGCGCCAAGGGGCGCACCGCAAGAATCGCGGCAAGCGGACCTTTGCCCTCGGCCGGCGCCAGGCCTCCCGCCTGGGCTGCCGGTTCGGCTGGGAGTTGGTCTATGCCCCCGAGACCGGGCATTCGACTTTCGAGATGATCCGTTCCATGTCGGTGATCCGGGCCCTCGAAGGCGGCGGATCGATGTGATCCGACGTCGAGGATCACCGCTTCCGGCACGTCGCGTCGTCTTTGGCGAAGGTGGTGTCGGCGGCGTCGACGAGGATGACGCGCACGTTGCCGGTCGCGAGCGAGGCGTGAGTCGAACCGGAGAGCAAAGCTTCTTTGTATTTCGGGTCGACCAGACGGGCCATTTCGATTGGTCCAGGCGTTGCGATCGATGGGAGACGAAACGCAACAGGAGGCAGGCTTCGCCTGACAGTCATCCGGTGAGTTGCCGCTCGTGCGACCCCACGTCCGTGGAAGCCTATCCGCAGACTGATGGCGAATGCGAACGCAGGTGCCTTGCACGTATGTGTCATAAGCTGCGGGTTTGCAGCCTTGCCTCCGAGGAAAACCCAGCTCTTTTTGACGCGCAGCGCGGATGCTGCGCGATGCTTGCTCCCCCCGAAAATGCGGTGCGCCGTGGCAAGAAAAGGGACCTCGCGGTCAATCACTGCCATGGCACCGGTCAGGTGCGCGCCCTGCTCTGCACATCGCGCCATCAGGACATCGGCTGTTGTAGGGAAGATCCCGAACTGCTTACGAAGGCGATCGGGGGTGTCGAGGGCGCAGGCCACGAGAAAGCCCCCGGAGGAATTCTCCCGAGGGCTCGTGGCGCTTTTGGCTAACGCGGGCCGAGAACGGACCGCCGAGGTGAACGCAGCCCTAGGTGGCGCTCGCCGTCAGCGAATCAACACATCCGCTGGGTTCAGAGAATGAAGTCGTTGGCCGTGAAGGCGTGGTGGCCTTTCACCTCAAGCCGGAACTCGTAGCCGGTGTCCCGATCGACATTGCCGTAGATGTGAGTCTCGTCGAGCTCCGCGTCGTAGCGCACGCGCAACTCCATGCCGCCCGTGGTGAACGCGCTCGAGGGCACTAGTCCGAGAAACTTGAAGGCCTGGTCGCCGCTGAGGGCGGTGGAGGCGTCGATGCCCGAGAAGTCGAACCTGTCGCCGTCGACGTAATTGGTGATGGTGGCGGCGCCGTTGGCCGCCTTGGCAGTGTCGAAGTCGAAGATCTTGCCGGCCGGGACTGGTGGCGGGATAGGAGTGGGGGTCGGCGTCGGAGTCGGCGTGGGGATCGGCGTGTCCGTGTCGATCGCATCGAGCAGCGCCGGGGAGCGCAGCATCCCGCCGGCCGTGTGGCCGACGCCGTCGGCGATGACGAGTTCCCAGTTGAAGTCCCAGCCCTTGGCCTCGGCCATCTTCTTGGCCGCTTCGTACGTGTTGAGGCCGCGCTCCAGGCGGGTCGCACCCTGGCGCATGGCCGCCGAGCCTGTCGCGAGGTTTTCCCCGCTCGAATCGTTGTCCTCTGAGCCGAGATAGATCGTGATCGGATCGGCGAGGTAGTCCTTCAGCAGGGCTTCCGATTCCTGCGACGAGAAGTATCCGCCGCCGAAGCCGTAGGTGGCCTTCTCGGTCAGGCTCGGCAACACGTGGGTGGAGGGATTGGCGATGATCATCTTGTCGAAGGTGCTGTCGTCGCCATAGGCCGCAAGGCGGCTCAGGAACTGACCGCCGGCCGAGTGGCCGAACAGGACGGTCTCGTCGCTGGCATCGGTCCCGACGCGGGCGTTCGCCCAATCGGCAATGTCGTTCACGATGGAAATGGTCCACTCGTCCCGGTCGGCGATGAATTTGCCGCCGTCGATGATGCCGCCCTGCTGATACAGGTCGCTGTCGCCAAACCGTGCTTCGTCGAACAACGGGGCCACGACATAATAGCCCTTCTCATCCGCAATCTTCATCGCGGCATCGCGGGCGCTGCTTGCACCACGGCTGTCACCGTGAAAATTGAGCAGGACTCCCTTGATCTCACCGGCCGGTCGATAAGTGTAGACCTGCAGCGTCGTCCCGCCGAAGTCGACAGAAAGGGTCTGCTTGCCCGGCGGGGCAGAAGTTACATTGAGCGCCATGATTGATTGTCCCCAAGTATCACCGAGCCCCTTTTCCTGGGGCTTTTGTGCGGTGCTAGAATGATATTGAATAAACCCTATTAGGATAGGCGATTAGATGATGTGAAGTGGAAAGAGGTACTAAAATCAGCAGATCAAACATCTCTGCAGTACTTCAGTCAACAAGACTATAGCCTCGTCGACTGGCGTAAGCTTCTCACTGCTGAATGAGGCGAAATCGTGGCAGTGGAAAATTTTTAGGTACCACCAAATGATTAGTGCGCCACCGCCGGGAGAAGTTGCGGTAACGTGGAGACCCTAAGCCCGAACGGATCACAGCGTCCTGTGCCCGTCCAAGCGCCGCTCACCCCGATGGCACAGGCTCGCATGCGCCGCAAGCGGGCGGTGCCGTGGCCCAGTGGAACGGCGGCGAGATGTTTTCAAAGCCCAGCGGCAGGGTCCTCTTGCCGCGACGCCCGCCGCTGCAGCGACGCGGGGGTTGATACGGGCGATGGTCATCGCACCGCGTCGACAGGAATCTCCAGGTAGGACCCGCGGGGATCCTCATGGAGTCCCGCCTTGCCGGTCGGCCCGTCGAGGTTGCGGGTGAGAACCGCCAGGGCATCCGGGAATTCCGCCGCGCTCACCCTCCGGCTTTGGAATTTTGTCACCGCGTTGTCCGTGAGCAGCGGGTACAGCCGCAGGGATAGTGTCTCCCGATCGTCCACGCACCGGAAACACACGGCAGCCGCGAGGCTGTAGGGCGTCGCTTGGAGCTTTGTGTAGCGCCCTGGCGAATTCCACACGAAATTGCCGAGGCCATAGACGACAAGGCGGCCGGCAACCTGCTCCACTCCCTGCAGGACGTGAGCGCCGTGGCCCACAATCAGATCCGCGCCGGCAGACATGAGCTGTCGGGCGTATTCGCGCTGGCTCTGCTGGACATCGAGATAATCCGTTCCCCAATGCGGATAGATGATGAAAAATGGCGACGGGACGGCTACGCGCAAGGCTTTGATCTGAGCTGCGATGATCTCCGGCAGGATCGGATTGACTCCGGGCCGATCCGGCCCGGCATACCACCTGTACTGCCGCTCGTACTTGCTGCGATGCTCGAAGCAGCCGAAGACCACAATCGTTCTCTCGGACGCTCCGATCCTGACCGTCTTCATGAAGGGCTGGCTTGCAGCCGCCTGATCCATGTCCGCACCGAACGATGCAATCCCGGCTTCGTGCAGCTTTTGGATCGTGCTCCTGAGCCCCTGTTCGCCGCCGTCGAGCGAATGGTTGTTGGCAAGCGACACGGCATCAAAACGGGCTTTGACGAGGGCCCGGACGGTTTCGTCGGGATCCGACCAGCCGAGATATTTCTTATAGCCCTGGAGGATCGGGTCCGGCGCAGGGGCAAGCGGAACTTCGAGGTTTCCGATCCTCAAGTCTGCGGCAGCGAGAAGTTCCGACACGCGACGCAGCGAAGATCCGTATCCGCCCGTTGCGTAGAGCTGCTTCAGTTCCAACGCGCGGGGGTGGCCGAAATAGGGCTCGCCGAAGCCGATATCTCCGACCAAGAGAGCGGTGAACTCGGCCGTGTCGGACCTCCCGCGCATGTCGGTTGGCGCGGAAGTGCGCGCGACTGGAAAGGTCTGCGGCCGTGCCGTTTCTCTGACGTCTGCCTTGCCATGTCTCGCCAGGGCAGGCTTGAGAGCGTTACGGACGCGGTCGACAAGCTGCGGATCGTCCGCCGTGATCAGGTTCCCTCCCGAAACGCGATCGAGGATCCCGCGAGCCGCCTCGCTCCGGGCTGATGCCTCACCGGCCGGAACGATTGCCAGGTCCACGTGATCCAGGCCCAACCCGAACCTCACGATGTCGTGCGGCGGCACCACGACGACAGCCGCCTCGAGATCGCCGTCCATCGTGATCGCGCCAATCTGCTCCAGGTGACTGGCGCAGGGGACATGCGAGCCCCGGATTCCGCCTGGTCCCGGCGCGACTATTCCCACATGGCGACCCTTCCTCGCCGCTAGCGCAACGATGGCGCGTTGGACGCTTTTCTCGTCGCAATCGCCGGAGATCGCCACGACCCGCACGCGACTGGGAGCGCCATCCGGGAAGAGCCGCTCGAGAACGGCGGCCGCCATGTCGCGCGGTGTGCCCTCCGACACCACCATGTGGACGCTCAGGCCCGGACGGGAATTCACCTCGCAGATCGCACCTCCCACCTCCCCATGCGGACGCGAGATGTCTTTCGTAATGTAATCCACGCCACACACGTCGATGCCGAGAATGGATGCCGCGCGCTCGGCGATCTCGCGAACCGACGGATGAACGGAGTCGGTCACGTCGACCGTGTCGCCGCCCTGGGAGATGTTTGACACCCGGCGCAGGAACGCCACACGTCCGGGCTCGAGAACCGTGTCGAGCGAAACGCCCTGCTCGCTGAGGCATGTTTGCGCCTCCCGGTCGGCCATCAGAGGATAGAGATTAGTGTGCGCGCCGAACTGTCTTTCAGGGTTCCTGTTCTCCCGCTCGATCAGCTGGCGAATCGTGCTCCGGCCATCGCCTTTCACGTGGGCGGGACGCCGCATCGCCGCGGCCCGAAACTGCCCGTCGATCACCAGGATGCGGTATTCGTCGCCGGGGATGAGGGACTCGACCACGACGCGGCGCGACACGGCCTGGGCGCTCTTGAAAGCGCTGCCCATCTGAGCGTCGTCGGCCACGCCGACCGTGACCCCCTTGCCCTTCTTGCCTTCCGCGGGCTTGACCACCACTGGAAAGCCGATCCACCGCGCCGCCACGAGAGCCTCGTTCAGGGTCCGCGCGGTTCTCTGGATCGCCATCGGCAGCCCCACGGCCGCCAGCATCGGGTTGGTGATCTGCTTTCTCTTGGCGAGTTTCGATGCCATCGAGGAGGAATACGACGATTCAGAGGCCGACATCACCGTCTTGTAGCGGCCGTGCCCCAGCTGGATGAAGGTGCAGTTCGGAAGGCTCATCCAGGGAATGCCCCTCCGCCGGGCGCGCTTGGCGATGTCCAAGGTCTCGGCCTCGGGGATGGTGCCGGCCGTGCTTTTCACGTACGCCGCGAACTCTTTTTCGAACGCCCTGCGGACGCGGCCAGCATCCGAGCTCGCAAGTTCGGCGAGCAGCCGGACGGCGATCTCTCCGGCCTGGAGACCCGCATCGGTATTCTCGATCTCGAAGATCGCATGGCTCTCGCACGCGGCGATTCCGGCTGCCGTGGCAGAGAAGCTCACCGGGATGTTCACCGCTCGCTGGATCAGCAGCGCGAGGGCTTCGACCACGAGGGCGGCGCGAACGGGATCTTGCCCATCGTGCAGGATCTTCCAGGCCTGGAAGTCCAGCGTCTCCTCCCGCTGAACGGGAATGGCCTTCAGGATCAATCGAGAGGCGGACAGTGATACTCGGAGCTGCGCTTCATGGTCGAGGAGCGCGAGCTGTAGGACCGGCTGGTTGCTGAAGAGGTTTCCTGCTGCAAGCACGCGCATGCTGGCTGTTTTCATCATGCGCTATCCGATCCAGACCCGCTGTGGAGAGAAGACTACAACGAGATTCGGCCGGGCGGAACGCAAGCGGCAATACCCAAAGGAAGTATCCTGCGAGCGAATAAGTCGTCACCGCTCCCCAGGATGAGGTAATCGCCGTCGGCGCGGCAGGCGACCCACGGGCCGCGCAAGCTACGCCTGAATCCATCCCGCCTTCGTCCGTTTGTCAAGAACCTTCGCGGGAAGCTCCTGCGCGACCGCAGCAAGCCCGTGGCGTCTCCCGAGCCGGCCCGCGCTGATCCATTCCCGGTCCGGGTACAGCTTGGCGTGCTCGCGCACGAGCAGCGGGACAATGCCGTCCAGGTGGTCGTGTGCGGCACGCACGCAAGCGGCCCACGACGTGCCAAGAGGGCTGCCCACCGCGTAGCCGACGACGTCGCCGTCCATCACCACGGCTACGTGCTTCACCCCCAGGGCTTCAAGCAGAGGCAGGTTCTCCAAGATCCAGGCCGTGCGCGCCCGCTGTGACGCCGGCGGTCTCTCGCCCGTAGGCGCGGCATGCCGCCGCTCCTCGCAAGCAACCACGCGCGCCAAGTTCCCGGGGCCGACCGGCTCCACCTGCGCGCCGGCCTCTTGCAGCGTTCGGATGCTCCGCCGACACGCCTGAAGGGACGCCCCGGGCATTCTCGCCAGATTCTCCCGGCGCCATGCCACCTCGCGGTGGCTCATGACGAGGGCCGCGCCGTTCGTCCATACGCTCTCCGGCCGCGCGGGCACGTATCCGAGCAGGTCGCTCGGACGCAACGCCTTCGCCTCCCGCGTGAGAAGCCCCGCGTAGTCCTCCAGGCTCGGCACCAGGGGCAGCAGCTTGGTCCGCCGTCCCAGGCGCAGGAGAATGCAGTCGCTCTTGACCTCCTCCGACGCTCCGGCGGCGAAGTCCTGCGCCAGCGCCAAAACGCTCATGCCGAAGGCGGGTCTGCCCAGGGCCTCGAGATGCCCGCCCCACTCGGCGGCGCGCAGAAAGGTCTCCCGCCCAAGCCATCCGCTCTCCATGGGCGCGAGGCCTGATGCGGTCGACCGGGGCAGCCTCTCGAGCCGCCGCTGGGCGACGGCATGGCCCGGCCGGTCGGCCAGGATGTCGCGATAGACCTGCTCCGCCTCGCGGAAGCGCGACAGCCGGCGCAGCTGCGCGGCGGCGTGGAGTTTCAGGTCGGCCCGGGCCGGGTCGGCCGCCGCGGCAGCCTGATAGTAGCGCAACGCCTGCCTGGGCCTGCCGCGCAGTTGCTCGATCTGCCCGAGGCCCGCGAGCGCACGCACGAGATTCGGGTGCCCCTCCATAAGGCCGCGATAGAGATCCTCCGCCTCATCGAGACGCGACAGCGTCCGCAGCTCCACCGCCATCTCGAGCTGCGGGCGAGTGCGGACCGGATTGACGCCCCGCGCTGTCGCGAAATAGTCCAGGGCGGTGACCGCGTCACCGCGCTGCCGAGCCAGGTAGCCCAGGCTCATCAGGGTCCGGTAATCGGCGGGCTGCTTCTCCAGGATGAACCTGTAGACGACCTCTGCAGCCTTGCGCAGCGCAGCCGCCGCCTCGTTGGGGGCCCCGTCCCGCGTCGGGGCATCGCCATGCTCCAGGAGCTCCCGTTCCTCGGAAGCTGCAGGGAAGAACGGCCCCATCTCAACGGGATGCATGACCATGGCGCACTCCGACCGGTTCGTCATGGGGCGCGGAGCCCGGGAGGGGCCGGGCTCCGGCCGGAACCTGGGCCGCTCGATGTCGAGGCTCCCGCCGAACGAGCGGCCCGGGTTTATCCTTCTCTGAAGGCACGGCGCATCACCTGGGACAGCGGCGCGGAAATGTACTGCCAGAAGGTTCGCGCCCCGGTGCGGACCATCACGTCGGCACTCATGCCAGGCTGGATCACCACCTGCTGGGCATCCTTCGTGTCGGTGTCGAGTTCGACGCGGGCCAGATAATAGGGCTGGCCGCTCTTCGCATCCACGAGCCGATCGGCAGACACCGTCTGCAGGCGCCCCTCGATCGAGGCCTGGTGTCTCCGGTTGAGGGCCCAGAGCCAGATCGTCGCGCGATACCCTGCCTTCACTTCGTCGATGTCCTGCGGGTCGATGGAAGCCCAGACCACCAGCTTGTCGTTGCTTGGAACGATGTCGAGCAACGCCTGTCCGGCGCCGATCACGCCTCCGATCGTATGGACCTTCAGGCCGACGACGATGCCGTCGATCGGTGAGCGGATTTCCGTGCGCTGCAGGACATCCCGCGCCGCCGCGAGCTTCTGGCCGGCCTCGTAGGCCTGCGCCCTCACGCGCTCGAGGCTTTCCACCACCTCCTTGGACACGGCTGCGTCGAGTTCGGCGATCTTGAGCCGGGCCTCGCTCATGCGCTGTCGCGCGACACCAATGGACGCGGTGTAGTTGCCCAGCCGGCCTTCGATCTCGGCCTTGCTGCGCTGGAGGGCCAGCACGCGCGGCTTGTTGGTCAGGCCCTGGGACAGGAGCTTGTTCGCATCGCGAAGCTCCTCATCGATCAGGGCCAATTGCTTGCGCGAGGAATCGACCTGTCCTTCCAGTCCGCCCACCTCGATGCCAAGCGCATCGATGGTCTGCGCGATGATGGTGCGCCGCTCTCCGGTGAGCCTGCGCCGGCTTGCGAAAACAGTCTGCTGCCCCGAGATCGCCTCTTGGACGACCTTGCTGTCGGCCGCCGACGACAGCTCCTCCGGCACGCGGATCTCGGCAGCGTTGTCGCGTTCCGCGATGAGCCGCGCCTCGGTTGCACGCGCCTGGTAATATTCGGCCTCCACCTGGTTCATCGTCGCGGCCGTGATCTGCCGCCGCAGCTTGATGAGAACATCTTCGCTTTTGACCGGCTGCCCTTCCTTGACGAGGATCCCGTCGATGATTCCGCCCTCGAGGTGCTGAATGGTCTTCACGCTCGTATCGACGGCCACGACGCCGGAGGCTCTCACCGCACTCTCGAGCGGCGCGAGAACGGCCCATGTGGAGAAGGCTCCCAGGAAGACGGCGATCATCACGAAGCCCAGGAGAATGAGCTTCACGCTAAACGGCGAGGACGACCACAGGACATTCTTGGCTCCACCCAAAGGACTAGATGACAGCAACGGGTGGTTTCCCTGAGCGTGCGCACTGACACTCATTTGACCCTCCTCATTTCAGATATGTTCTCTCCACGAACGTCGGACGCGACCGTAAGCTCCGGAGTCCCGCCGCCCAGGATCAGGAACTTGTCGGCGATCGTGTTCCAGCGGGACGATTTCGTGGCCTGCGTGATGATGATCGAAGCCCCGGCCGCCCTCAGATTTGAGACGGCCGCCTCCAGGGCCTTTCGGGAGCGCCTGTCGAGATTTGCCGCCGGCTCGTCGAGTACCAGAAGGCGCGGTCGCCTGTAGACGGCGCGGGCCAGGGCGATCCGTTTCTGCTCGCTGCCCGACAGGGCCGTCAACTCGTCTCCGATGAGCGTGTCGTAGCCGTCCGGAAGACGCACCAGGACGTCGTGGATCGCCGCCAGCTTGGCCGCGGCCACAACGTCGTCGAAATTTGCATCGCCCATGCACGCGATGTTCTCGCGAACGGTCCCACGGAAAAGCTCGGTCTGCTGCGGCAGGTAGCCGATCAGTTGCGCCTGCCGGTCGGGCGGGATCCGCCGGATCTCGACGTCGCCGAGACGAGCTTGCCCATGGCGCGGCTCGAGCAGCCCCACGGCGAGCCGAGACAGAGTCGTCTTTCCGCTGCCGGCGGAGCCGGTTATCACCAGAATCTCACCAGCCGCTAGGGTCAGGCTCAGCTTTCTGATCGTGTCGCTCGCCTGGCCCGGATAGCGGAAGCTCACCTGATCCAGCATGAGCTCCGCCTTGTCGGTGGCGCTGTGGACGGAGATACTGCGGCCCGGCTCATTCGCCAGCTGGGCCTTGATGGACCTGTACGCGGCCACGCCGTCCTTGAGGCTTCGCCAGCTGCCTGTGGCCCGCTCCGCGAGCCTGTAGCCTAAGCCGCCCATCATCCGCGCGGCGAACACCCCTCCGAGCGTCAGGACTCCGTGGAGGAACAACCAAATGCCGACGCCGATCATGATGATCCTGAGGCAATCGCCCAGGCCTCTCGACATCAACCGGTAGACGGTTGAGCGCGCCTCCGCCCGCTCGCGTTCGTCGAGGTGCGCAGCGGTCGTCTGGCGCCACCGGCTGGCCAGATTCGACGCCATGCTGAGGGCTCCGACCGTTTCGTACTTCCGCTCCGCGTTCAGCACGATCTCGCCCGCGTCCGCGGCGGCTTTCCGGGATGCGTGCCGCGACTCCCGCGTGGCGGCCTCCTGGAAGGCTCCCAGCCCGATCATAATGACGACGGCACCGAAAGCCACCAGGCCGAGCAGGGGCTCGATCAGGTACACGCCCAGCAGGAAAACAGGCGCCCAGACCACGTCGATCCAGTGAACCGCCGACTTGGCGATGAACGAGCGGAGCCGCGAGAGCTCATCGAGCGAGGCTTGCACCGACGGCGATTGGCCGATCGACCTTTCATTAAGGCCCCGGTAGACGATGACATGGCCAAGCTGCTCTTCGATCCACTTGCCCCATTGCCCGAGCAGACGCTTCCGCACGGCATCCAGCGCGATGCCGGCCACGATCGCCAGAAGAGCGATGATCGTCAGCAGGATCAGCGTCTCGACGCTTCGGCTCGCCGGAATGCGGTCGAAGATGTGCAGGATGTACAACGGGGCGATGAATCTCAGCACATTCACGATGATGCTGAAGACCAGGATCGACAGAATTCCCCCGAAGGACGCGCGCCAAGCCAAGCGGACCACCTGACTTCCTTCACTAGCATTTCTCTTCCTCAGTCTGGGCATTCGATCTCTGCATTTCCGAGCAGCGGCGCATTTTCGGGCAGGGGCTTGCGCGACGACTCAACTCTTGTTCGCTTCGTTCAAAAACCTCGAGTCCATTCCCTCCCGGACTGGCCCGGCCGGCGGAGACGGCAGTCCCTCAAGTATCTCCCCTGTACAGAGGATGCAGGGCAGCCTGGATGGGCATCCATCATCCTACTCTGGCCTCTCCGGGAGAAGAAATACGAATACTACAGTCGAGCTGAAGAATAGAAAACGACGACGCTGGGTTCTGACCTGATCCTCCATGACGTCGATTAGTAAGTCCTCGCACGATCAATGCGCGTGAGGAATGTGAGTAATCCATTCGGGTGCTGCCTCGCGCCACGCCGGCGCGACAGCTTGATCGCGCCGATCGACCAGCGCCGGATCCGGACGTCGAGTCATTGGCACTGTCCACGGCAGATCCTCGCAAGCTCTTCGGGCCGGACCGGAAGACGTCGCCTGGGCTCACCGCGACGCGTTCCTTGTCATGAATGTGGGAGATCATCCGTGCACTTCTTCGCGCTTGATGCCTGGACCTTGACATCACGGATGCCGATGGTGGGCGATATCACTATGTATCTGCGTACAATATTTGCTGCGTAGCGTGCCGGACAATACCTCTTCTTCTCACGTACACTCGCTTTCTTCGCAAATTTTCCAGCGAATGCCCCGAGTGGGTAATCTACATGGAGATCCACATTTTGAGCACTTCGGCGTGTGTATTTTCGCGTTGACAGCAGGAGTCCCGGTATTCAATCTATCAGAACAGTGCGCCAACAAATTCAGTATTCGGCCTAAAAATCCGCGCCAACAATACGTTGGGGAGGATTTGGAGACGAGGAAATGTCATTAGAAGTACTGGATGCTGCGCGCGTGGCACGTGCGAAGCGAGCGTATACGATCCGCCGCGTCGCCCCGGACGCCATGAAGACCCTCATCGTTGGGCCGTCTGTTGTTCCTGCGTCCGGCGATCTTGTGCTGGTCCGCATCGACGAGATCGGCAAGCAGCGGCGCATCGAGCTGACCGACGGTCGGCGCGCTCATCTCTTCTCCGGCGATGAAGCTATCGTCTGCTTCGGCAACCGATATGCGCCCGACCAGTACGAGGGAGTGATCGGAGAGGATTTGAGCAGCTGCGATCTCGTGGCCGCAGGCGGCATAGCGTCGTGCGAGATCACGCGCAACGAGCGGATGATTCCGTCGACTCGCATCACGCCCCTCGGCCTCATCGGCGATGCACAGGGCAAGCGCCTGAACCTCAGGAATTTCGCGGTCGACGGATCGGGTTCTGCCCCGTCCATTCCGGTGGTGCTCTCGCTGGGAACATCGATGAATGCCGGGAAGACATTCACCTCGACATCGTTGGTGAGAGGATTGAAAGCAGCCGGCTACCAGGTCGCTGCCATCAAGGCGACCGGGACAGGCGCGGGAAACGATCTCTGGATCGTGCGCGACGCAGGCGCCGACGTCGTTCTCGATTTCACGGACGGGGGACTCGCAAGCACCTACCTGATCCCGCTGGACGACATCGTCGCGGCAACGAAACGTCTGATCGGCAGCGCCGCCAAGGCCGGCTGCGACATCGCGGTCGTGGAGGTTGCCGACGGGCTGCAGCATCTGGAGACCGCCGACGTCATCCAGGCCAAGGGGTTGTGGGAGAGCTGCGTCGGCGTCGTGTTCGCGGCCTACGATTCGATGGGCGCGAAATGCGGCGTGGATACCTTGAGGGCGGCCGGTCACAGGGTTCTCGCCGTCAGCGGACGCCTAACCCAATCTCCCCTGATGATGCGGGAGGCCGCGCGCTCGACGGGCCTGCCTGTCTACACCCCCTGGGAGATCCAGGACGGCGCTCTCACGTCCGCCATTATGGGCACCAAGGTTGCCGACGAGATCAACGGGCAGCGCTGCCGCGTCGAGATATGGAGGGACCACGATGGTGCGATGCTCGGCGCCGGCGCCGCGAAGGCGCATGCTGGCGAGCGGCTGACCGCCCCGCCGGCTGCTCGGGATAGCACCGCGGGAGGCATCCGCGAGCTTCTGAAGATGGTGGCCGACAAAGTCATGGCCGAGGAGGTGTCCCTGGCCTGCGGCGCCGGGACGAGGAAGCGCTGCACCGGCCGGATCAACCACCGGAGCGGTTACCGAACCCACACATGGAAAACCGATCTCGGCAGGATTGACGTCCGGGTGCCGAGAATTCGCAAGGGCGGCTACCATCCGGCCTTTCTGCATCAGGAGCGAATCCCGGCGAAGGAACTGGTTTCGCTGATTGCCCGCGCCACCGCGTCGGATGCCACCCCCTGCGACCTCGAGCAACTGCTCGCGCGGATGGGCACGTCCGGAACGTCGCCGCAGGCGATTGCGGATTGGAGCCTCGAAGTCAAACAGCAGGCGCACCGTTTGGGACTCGATCTGGCCAGCATCGGCACGATCGACTCCGCCCTCAGGGGCGAGCCTAGTGCGGAGCAGCGACGGAAATCCATCAGGGATGAATATGGCGTAGTCGCGGGCTATGGTGACGACCATGCCGAAATGGACCCGTTCGTCAGGGTCGAGACCATGCCGATGAGGCCCGCCCGGAGCGTGTCGGGTTTCGGCGGCAAATGACGGCCGGTCGGACGGTGACGGCGCCCGGGTTCGGGTATCGCGCGCAACGGCGAAGCGTGAAAGGCGGACGGCGCGTCGGGATCTTACGCGAGATGGAATGATGAGAGTGGAAGGGTTGTTTCGTCGGTCCGCGGCCCTGGCCTGCACGACGGTGCTCGCGGCGGCGCTGGGCCTGCTCGCAGTCGCCTTCGGGCCGTTGGAGAGCTTCGCCCGCGAGCCCGGGAAGGACAAGATCACGGCCTATCTTCGCGAGGGTCCGATCACGGTCTACACCTATCGCCCTACAGGCTGCGAGAAGCCGTCGTTGCTGTTCGTGTTTCACGGTCTCGGGCGGAACGCGTACTCGTACCGCAACTCGGCGCGCGAGCTGGCCGACCGCAAGTGCATGATCGTGTTCGCGCCGCTGTTCGACCGGGAGCGGTTTCCGACCTGGCGGTACCAGAGAGGCGGAATCGTTCAGGACCAGAAGCTCCTCCGCAGGGAGCAATGGACCGTATCCCTCGTGGCGGAGCTTGTCGCCTGGGCCAGGCTGGAGGAGGGGATGCCGAGCGCGCCGTATTACCTGTTCGGCCATTCGGCGGGCGGGCAATTCCTGTCGCGTGTGGCGGCCTTCGACCCGCCGCGCGACGCCGCCCAGATCGTGATCGCGAACCCCTCCACCTATGTCCTTCCGTCGACGTCGGAACCCGTCCCCTTCGGCTTGGGCCGCGTGTTCGGGCCCACCGAGGGCGAACGCCAGCTGAGCACCTATCTCGATCTTCCGATCACAATCTATCTCGGCAACGACGACACGGGCGATGAGGACCTCTCTCAATTCCCCGAAGCAGTGCGCCAAGGCGGGAACCGGCTGGAGCGCGGCCGGTTCGTGTTCGATTCCGCGAAGTCGATGGCCCGGGCCAACGGCTGGAACTTTCGCTGGCGGATGGTCACCGCCTCCGATGTGGGGCACACGGCGCGGGGCATGCTCCAGGCCGACGAGGCGATCAAGGCCTTCGGCTTGGACGAGCCCGCAACGGTGCACTAGCGCCTGAACGGCACCTTGTTGCTCGATTAGGCGAGTTGATAACTGGACGCCTTGTTGCACGAATAGGCGATTTGGCGGCGGGAGCGGGATGGCATAGGAGAGCTGGCCCCACTGATCTCGGATGCCTATCGTGCCATTCAAAGCGAACGCTGCTCGCCGTCACCACATCCGAGATGTCCTGCCCTATGCGATAGACCTGCCCAGCATTTTCTCGGTGCTGGAGATCAGAAACGCGAGCGTTTGCCGGTCTGCTTGGTGGCAGGCCTCCACATACCGCCAGTACGTTGCCCAGCGCATCCATTTCGGCTTCGTGGGCAGTTTCTCCAGCAAATTCGAGCTGCCGCCGATCCGTGCTCGTGCCCTGCGAGCGCGCCGGCGGGCCTGCTCGCCTGCACCCTCCCGCTGGATGGCATAGCCCAGGCCATAGGCCTGCCGGGATGCGAAAACACGGGCATCTGGGGGAAGATGCAGCTTCATCACCCGTTGGCCAGTCTGCGGGCATACAAACCACCACCGGCGGCCACCATAAGGTGGAGTCGTCGCTACCAGCCGGATGCTCTGGCTTGGTAGATGACCGAACCTCCCATAGGGGTCAAAGCACGTGATGTTCATCAAGTGCAGTAGGCCAGTATCCTCGCCGAGATGGGCCTGGTAGGCCGCCTGGCAGGACGGCCGGTTGTTGGACCACATCCATTGCAAAGTACCGGACTGGGTACGGCCCAAGACGAGGCCGGCGCGCGGGAGGTGGCGGACATCGAGAGTGATGCTGTTTTCAACCGTCGGACGCCCGCCGCCACACCTTGCCATTCACTTGCTCCTGAATCCTAAATCTTCTGGCAAACCATACAACCGAGTTAACAGGCGTGTTGTCTTAGTGGTTGAGAGGCACTCGGTTGAGGCCTGCATAGCCTGGGTAGTCCGCTGAGTGGTACCGGCCCGATTGCAGGTCGAAGGTCATCTTGAGCTTACAGGGGTAGCCCAACTCCTCGAACCGGCTCTTGCGCTGATAGAACTCCGCCTCGGTGTTGCGCCCGTTCTCGTCCACGAATTTCGGGCGGTGCACGACAAAGCCCTGATCGACCATGTTGTCCCAGTTCTTGGAACCGGAGATATCCTCCAGCTCCGGCGCTCTTCCCTTGCGGGTTGCGTCCATTTTGGCCGGATGCGCCAGCACCTGCACGTGGCAGTTCAAGTCATGTGCGAAGGCGTGCAGCGTGCGCAGGCAGCGGCCGATGTAATCGGTCTCATTCTCGTTGCGCTCGCGCGCTGCCTCAAGCCGGTTCCACGGGTCAACCTGGATGATGCGAGCACCATGTCGGATAACCGCGACCTCCGCCATGTCGAGAAACCATTCGAGGGAGGGGCGCTGCTCCGGATGCAGGATCCAGAGGAAGTGATCATTGATCCAGGCATCGGCAGCCCGGATGTCCTGTTCTGACATGGCATGCTCCAGCTTGCCTGCATAGAGCTGACGGAGCGTGCGGCGGTGATGTGGCTTGGCTCGCGTTTCGAAGGAGGCTATGGCGGCGGATAACCCGTACTGCTTACAAATCTGATACCAAATCTGCATGAATAGGGTGGTTTTGCCGTGGCCTGGATGGCCGGTGACAACGCTCAACGTGCGGGGTGCGAGGTGCACCTTGCTCTCCCATTCAGGAAAACCAGGATGCCAGAGCGTCAGGGGAGGGAGCTCTGGCACCTCGCTTAGCCGGTAAACGCCCTCAACCGGCCAGGACAGGGCACGGTGCGTTACAAGCTCCTGGAGTGCTGCCGGTCCGTGCCGGCGCAGAACGTCATTGGCGTCCTTACAGCCTTCTGGCCACTCAATATAGTGGAACCGGGCAGGGCCGAACAACTGTATCATGTCGGCACGCAGCGCGAGGCCCGGGCCGTCATTGTCGCCGCACCAGACGAAGCGCCTCACTCGGCCAAGACCATTGCGCAGTGCCTCTTCCACATAGCCATAGCCCCGCAGTTCCGTCGGAGCATCGGCCGGGCGTGAGCGGGCACCGTTCGGCACGCTGATGATCTGTTCAACTGGGACGCCAGCCTCGACCAGGGAGGCTGCATCGATCTCGCCTTCGGTGCCGTAGATCGTCTCCGAGCCTGCGGCACGCTCAATGTTGAAGAACTGGAGCTTGCCGCCCTTTTTAGATGTGAAGGCTTTCACCGGAAACGCCGCCGCCTTCCAGTTCACCACCTCGTCTGCGGTGCGGTAGGGGAACACCAGAGCCTCGCTCTGGCCGTTTAGCTCAGGGAAGAACATCGTAGCGGAGCCGACGCCGAGCCGCTCCAAAGTCGCTCGGCTGATCCCGCGCATGTTCTTGGCGTAGGCCACGGCCGCGGGACTGAGTACCGACGGCACTACCGCTCCAGTCGCAGTGCCAGCAATGGAAGATTGCCCCGTCATTGTTGATCCTCACAGAAAGGCATCGATCGTGTTTCTTGCGGCGGGTCGGCGAGCAGCGCGGGCATGGCGTGCGGTGCTCGCCGGGACGGTTTGGGACACCGATCCCGAGGCCACGCAGGCGCTCCAGCATCACCATCCCACGGCCTCACCCGCTTCGTTCAGGAGTTCGCCTAGGCAGCGCCAGTGCCGGCCATCTCGCTCAACCAGAACACCGGTAGCCCGACGTTCAGTGACCCAGGAGGGCACTTGTGGACTAGGGGAGGACGCCTTCCCGCTTTGCTGCAGGTTGCGAATGATTGCGCCTAGGTACTGACCGGGTTTTGCCGCCTGCTCGGCACCATCCAGCGCTCGGTTCGCCTCGATGAAGTCGTGACCGGTGAGCGCCAGAAGCTCTGTGCAGCGGGTGCGGCTGATCCCTTTGTCCTTGAGATCTTCCAGACGAGCCCAGAACCGGTCTTCCGCCGAGATGCCGGTTGGACCGGGCGTTGCGCTCTGACTCTCTCCTTGATGTGATTGTGATTGTGGTTGTGATTGTGATTGGTTTGGCCCGGCTTCGGCAGTACTCTGCTCGGGCTGAAGCATTGCTTGAGCATGGGTTGGCTTTTGCTTGGCCCGACCTGAAGCAAGGCCGCCCTGCCGACCGGCGGCGGCGCGCCTCTGGTACTTCTCCTGGGTTACCTGCAGTTCCGTGTCGATGCGCTTGTGCCGCCAGCCCGGCGCGAAGAAGTCGGCGAGGGTCGGGCGGATTTCCAGCCATTGCTCCAGCGGCAGACGAACAATGCGGGCGAGTTTCGTATCATCATCAGGCAAGCCTTCATTGCGCCAGTAGTGGAGGATGAGCATGAGGTAGGCCCCATGCTCGAGGGTGCTCAGATGCACGGTGTCGGCGAGATAGTCGCCGGGGTAGAAGGGCATCCAGGGGTGGCTCATGCCGCCTCCTGTTCCAACATCCAGGCCCGATTGAGCCATGCTGAGAGGCGGTTGAGCTGGGGCGCCCACGCGATGATGTCCTGGGCCTCGCCCTGCTTGTCGAGGATGAGGAAGAGGAAGGCGCGAACGCCCTCCATTTCGTTGTTGTCGTGGCGGCAAAACTCGAAGCCAGCCTCGTCGAAGACAACATAGCCCGCACGGATGGGTGCCGATCCCAACAGGGAAGGCAAGGGAACGCCGTACCGGGCTAATTCATCAGGCTCGCGGCGAAGGAGGTCCTGACTGGTCCAGAAGGCGCCGGCGATCTGAACTGAGCTGGCGACCCGTGTGCGAGAAAAAGGGTTAGTCGGCATAGTTGAAAGCCTCCGTCAGATCGATACCGGTGATCAAGATGTCACTGTGCAGGACGTAGCGAAGGCGAAAGCCGCGACCCTTCAGATCCTTTGCACGAACAGTTTTGATGCCAATCCCCACCTTGCGGAGCTCGCAGATCAATTGGCTCAGGCCTGGGGCCATCAGGCTCTCAGGCGAGCATCCCAATCTGCCAGCCTGCATGAGGTGGATCAGAGCCCAGGCGAGCTCGTCTTCGAGTTTGAGCTTGTGGCGCTCGTCAACATAGCCGCGGATTTCCTTGAACGGGTTATGGAGGATCGGGTTCGTCCTAAGCATGGGGCACCTCATGAAACAGGCCGGAGAGTTCGACGAGCACAGCCGCCGTGACGGGGCTGACATGAGAGCGACGGACGATGGCGCGGACGGCCGGGATGGCCAGCAGTTCGAGATTGCGCTGGTGATCGATGCGCATTGGACAAGCAGAAGCCTTGCGCCGCCTGCGCGCTGTGATAGACAGATTGTGCATGAAAATATCCTTGCCCCGCTGGAGCCGCGCCTCTTGTGGGGCTTTTCTTTGAGGCGCTGGCGTCGTGGGTCTGATTAGGCGGTCACTGGACGGCTCTGACGCGCTGCAACCCAGTCAATTAGGTCGCCAAGCCGCCATCCCAATTTTCTGGCGCCGAGCTGAATGGGCGCAGGTATGCCACCTCTACGATAGAGCCGCCTGAGGTGCGATACGCTGAAGTTCAGAAACGCCGCTGCTTCGGACGTATTTAATACGCGTTGACGGACAATGCCGTCAGGTAGAGAGGTTAGGGTCTGTGTCATCCTCAGGCTTTCTGCTCATCGAGAGTGATCAAGATTGATCGAGCGAGAGAATGCGTAATTCTAGTGAACTTGCCTAAATGGTTGAGGAATTTTTTTCAAATAAAGTTCTACCATAAGAAAACAGTCTCGAAAGCCCACCGGCCCTTGTGGCGGGTAAGACTAGCTAGTTTCCGTCCACAAACGGCAAACGTTTGATTTCATTACGTGAATCATATCTTTGCGCGAGCAAGGCCCGGCGGTTTCAGGTATCTTGGATCATGCCACTGAGTCCAAAGCCCTGCCCCCGCCGGAGCCGACAATGCGCCAAGAACGCACCGTCCAAGCCAGCATATTCGATCTTTTCGCCACGCACGAGATCGGCTGCGAGTTGAAGGCGATGTCGCAATGGCTGGATGAGCATTGCGATCTGTTTGCCGTGGTGGCGCGAGACCTGTGTCGGGGCGGCATCAAGGCGACCGGACGGCAAGGTCTGCCAGCCGAAGCCGTATTGCGCTGCGCGATCCTCAAGCAGTACCGGCAACTGAGCTACCAGGAGCTGGCCTTCCACCTCGAGGACTCCGCTTCATTTCGCGCCTTTGCCCGACTGCCGTGGTCGTGGAGCCCGCAGAAGTCGGTGCTGCAGAAGACGATCAGCGCGATCCGGCCCGAGACCTGGGAGCAGATCAATCGGGCCCTGCTGTCGGTCGCTCGGCAGGCGAAGCTCGAAGACGGTGCGGCGGTTCGGCTGGACAGCACGGTGACCTCGGCGCTCATGCACGAGCCGAGCGACAGCAGCCTGCTGTGGGATGCTGTGCGGATCATGGTGCGCCTTCTGAAGCGGGCCGATTCCTTGGTCGGCGGCGCCGGCTCATGGCGCAATCATTGCCGCGCAGCCAAGAAGCGCGCTCACAAGATCCAGTTCACGCGCGGTCGACCCAATCGGGTCCGGCTCTACCGCGAGCTGATCGCCATCACGCGCGCGACCTTGGCCGATCTGGAGCAGGCGAGCGAGCGTTTGGCCGTGGCAAGCACGCCGCTCATCGCCCTGTGGCAGGTCCAGGTTCGTCACTATCGGGCGTTGGTCGAACGCATCATCAGGCAGAGCGAGCGGCGGGTGTTGGCCGGCGAGCCGGTCCCCGCCGACGAGAAGGTGGTGAGCCTGTTCGAAGAGCATGCTGATATCATCGTCAAAGGCAGTCGCGACACTGAGTATGGTCACAAACTCAACCTGACCACCGGCAGGAGTGGCATGATCCTCGATCTGGTGATCGAAGCCGGCAACCCGGCCGACAGCGACCGCTTGCTGCCGATGCTGGCGCGCCACGTCGCCTTCTATGGCCAAGCGCCGCGGCAGGCGGCAGCCGATGGCGGCTTCGCCACGCGCAACAACCTGGCCACAGCGAAGGCGTGGGGCGTCTGCGACATGGCCTTCCACAAGAAAGCCGGCCTCAGGATCGAGGACATGGTCAGAAGCAAGTGGGTTTATCGCAAGCTGCGCAACTTCCGCGCCGGCATCGAAGCCGGCATCTCATGCCTCAAACGCGCCTACGGCTTGGCGCGTTGTACCTGGCGCGGCCTCGATCATTTCAAGGCTTATGTCTGGTCCTCGGTCGTGGCCTATAACCTCGTTCTCTTCACCCGCCTCAAAGCGACCTGAACCGAGCAGGCATCGCGATTGCGTCACGCCGGCCACAGTCGGCCCTCGGGACGTGCGCCTAACCGCGCCCACGACACCATTTTTGTCGACACTCAGCGCTCTTCACCCTGCCTATCCTCGTCAAAGCCGCTCAAACTCGGCACAACCTATTGTAAATGCTCCGAAATGCGCACGTTTATGGACGGAAACTAGGCTAGATGTTGGGGATCTCGCAGGTTCCTCTGCGAATTTCTCGAAAGTTTCCTCAGCATCGCCTTCACATGTTCCTTTACGGCATGCTGATTGGGCTCGAGGGCGCTCTGCTTCGGTTGCGTCATCCAACCCTCCTAGGTCATGCGGCGCACATGACAGGTCAGGATGACGATGGCTTACTCAAGAGACTTCTTCTGTGACCTAAGTCACACAATTCTCGGTCCAGAACTAAAGTCTCGATTGCAAATGCTCTCTGCCTTGTCCCGCAGTTAATAGGCTCGGGCATTCAGCCTTGATTGACCGGGCACCAATCCTGGGGTCACTTGCGCCAGGCGGCTAAGGGTGTGCCATGTCAGCGAAATGTCCTAACTGCACAGAGTCATTGTTGAGCGTGAAGACCTACAGCGTCGATATTGAAAGCTCAGGGGTCCTACAGAGCGGTACGGTCTATGCTTGCCCAGCGTGCTCTGCCGCTATCACCATCTCACTAGGAGCGCCGCCTATTGTAGCCGGGACGGTTCTGGAATCTGTGACGGATGTTTCAGTCAATCCGGAGGACGCGCATCCGCGCTTATCTCAATAACCCCGGCCTCAGCACGCGTGGCACGAAAAAGGGGCCTCGTTACGCACGAGGCCCCTAAAATTCTGGAGCGGGCGTGCGGTGCTGCCCCGCCGCCGTGCAAGGTGGAACCTCGCCGTTGCCTGCTTCACCCGCGATGCACCAAGGATAACAAGCATTCGAAGCCGAGCAACCGAACTCGTGAGCTACCCCAACATCCCACTACATCAGACGCTGCCTTTCAAACTATTGCCGCATCTACCACACAGGGTCCAAGGATGGCCTTAGGAATTGCAGTTGGTGTCGGTGTTAGTGCTGCCCTTGGTGCAGCACTGAACAACATCGCTATCGGCATCGCGATAGGCATCGCCCTTGGTGCCGCAGTGGGGCATTTCTCCAAGCGCTGGTAAGACTGCCGCTTGATCACCGTAGGCTCTCTACCTTGATCCGAAATCGAGCCGCCTAAAGCGCTTTTGGGATCAGTGTAGGGCATAGCCGGCATGCCTGATCCAGCCTCGGGCATCCTTTGCGGTGATGGTGTCGAGGGCGGGTTTGAGTTCCGCTTCCAAAGCTTCAAGAGTGCGAGGCGCTTTCGCCTTGAGCCGCTCTTTCATCTTGGCCCAGGCGGGCTCGATCGGGTTGAACTCCGGGGAATAGCGCGGCAGGTACAAAAGCCCGATCCCGGCCTGCGCGAGCAGGTCTCGCACTTCTGTGGCCCGATGCGGGCGCAGGTTGTCCAACACCAGAATGGCATCCGGCTTGGTGCGTTTGAGGGCCGGTACCAGGATTTGCTCGAGATAGGCCAAAAGCACGGAGGTCGAGGTCGAGGCCTCGATGCTCATCGTAGCGACCAGGCCCTCACAGGCGAGTGCGCCCAAGACCGTCAGCCGCTGCCACGAGCCGAGCGGGATGGAGCCATAGGCGCGTTGCCCACGTGGCGCTCGCGCATGAGTGCGGGCCATCTTGGTCGTCACTCCGCTCTCATCGAGGAACACCAGGCGTTCCACGGGAAGCTCGCTCATCTGCTGGCGATAGGCCTCGCGCTCGGCGGCAATCTCGGGCCGCTCCTGCTCGGCCGCCCGAAGGGTCTTTTTTTCGGACGCAGCTTGAGCCGCTTGAGCGCCTCGCAGATCACCGCCAGACACACCGTCACGCCCGTTCGCTCGGCCAGGCGCTCGCGGTACTCGCGCAGCAGCGCGTCATTGTCTTCGGCCACGAGCTGACGCAGCACCTCCAGAGCTGCTGCATCCAGGCGCGAGGGCACGCCGCCGCTGTGCGGCTTGGGACAGCGTCGGCCCTCCTCGCGCTCTTGGCGGCGCCAGTTCGAGACGGTGGCGGGGCAGACCTGGAAGCGGCGGGCAATCTCAACCTGAGGAAGGTCGCCACGCGCACAGGCGACAAGAACACGCTCACGCAGATCAGGAGAATAGGGCTGGGGCATGGTTTGCCTCCCGGGCCATATCCCAGTCAACGCACAGACCACCCGAAGCGATTCAAGTCCAGATCAAAAGCGCTTTAGTGGACCGTCAGGCCGAGCATCGGCCCTACGAGATTCGTCAGACTGACGGCCAGCATGAAGGTGGTTAGGGTCACGCTGACAAAAAGGGAGGCGATAAATACGGCCTGCATGACATCACCTGCATTGGACTGGAGCGGAATTCTGTCCTGTCCCAGGAGGTTCAGCAATGGTATCGCCCGAGGTAATTCTTTCTCGCTCGCCGCAAGCTGCAATAGGCGCAAACCTCTTGGCCAGTTCCTTCTCGACTTGCTGCCAGAGAGCGGTCAGCAGCCGACACAGATACTCTTCGTTGTCCTTTTCAGCTTCTCGTCGCGAGTGCGTTCCAGCGCTTCCGACTTCTTGCGTTGGGCCTCGGCCATGGCAGCGCCCTCTTCGGGGCTGAACGTCTTTGCAGCTACGGAGCCATTTGCCGCCCCCTTTGTCGCCTGTCCTTGGGCCTGAGCAGCGTGAGAAGCAAGTGCGAGTACAAGTACGGCGACGGCGGTGACAATGCGCATTGAAATGCTCGCTAGGAGAGGTCTCACTCCTAAGCCTAGAGCATCGGACGGTTAAACGGACGCATATCCGGCAGCCTTAAGGTAGTTCCAGCACTCTTGTGGTTCGAACAGGTTGCAGATCTCACCGAGCGCTCGCCAGAGCGCGTCGAACGTTCGGGCCTCGGCCTTGCGCAAGTGCGCTTTGATCTTGGCAAAGGCCTGTTCAATTGGATTAAGATCAGGCGAATAAGCAGGTAAAAACAGGAACCAGGCTCCGCGTTGCTTCAGACACTGAGCGGCCTTCTCGCTCTTGTGGACAGCCAGGTTGTCGAGGATCACCACATCGCCTTTGCGCAGCGTCGGCGCGAGCTGCGTCTCAATGTAAGCCTCGAACGCCAACCGGGTGATCGGGCCATCGATGATCCACGGCGCGCACAACTCGTTGCACCGTAGCCCAGCCAGAAAGGTATGGGTTTTCCAGTGTCCAAAGGGAGCTTTCATGCGTAGGCGCTGGCCCCTGCGGCTCCGCCCGCGCAGGCGCGTCATCTTGGTGTTGACATACGTCTCGTCCAGGAACACCAGCCGGTGCGTCTCCTGGCGCATGCGCGGCTGGCGCTGGGCATGCCAGACCCGGCGCTCATCCCGCACATCGGCGCGTGCGCACTCCGCCGCCATCAGGCATTTTTTTATATGAGAAGCCGTGCCGGCACAGGAAGCGCGAGAGCATCGCGGGAGCCGCAACGATCCCATGCTCAGTCAGCAGCCTTGCGGCCAGCTCGGGCATGGTGATGGCCGGCTCGGCCTCGACCGTCTGGATCAAGAAGCTCTCATAGGGCACCAGCTTGCCGCGTCCGGGCGGACGGCCTTGCCGGGCCGGTGCCGGCGAGCCGAACCGCCGCTTCCGCTGCACCAGCTTGATGGCGAAACTCTCGCTGACGTCAAAGTGCTGGGCTGCCGCCCGGCAGGAATGACCTGCATCGACAAAGTCGGCGACGCGCACCCGCAGATCCAGGGAATAGCAATGACCCATAATCCACCTCCCAGTCCAGGCAGTGAATCACAGCTCGGCCTCGCACAGAAGCCAGGAGTCTCATTTCCGGTCCGAGGCTCTAGCACGCAGATGGGAGCCGCACGGCCGTCTATTCCGCGGCTAAGTGCACCATTAATGGTGGCAGCCCTTCTTTACGAGTGAGCCCTAACTCTCAGAGACCTTCCTCGACCTAGACTTTGGGACTGATTTCGATCATCCGGATGCAACCTCGGGTGCGGCGGGCTTTGTCGCAAACCGTTTGTTTCAGAGTTTCAGCTATTGCTCTCTCGGTTCAGCGACGGAGGATGGCATGTTTAAGGGCAGGCATTTTGATCGATCCGTGATCCTGCTCTGCGTGCGGTGGTATTTGGCTTACAATCTGAGCCTGCGGAACCTGGAGGAGATGATGGCTGAGCGGGGCATCTCGGTCGACCATGCGACCGTTCACAGATTGGTTGTCCGCTACTCGCCTGAGTTGCTCGAGCGCTTCAATCTTCGCAAACGAAGCGTCAGCCGGAAATGGCACGTGGACTAGACTTACATCAAAGTCCGAGGCCATTGGAAATATCTCTATCGAGCCATCGACAGCAACGGTGACACCATTGAGTTCTGGTTCAGCGAGCGGCGCAACCTCACGGCAGCCAAACGCTTTCTGGCCCGAGCACTGAAGCGGCATGGCCGTCCGGAGCGGATCGTCATCGACGGCAGCCAGACCAATCGCGAGGCGATCCTGTCCTGTGACACGACAGACCGGCTACGGAATACGTCTCGGCGAAAGCTGAAGCCAATCAGGATCCGGCAGAGCCAATATTTGAACAACCTCATTGAGCAGGATCACCGTGCCATCAAGCGGCGGGTGCGGCCGATGCTCGGGTTCAAATCCACGACCACTGCCCGTGTGATCCTAAGTGGAATCGAGATGGTGCACATGATGCGTAAACAGCAGGCGAAGTACGCCTGCAATCCGCAGCCATCATTGGCCGAGCAGTTCAATCTGCTCGCCGCCTACGCCTGAGAGGAGATCTCAGCTATCTTCGCGCCTCTGCTGCGAATTTGCGACGCAACCGGTCGACGCGCTCATCGACGGCGAAGTCGGCGAGCTTCTCGAACGCGCGCCTGGTTGCGCCGATGAGCTTTTCCGCCTGCTCTCCGGCTCGCTCCCTCAGGCCCGATAGCGGGCTATCGAGGTGGAGATCCGCCGCATGAATGAAACGCATGTGCCCCCGCGCTGGGGCGTGACACTTGTTGCTGCCCCAACGCTCAGCTTGGGGCAGGTGTGAGGGCAGCGACAAGTGAACAAAGAAGGAACTGCGCTCCTGGTTAGGCGCGAACCTTGGACACGTGATCTAATAGTGACACCGCTTTCCATCGAGTTGGTTTCGTAGCGATTAGGATGCCCACTCAGCATCGGGTTAGATGGGCGGCAACCAGACGAATGGGGCGTGTATTCAGCGCAACGATGCGAGTGCCGCTAGATACCATACGACCAAGGCGCAGTACCGGCATGGTGATATCAAAACGAATTCCGCGCGCCGATTCTGGAGGCTTCCAGAGTCTATTTCAAATAATCAAGGGCCTCAGCAGTTCGGTTAACAGTTATTAACCGAGGAGCGCCCCCGTCGCCGAATCGTAATGTGAGGTCGCTTGTTGAAGTTTAGGGCGAATACTAAGGCACTGCGAATCGAGTGTGTAAGTACGAGTCGCCTGGAACCGGGCTTTTACATGCGAATTGACTCCGCCGTTTTGGCTAAATGATTCTGCGAAAAGAAGTTTCCCACTGCTGAATCGATCTATTGTGAATGGATTCTTGACGCGCGACTCCACAGCCAACTCAGAATCGGTCATTCCTCGTATCGCTACGAGCAATACGGGTGAATACCATGGCTGATGAAGCGAGCCGCAAGCGGACTCAACGCCTCCGTCAGACACGTCGCGAAAGGGGTGACCGGGAAACCAATATTTGGCTTCCACGGGAACTCGGCGATGCAATCGACGAAGCCGTCGTTAGCGGGCGCTATCCTTCGCGCCAAGTGGCGATCACGCGTGCTCTCGAAGCAGCCTTCTTCCGTAAGGAGCCAAACACGGTGACATAACCGGCAAAGCAAAAGGCCCACGAAGCTGGAAACTTCGAGGGCCTTTGGAGAACCACCGAGGGGTGGCCCAAGATCTGTGTGACAACGATCTTATGCCATCCCGACAAGCTGCGTGTCAAGAGCATCGGTTTCGGTGAGCGCTCCAGCTTTGCCCTCAACATGGAGGGTACGATGCAGATCGCATCGTCAGGAGGCCGGCGGCTGAGACATGCTGCTTTGGCCGCGAGAGAACTTGTGCTCGAAAATGGGCGCACGGTAACGCGAAAAGAACTATCTGCGGCAGCGCGTGAGGCTGCCAAGGCCCTGGAATTGCGGAACGGACCCCGATCGGTCCTGTCCGAGCTCGTCGCCTGCTGGGGCGAGCAGGAATGGGAGCGGCTGCTGGTGTGGCCGTCCAACGATTACCTGATGAGCCGGACCGGTCTCTCGGAGCGCTCCGTCCGGTATGCGTTCAAGGTCCTTATCGAGCAGCAGCTCATCGTCCCGAAGGAATCTCCGAACGGAAAGCGCTACGCGGTCAAAGACTTGGCCGGAGAGCTGGTCGACGCCTTCGGCTTCGACCTGACCCCCGTGTACGCCAGGCGAGGGGAGTGGGCTGAGCGTCTCATCGAGATGAAGCAAGTCCAGGAAGCCCGTAAACGCGCCTTTGACGAGATCACCATTGCCAGGCGGGCCGCCGAAGAGGCCCTACGTGCTTTGGCCGAGCATTATCCCGATCTCGATCGCTCCGACCTGGAAGAACAGGTTAAAGGCCTGAAAGCCCGCACGCCTGTGCGCAGCACGAAGGCCATGCCGCATGCGATCCTCGATGAGTGGATAGCGCTGAGGATGGCATGCGAGCAAGCTTTCTTAAAAGCGGGCAATGGCGGCAAGGACTGCCGTCACACTAATAACAACAACGGATCTCCTAGTGAGTCTTGTAACAAAGGCTTTCCGAAGAAAGCTGAGGCGGTTCGTCAAAGCGAACAAACCTCAGAGCACCTATCACCGGAATTGATCCTTGAGGCCTGCCCCACCCTCAGTGACTACGGTCAGCCGGTACGGGATCTCGCGGACCTCGTCTCGGCCGGCCGCTACCTGCGAGCCGCGCTCGGGGCGCACGAAAGCGCCTGGGCCGAGGCGGTGGAGGACATCGGAACCGTCAGGGCGGCCATTGCGGTGATCTACGTCCTGCAACTCTACGAGGACGATGCCGCCCGGAACGGCGGGGAGAGCCGGATCAAGAACCCGGGCGGCTACTTCCGCGCGCTCATCCGCATGGTCAAATCCAGCAAGATTGACCTCGCCGTCGAACTCCTGGCCATGAGGAGGCGAAGAATGGCGTAGGGAGGGGAACCGTGCGCGTCGAGATGACGACTGGCCAGCGTACCTGGGTTCAGAGCGCGGCAACAGCAGGGTGCATCACGGATGTGAATCGTTGGTGTGCAAAGGATTCAGGAGTTTGATTGGACCTCGCCGAGGCCTTTGCGCAACATGGGGGCATGTCTGAAGACGCGATCCAGTACCTGGTGCTCGACAGGTGTGATCCCACCTGCAACATGGCTCGCTACTATGTCCTGGCCATCGAACCCAGCCTGTTTGGCAACCCCACCCTGATCCGTGAGTGGGGCCGCATCGGCCTGCCAGGGCAGAGAAGGGTTGAGCTTCACGAAAACCAATCCCGAGCAATGGAAGCTCTTGAAACATGGCTCCAGAGAAAGCGGCGACGCGGCTATGAGCTCAGAGATGGGGCTGCCGCGAGGGCGGCCCCGACCGGTAGCAACTCCTGCCAAAGCCGGGCGGACGGCTCATGGTAAAGGTGAACTGGTCCGAGAGGGAATTGTTTTTCACGCAAGCTCGTTTGCAATCACGACATCGAACAGAATTGGCCTCAATCTGTTGTGATGCATGCATCATACCCATGACACAGATGGCCGACGACGATGGTCTGGCCGAACTCCCGACCATGTTGCAGCGAGGTCCAGATGCCACTCAACGGAAGTGATCGAGAGTCTACGCCTTACACGGTAGAGAAGGTCGACCCTCATTCGCCCAACCAATCGGAAACCTGAATGTGGCACGTCTCCCCCAGTGGGCGCCTGGATAGGCTCACGGTCTTCAAGCATGTCGGAGGCGGCTACGTCCCGGCCGGCGAGATGACATTCGAGGGCAGTGAGTTTCTTCGTCCCGGTGCATTTCAATATGACCAAAGTTATCTTGAGACACCTGGCGCAACGCCGCTCGATCCTCTTGGCCTTCCCGTCGTGTCACAGGTTTTCCCAGGTGTCCCAGAGGCTCCACTTGCGCTGCTCGACGCCGGGCCGGAGGGCTGGGGTCGAAGCGTCCTTGCCATGGCCTTCGAGGGATCGGTTCTTGGTGCAGCTGAATTTCTCGCGGCAGGCACCACAGACCGCACCGGTGATCTGGCCTTCGGCGCCTCTGGTGAAGGGGGACCTGGACATTGGCGGCCTGATGGCTCCCAGTCGTCGGGGATCTCCAACCAATGCGACGATCTCGAAGCCTTGATGCTTGCCGCCATCGCGGCGGATGAAAGCGACGCGACAGCCGATCAGCTCGGGATGCTCGTCCGAGCCTGTGCCGATGTTGGCGGCGCCCGCCCGAAAGTGAGATGGCGCGACCGGGAAGGGGAATGGATTGCGAAGTTCCCGACCTGGGGCGACAAGTTCGACGATCCGCGCATCGAGGCCGTTTGCCTGGATGTCGCGGAATCCGCCGGTCTCCCAGTTCCGCAGCGCCGGCTTGAGACCTTCTCGGGCAGGACCGCTTTGCTGGTGCGGCGCTTCGACCGGTCGGAGGATGGCAAGCCCTATGCTTACTTGAGCATGGGAACGCTGCTCCAGGAGCCTGCAAGCAGCTATGGAACGACCAGAACCTACACCGACATGGCTGCGGCTGCCCGGGCGATCGGCATTGAAGCGCCGGAGGAGCAGATGTTCCGCCGGCTGCTGGTGAACGCCTTTCTGCACAACACCGACGACCATCTGCGCAATCACGCAGTCATCAACACAGGGGAGGGGTGGGAGCTCTCGCCGGTGTTCGACGTAGTTCCGTATCCTGGACGGAAGCAACACGTCTGCGCTCCTGGACCCGGATTCAGCCCAGAGTGCGATCCGCAGGTGGCGTTTGCCTCGCACGCTGCCTTCGGGTTGGCTGAAGAGCAGGCTGAGGCAATCCGCGATGATGTCGTGGCGGCGGTGCGCCGCTTGCCTGAGTTTTTCGATCGTCGTGACGTGAGCAAAGCCGATCAGGAGCTTCTGCGGGGATTGGGGCAGCAATGATCCAGATCCCGACTGTGCCTTCGACACGTTCCGGACGTTGGTCCAGATCACTGATAGCATCATGCGCCGCTTCCAGGCACTCTCAGGATGCGCGTGCCGGACGTGCTCAGTCAAACGCGCCTTGTCGGCACAGTCTTGATCTTGCCTCCCGCCTCCTGAGCCTCGGCGTTCGGGTGGCACGCGTGGTTGATGAAACTCACCGTGGTCCCAAGTGGTGACCCATCGATGGTCGAGCGAGCGTTGTAGGCGAACACGGATCGAGCCTGAGGCCGGTTGTGACCTCGGCGTTGGTGCTCCTCGGGCCGATGTCGTCGATGATCAACGAGCCCTTCTCGATGACAGCGATGGTAAACGGGCCGAGGCCTGTCCTCGAGCGTCCCACCCAGTCGGCCCTTGGATGCCCTTCATCAGTTCGTCCTTCCACACTGACCCACCAGCCTCGCCATACCGCGGCTCCCGTGCGGCCGATAAGAGAGGTCACCACCGGTGAGACAGGCGCTGCTTAACCAGACAGGGCGGGCAGGGACGTTCCAGTCCCAGAAGACACAGAGAGAGAGGATTACCAGAAGAGATTGAGACGAGGATAGAAACGTAGAAATCCCGGAAAATGACAGTTCAAGACGCAACCCAGCCCCTGCGGGCCGGGCGGGACGCTCTCTGCCTCGATCGCGCGCCGCTCACCATCGTGCAGCGGTTTCCTTCAAACCTTCTGACGAAAGCCTTTATCGTGACCACACCCCCTGACAAACCCGCCTTGAGCGCCGACGAACTCGCCTGGTCTCTCAAAGAAGACGTCCTCGGCCAGGATGCCGCCATTGACGCCTTTGCGGCCCAGTTCACCCAGCGCCGCACCACCCATCCTGCGGATCGACCGCTCGGCGTCTTTCTGTTCGCGGGCCCTGACAAGGTGGGCCGAGACGCGATCTATCACCGTCTCACGAGCGAAGCTCACGTGAAGGCGGGCCGCGGCAGCCTTTTCGGAGGAGAGGCCAACGCGGACGAGATGTTGCGCCTGAGCGAGCCGACAGACACCCCCAGCACTCTTGCCGATCTCTACAAGGCCGACCCCAGAAGCATCGTCCTTCTCGACAACATCGACAAAGCTCACCCAGGCATTATCGCCCGCCTGCAGCAGGCCTGGAGCACGGGCGTCCTGCGCAGTGCCGAGGGCGAGGCCATCTCGGTTGCTGGGGCCACCTTCCTGGTCGCAACGGAACTGGCCAGCGATGCGATCGCCGAGCTGGCCCGGCGCGGGAGCGACCCGGATCGGCTGCACATTGAGGGCCTCAAGATCCTGCTCGATGCGGGCTTCCCGGCTCCTCTCCTGACGCGGATCGACTGGATTGTCTGTCTCCGCGACGTCACGCTCGACGATCACCTCCGGTCGGTTTATCGCGGGATCGCTGAAGCCGTGGCTTCTCATGGTCTCGAGCTTGAGGCGGGTGGGGTCGATGCGCGGATCCTGATTGAGTTCATGGCGCCACTTCTGGGCGGGCGCGCCACGGCCGGCCGTGTCACGGACGAGGCGCTGGCGGCTTGCCTGGCCGAGGCTCGGGCCCAGGGGATGACGCGGGTGCGTCTGATCCAGGGCGAGAGTGGTGTCCTTGTGGTGCCGGCCATGACCCCGGTGACGGGCGCATGAGCGGCCTTGACCTGGATCCCGCCCTGCGGTTGCAGGCCCACGCCCTTCTCGACCGTCTGGTCGGGGAGGGGGCCACCTTCTCATCCGGCGATGCCCGGCGTCTGATCGCGCTTGTGCCGATGACACGAGCCTCCCGGCTCTCGTTTGTGGGCACCCTCACGGGCCGCGGCGGCCGCCTGCGCGGGGATGCCGCCGGCGTCGGCCCGGTGGACCTGGAGGGGGAGGCGAGGGATAAGCGCCTGTCGTGGAAAGCGCCCAAGCTTTACCGGATCGGGGGCTATGAGGTGACCCATGCCCCGGGAGAGATCGGGATCAGCCTGCTGTGGCACGATGAGGATACCGACGAAGCCGTCCACTTCGTCCAATCTGAAGCCGTCCAGGCATTCCGATTTCAAGCCGTCCGTGGTTCCGAGGTGAAGTCGTCCACCTGAGCGCCGCTCTTCGGGTCGTTGATGGATGGTGGTTGAGGCGGTGGCGCTGGTCAAGCGTCGGCTTGCGCGTGGCGGGTCTTGCGCAGGCTCTCGCCGGTGAGAGTGATCCGGTAGGCGTTGTGCACGACCCGATCGAGAATGGCGTCAGCCAGAGTTGGAAGGCTGCCGATCATCGCGTACCAGTTCTCGACCGGCACTTGGCTGGTGATCAGCAACGAACCGGCATCATAGCGGTCCTCGACGATCTCCAGCAGATCGCGCTGCTGCTCGCCGGTGAGCGCCTCAGGACCCCAGTCGTCGAGCACCAGCAGCTTGGCCCGGGCGAGTGTGCGTAACAGGCGAGAGTAGCGGCCATCGCTGCGGGCGAGATCGAGCGCTGCAAACAGCCGCGGCACACGATGGTAGAGCACCGACAGATCCTCCCGGCAGGCGCGGTGTCCAAGGGCGCAGGCGAGCCAGCTCTTTCCGACGCCGCACGGGCCGGTGATCAACAGATTGCGCCGCTCGCGGATCCAGTCGCAGGACGCCAGCTTGAGAAACAGTGCCCGGTCGAGGCCGCGCGCGGCCCGGAAGTCGACATCCTCGACGCTGGCAGGATGGCGCAGTTTGGCTGTCTTGGCCCGGGTCTCGAAGCGCTTCTGCTGGCGCGTCGTCACTTCATGATCGAGGATCAGGCCGAGCCATTCGGCATGGCCGAGCGCGTCAGCCTCGGGATTGGCGCCGAGCGCCTTGAAGCCCTTGGCCATGCCGTGCAGGCCCAGCGCGTGGAGCTGGTCGAGGGTGGGATGGGTCAACATGGTCGGTCTCCGTTCAGTGGAAATACCCCGGTCCGCGGACGTTGGGGTGGGTGATCACGGGCGTGTCGGCCGCCGGGGCGGGAGCACGCTCGTGGTAGGTGTCGAGTAGCGACACGATGCTCTTGTAGGTCAGCGCCCGGATCGCCAGGGCTTTGGCCGCGACCGCCTCGACACGCTCCTTCGGGATGCCGCGCATGTGCTGCAAAACCCCGATGCAGGTGCGAAAGCCCTGCTCGGGATGGCGGCGCGCCGACAGGATGGCGGCAATCAGTCCCTCGGTGTGGGGGCCGATCACCGCCGCCCAGGAGCGGAAGCGCTCGGGCGACCAGGCGGCATAGCGGCGATGAGAGCTCGGCATGTGCTCGGCCTGCGTGCCGTGCGCCCGTCCCGCGAAACGCCGCGCGTGGGCAGCCACGCGCCCGCCCTTGTGGAAGGCCTCGATCGTGCGTTGGGTGACGCGCACCTCGACCTGCTGGCCGATGAGGCCAAACGGCACCGAGTAGAAGAAGCCCTCGACCTCGATGTGATAGTCGAGCCCAACCCGGGCGAACTGCCAGTGCGCGAAGACGTAGTCCTGCGCCGGCAATGGTGCGAGGGCCGGCTTCTCGATGGTCTCGAACACCTGGCGCCGGCTGACGCCGAGCCGGCGCATGGGCACACTGTTCATGCGCGTGACGGCCTCGGCGATGGCCGCATTGGCCTCCTGGAGCGAGAAGAAGGTGCGGTGGCGCAGGCGGCCGAGAATGTAGAATTGGGCGAAGCGCACGCCGGACTCGACTTTTGCCTTATCCTTCGGGCGACGCGGTCGGGCCGGAAGAATGCCGACCTCGTAGTGGGCCGCCATCTTGCCGTAGCTGCGGTTGATCTCGGGATCGTAGAACGAGGCCTTGTGGACGCCGCTCTTCAGGTTGTCCGGGACAACGAGCTTGGTCACGCCGCCATGGAAGCGGAACATGCGCACATGGGCTTCGATCCAATCCGGCAGGGTCTGGGTCCAGGTCGCTTCGGCATAGGTCAGGTTGGAGGCGCCGAGTACGGCCACGAAGATCTCGGCGTGGCGGATCTCGCCGGTGAGCGGATCGACGATCGGCAGCTTCTTGCCGGAATAATCGACGAAGACCTTGTCGCCGGCGACGTGATGCTGGCGCATGGTCGGCGTCAGGCGGCGCTCGAAGGAGCGAAACAGATCGCAGAAGCGCGAATAGCCGTATCCGTCCGGATGATCCGCGAGATATTCCTCGTGCAGGATGGCGATGCTGACGCCAGGCCGCTTGAGCTCCTGGACCAGGTGGGCCCAATCCGGCTCCGGCCGGCGGCGCGTTCCGATCCGGGCGCCCGCCCGGGCGAACAGCTTCTCCTCGAGGGCGGTATCGCTCAGGTCCTCCGGCAGGGGCCAGATCAGCCCGGCCGCCTTGGCCCGCTGGATGGCGTCCCGCACGGTCGAGCGCGCCGCGCCGACAATCCGGCCGATTGCGCGGTCGCTGGTTCCACTCGCGTGGAGCCGTAGCACTTGCCGCATCTGTCGCATGGTCATCTCTCTGTTTGCCGGCATCGCGTCCCTCTCTGGTGGAGAGGTCGAAATGCCCCAATTGGATGACCCGGTGCAGCACGGTTCTTCCGCCTGAGCCCTGGACGGGATCAAATCGGAAGGATGGACGGCTTCAGTTCGGAAGGGTGGACGGCATCAAATCGGAACCATGGACGACTTCAAGTCGGTACACATGGACGGATTGCGTCGGTATCCGCAGCACGAGACGCGGATCGATCAAAGCGGGCAGAGCTGCGTGCTGGTTTACGACGCCATAGCCAGTGAGCCGCGGGAGATGCTGATCGCCCGGCACATGGTGTTGAGGCTCTTCGTCCTGCGCTTGGGCTACGTCTCGTACATTCACTGGAAGACACCGGTACCCGAATAGGGAAGACCCTTCAGGCCCTCGGTACAGCCCTTCCGACCACCCTTCCCCACACCGTTTCAACCAGCGCCGCCATGAGCGGCGCTTTTCATTTCGACTTGGACACCTTCATGACGACCCTTTCTTCAAAGCCAAAGCCCGTCCCCACCGCGGCCATGATCGCCGACGCCCTTTCTGGCGCCGTGATCGGGCAGGAGACGACGCTAACCGCCCTAGCCAACGCGGTGCACGATCAGCTCACCCGCGATCAGCCCGGCCGCTCATCCGGCATCTTCCTCCTGGCCGGCCCTGACATGGCCCGGGCCAAGGACGCGATCGCCTGTGGCCTCGCCAAGGTCCTCGGCTATGACTGGAACCTCTACAATCTCGCCGACCCGGGGCTGTCCGCCGCACGGCTGTTCGGATCTGAGCCGACAGGTCCGCGTCCAGGTTCGATCGCCCATCAGCTAACGACCGCGCCGCATTCGGTCATCATCCTCGACGGCATCGAGCATGCCTATCCGCCCGTGCTCGAGCACCTGATCGCGGGCTGGCGCAGCGGCTCCATTCTGGACGCGGCGGGAACCCGCATTCCGACCGAAAAGGCGATTTTCATGCTGACAACCGCCATCGCCCAAGTCGGCGTCAGTCAGATCGCCCGCTCCGGCCTCTCGGCCGATCAGCGCCACATCGCCTGCCTCAAGCTGCTGTCCGACGCTGGGCTTTCAGCGGCGCTACTGCGCCGTGTCGACGCCGTCCTTTGCTTTGAAGGCTTAAGCCTGCCGGATCTCGCCCGGGAATGCCGGCGCAGTCTTGAACAACAGGTCGCGTCGCACGGACTGACGCTGACGGAGGATGGTCTCGACACCGCGGTGCTCACGGGCGCCATGACCTCGGCGCTTGGCGTCTCGGCGCCGGCGTTCCAGCGTCGCCGCGCCACCCTCGACCTTCGCCTTTCAGAAATTCGCAAGGCCGGCGCTACGCGCATCCGGCTGGTGATGGACGGCGACGCCATCGGCGTCGTCCCGGTCGCGCCGGCGGCTGGAAAAGAGACCCGCCCTCTGAACCGCTAGAACCAGAAAGCTTCCACTCGCAGGGAAGCCTTGCTGCCGGTGCAAGGACGTCGCCCCCGGTGCGCAATTCCTCACCGGGCCATCAGGCCGACGCGTTGCAATGACGACAACGGGATTCCGTCTCGTTCCCTTTTCCTTGCGCGTGACGTTTCGAACTCCAAGCCAATTTTCAACGAAGTACAATCATGACACCACCACCATCATCATCATTTTTTCGGGATTGAGGAGATCGTCGACTTGAGCGTCCGGTTCGCCCTGATCCTGTCGCAGGCGGACACCTCGAGTGCCCCGACCGCATCAGATGCCGTCTGACCCATCTGTTTGAGGAGATTGCGCCGATTTCCATGACACCACCGGCTTGTGCGATCCCGGCTACCGCCAGGCTTGGTGCGGTGCTGCCCGATGCAATCATCTCGCTTGAGGACGGCGAGTCGTACAAGAATCTCTACCATCATCTGAGAACCCGCGGCCTGACCCCAAAAGGGTATCGCCGGAAATGGGGGCTGCCGCGCGATTATCCGATGATCGCGCCGAATGAGAGCGAACGCCTGCGGCTCTTGCGGGAAGGTTGTGGTGAACCGCCCTGCTCCAGGACACGCCGCCGGGGTCGGCCCCGCCGTTGCCGGTGATCACCTCGCTCTTCTTGCTCGGTGGGTCGGGACGGGGCTTTCAAGCGCTCGACAAAGGGCGCGTGGTTCGGGGGCCGCCACTGAACTGCCGTGAGCCAAGGTCGAGAATTGTCTGCGACAGTCCGCCGTATGCGCCGTCGGTCGAGTTGCGGGTCCGGGCTTTCAGCGCTCAGTCTTCCGCCACCGCAGCGGCGCGGAGGCGCCGTTCTAGCCGCTCAGTTTGAACAGACAGAACCGAAACATTCCGGGAGGCCAGAGACCAAAACCTGGCGCATGGGCGGCCTACTCAGGAGAGGGCAAGATGCTTGGGTTCTTCCGGGCTGGTCCGGTCCGCGGGACTAATTCCCCTCTCCATTACCTGATCTCCCAGCCGACCCAGCTTGCTGACCCACGCGGTCCTTCTGATCTGAGAGCGCCAGAGCTCGCGCCAGATGAGGAGTGATGCCCCACGGCTCGCGGGGGATTACGACCTGTAGCCCGTTATCATCGGTAAACACAGCATGGGCGTCGCCTCGAGTTCCATACCTCCAGTGGGAACCGGCGTGCGGAAACGCCGCCGTCCGGGCGAACTCCGCGCGTTTCTCCTGGCTCATGCCGTCGGTTTGCGAATCGATCCACTCCCAGAAATCGATAGCCATGGGTCCAAAGGAAGCCGCCAGAGCCTGATCTTCGGTCTCGAGTGGCATAGCATCTTTCTGAGGCGGCAGCAGACCTTGCAAAGCCTTTTCGACCTGTTGCGAGTATCGTCTCATGGCGTCATCGAGATCACGGTTGAATTTCCACGCTTCGTCGCGATTGGCCTCGAGCTGCTCGATCCGACGGTTGAGATTTTTCTTGGTCGCAGCTGTTCTTTCCTCCTGCAGCTCCATTTCCTGACGAAGGGCGGCAATCTCCGCCTCAAGTGCTGCCTTGTCCGTTGCTTCCTGGGGCGCAGCTATTCCGGCCAAGCCACCTGTTGACCCGACGGCAGAGGGGTCGCATCTGTCTTCCGCCGGCCCAGTTGCGGGTGCTTGGGAAGGATCCTGGTGAAGACCAAGTCTAGCCTTGATGGCGGTCAATTCGTCGAGGATGAGCGTGACATGCGCCATCAGCGCATTGTATCGCGTGACGTCTTTTTCTTCGATGACCTGCGCCAGTTCCGCGGCTTTGGCCTTGTCCCGGGCTCGTTTGATCCGAGACCGCTCGGTATTCGATTTCGCCATTAGGTCTTCCTCAATCAAGTATTTGATAAAACTGTAATTTCGCATTTCGTTGCCACCGGACGCAACGCGCGTAAAGTGTGTCGGCAGCATCCTTCTGTGGATTAATTAGGACCAGGCTGCGGGTCAGGCTCCCGCGGAACCGATGGCTCCCGCAGAGCCTCGTGCGCTAGTTGACGGTGATAGGGATCGCTACCCGCTCCCGCCAGCACGCCGCGGGAATATGGCAGGACGTTCTGATGAATCGGATCCCTTATTAGGTCTTTCAGAGCTCTGCTGAGGCCGATGACAGGTTCACAAGGAACGCAACGAAGATAATCTAGGCTCAATACCGCAAACGTTGTGGGTCCCCCTTTTGGACGCCCCAACGTTTGCTGCGCTCCTCCGGGTGCTGCTCAGCCGACGTTGCAGGGTTTTGGCAACGCGTTCAGGAGGGAGCGGCATGGCTTCGAGGGCCGAGCAAGGCCATGCCCGCTGAAGTCTGCGCTGTGCGGAAGAAGGCGGCGCGAGCCCAGCGTGATGAAAGCAATGCGTGGCGCCACAGGGGCCAGGATCAGCGCTTGGGACCCGGCTAATGCCGGAACCGCAGGCACCCTCATCAGATCCTTGGTGGGCCCCGAGGTCAGGACCGATGATCCCAAAGGGACCACGACCGTTTCCGCGGTAAATAGACCAGCTTCAGGGTCTCGGGTACCTATCAAAATAAATCGGCTCAATACCGCAGTTTTTGTGCACTTCTCCGGAGCGGATGAAAAACAGCGGATGAAAAACTGCTTTGCTCCCGCGAGCGTTTTTCAGGATCGTTGCAAACGCTTGCAACGGCCGTAGGGTGCCCCCTCGTCGTGGACTACGGCTTCGCCCGGGGGTCGTCGCCAGCCCGAGAAACAAGCAGGGTCTGACTGAGCCGTTAGAGGTCCTCGTCATCGAGCCTAGAGCTTTTGGCCCCACCGTCCGGAATCAGATCTCCGAGACCCTGCCTCTCGAACGGCAACGACGCTTCCCATCGAGGATACTAGTTACAGACTTTCTTAGCTCGACTTTGGCCATTTATGCTGGATAGCAGAGTGTCGCCGTCAATCGCTTCAGAACATCGATTTGGCCTTTTGTCATGTTGGCGGGCCGGCGTGACGCATCAGAAACTGCGGCGGCCCAGAGCGAGCGTCGGACGGCCGCCAGAGCATCGCTGAAGGTGATGGTGCGCTTATTGTACCAAGCGGCACACTGCGGGCGAGCCAAGCGCCGAATGGCGGGGTCAGCGGTCCAGAGACTGACCAGCGAGAACAGCCCCAGCAGGGCTGGTGTCGTGCGGGCGATCGCCTTGTCCGACCATTGGCGTTGCGTCTCCATCCCCAGGTGTCTGCGAGCCTCGGCAAAGGTCACCTCGGTGCTCCAGCGCCGCACGAACCAGCGCACGATCTCAAGAGGATCGGCTTGCAGGTCCGTACACAGAAACGCCTGTGGCTTGAGGAGGCCGGCCACGTCCCGCACCAGAACATAGCGGATCGGCACGTGCTTGCCGGGATGGTGCCAGATCGCCGTGCCCGAGATGAACTCAATCAGGCGTTCGCCACCGCCGTACCAGCCGTCGACCCAAACCTGCCGCCACGCCGTCTTGGGATTGGCCAGGCGTTCGGCCAGGCTCGGAAGACGTTGACCAACAACGCGAGGGCGTCCTCGGGTTCCGGGCCGACGGCGCGGAGCCGGCGTGAACAGGCGCGCATCCAGGCGCAGGCGCGTGATCATGCACAGGCGATGCCGAACCGCGTTCAGCAGCTCAATCGCCGCGTAGCTCTGATCAGCCACTGCCACGAGGCGCCGGTCCGGCAGCCAGCGGGCGACCTGGAGAAGGGCTTGTCGGGCCCAGTCCGTGAGCGCCTTGTGACGCTGGCGATGCTCACGCGAGAAGCGCTCGGAGGGCGCCAGCACCGTCAGGAAGGGCAAGGCCCACACGCGACCGGCCCACGGGATGGGAGCGAGCATCATGATGGACAGCCAGCGCAATCCCGAGGCTTTGACGAAGTGGCCATGGGAGGAGCGGACCGGATCCCGGTAGATGCCACGGGCCCTGATCCGGGCACCCCAGCGACGCTCAAGGGTGTCATCCAGGCCAATCACCACTGGCCCGGTCGGCACAAAAGCTGCCACCAGCAGGCCGAGCAGACGGCGCGCCACCTCGCGGCTGGACCACTGGTTGCGGTTGAGCACACGGTGATAGTTCGTGAAGCTGCGGGTGCGGGCGAGGCCAACAACGGTGAGCATGGCCGTGACGGTGCGACGGCCCGGGGTGAGAAGAGCCCCCAGGACGAGCACAAGGGCATGGCGGAAGGTTGGTCCGGTCAGGCCGGACCGGAACGGAGCCAGCCAGGTGGACAGGAGGTCAGGAACATGGGGCTGGACGGGCATGGCCACGATCTCCCACAATCAGGCTCAAGAGCCTGGGAGGTCGCCATGGCCGAAATGGGTCGGACCGAGATCCTGACGCGCTATCGTCATCTCCGCGCGATCAGCACCCACCATCACAACGAGGCTCTTCGCTGCGTACCGGATTCGGCCCTGATGGAGCAGGCGCGCCGGCTGGGGCTCACGGCTGGCAAGATGCTGGTGGCCGAGAGCCTGGACGAGGTGACGTTGGCCTACGACCTGGCTCTCTACACCGCCCCGCCGGGCCGCTCGCGCGGGATGGACCGCTATACCCGCAACGCTGTCGTGGTGCCCGGCTCGGATGAGGACGTGATGCTGCAGGCTCTGCTGCGGGCCCGCTTCTCGGTCTGGCGGGTTGAGCGTCGCCACGAGACGGCCGGCTTGGTGGTGCTGGATCTCATGCGCCAGGAAGAGGTTTGGCTGGTCGATGAGCATCTGGAGCAGACGGCTCATCCTGGCACATCGCTGGCGATGCGGCTGAGTACTCCGGAGGCCTTTGCGATGACGTGTGGGGTTGTCGTGCCGGTGGATGTGGAGATGATGGAGGAGGTGTTCGACACCATGCTGGAGCGCGTGCATGGCGATGCCGACGCAATTGCCAATGATCGCCGGTTTGCTACCGCAATCTATCGGATTGCCGTAATGGACGCGCTCATGAGCCTTGTGAGATTTGCCGATCCGGACTGACCCGCAGGTGGCCTACTGGCCCGCGAAATTGGCCAAAGTCGAGCTTAGGCTCCCAGAAAAATAGGCTCAATACCGCAAACGTTCCGCACTCTGCCGCGCCCAGAAAGGTTGCTGGGCCCCTTCGAGCCATTTCACGCGCGCGTTGGCAACGCCGCGCAACAGCATCAAGGGGATTCTGCTCGACAGCAACTTACATCGGACGATGGAATGCGAGACATCCTGAGCAAAATGTTTGGCTGGACCTCCCGTTGCGCATCTGACTCGTTGAATGGCCAGCGGGCGAAGCATCTTTTTGATCGGCAAGGAAACTCAGCAGAAACGCGTTCGTTACCTCGATCGTTGATAGACGCAATTCCTTAACCAGCCGGTCCTGCATCGTGCCGAAGGTCAAGAACGATGATCCCAAGGAGACCACCACCGTTTCCGGCAAAACAGACTCGTTTCAGGTCTCAGAGGGTTGTCAAAATAAAATAGGCTCAATACCTCAGTTTTTGTGCACCCCTCCGGATCGGGTAAAAACTGCTTCGCTCCAGCGCGTTTTTCAGGCTCGTTGCAAACGTTTGCAACGGCCGTGCGGCGCTCCATGTCACGAGCTATGGCTTCGTCGGCCCCAGGTGCCGCCAGCGCGAGAAAACCGACTGGGCCTGATTGAACCTCAAGAGACTCGTCATCGAGGCGGCCGACATGGGCGCCAACCTTCCATTTCCGGACCGTGGTGATCTTGTCCACCATCATGCGGCGGTTAGTGTGCAAGCCAATTGCGTGCGCTCGGCTCTACCGACAGGTGAAACAGGGGGCTTCGGTCAGGTCCGTGGTGAGAGCGCAGATCGTGATCGAATCTGTTCCGTCGAAGCTGTCGTCCTGGACCAGGACGACAGGACGTGGCTCGCCCGCGTAATCCTGGTCTCCGCAGGCCGTCCAGATATCGCGTCTCATTCTCGTCCCAGTGACACGGCGTCAATACTCATCCTTGGCATGCGCTGGTGGCCACAGCCAAGGATTGGTGAGGAGCCTCGGATTTGAAGGCAGGGGCGTGTGTGGCGGGCACCCAGTTCCGGATCGGGCGCAGCCCTTGCAGGCGCAGGTGCGCTCGCGGTGCTCCCGCACCCTCTCGTGGGACGCTCTGGACTTTGCTGTCGCGACCATGGCGGGATCTTTGGCGGTTACATTCCCTGTCACGATCCGACGCTTCCCACCAAGGCTCAACGATCGTCGCCCGCACGCCCTGAAGAAGGATTCCGAAACACAATTTTCTTCGAGAACGCAACAGCAGTTCCAGCAAGGAGACCCATTACAGGGCCTCAAGCGTCCCAGAGATAAAATAGGCTCAATACCGCAAAGGTGGCGCACCCTTTCGTGCGCATCACTTTTGCTGGGCTCGCTCGATTCCTTCTCAGACGTGCGTTGGCAACGTCGCGCAACGTTTTGCGAGATGGCATTTTAGCGACGCTACAACGATTTGGGCTCGTCGTATGCGACCTGCAGAAGCTGCTTCGCGGTTCAATCGGCTACGACCAAAAGTGGTCCGATGTCCTTGTGCGTTGTCAGGGCTCACGCTCGACGATAGGTGTCTCGCCATTCTTGGAATGCTGATGACCACTCGCAGATCCGCACGGCAACGACACTGTCTGCACTCCTCGCAACCGCCCGGCCAAGCAGGTCGAAGGCATTGATATCCGGATGGCCGGTGGAAAGACGTTGCGACGCGGCGGAAGCGGAGGCCGAGACGGCGGTGCTGCACCAGATTTCGGGTGATTTCGAGCCGTGCACCGAACAGCTTGGCGCGGGCAATCGCTTTAGCGCGCCTCGCTGAAGACCGTCACCGGTGATGTGCGGGCGCAAGTCTGCTGGCCGAAGGACACGAAGGGAGGAAAGGATGCGCTCGGTCTACGGCGGACACGGCGCACGATTTCGACTTCCGCACTGCGGCGCAATGGAATGGCGCTGGCGAAGCATTTGAGATGGTTTGTCGCGACCTCTCGTCATTCCTCATTAGATTTTGTGGGGCGCCGCTTCGTGCCAAGAGTTTGCCAGCGGCGTGAAAGAACGTCGTCGCGACCGCGAAAGAGCGCGCGAACAGCGAAATCTTTTCTGGGGCGGAGAGCGCGGCGGTGGTGGTTTGGGGAGGCCGGAGGTCCGCTTCGCGGCGCCGCCTCAATGCATCCAAGACGATGAGGTGGCCGTGCTCTTCGGCGAGTTCGGCAAGGCGGCGGGTCAGCGAACCGATCTCAGCTTCCTGATCCTGATTGGAAGTCAGTCTGGCACCCTGGCATCCGCGCGACTAAGACACCGGAAATCGCCGGCGGCGGCAAGTGGCCCGGATGCCCGGAGAGACGAACTGCAGTGCCGCAGGGCAGGCGGGAAGCGCCGGAGCAATCTACCTCGGGTACGGCAGACACGGCGCACTCATTCGACATTTCATAGGCCGATCGGTGTTTAACGGAACGCCGGGATGCAGGAGATGATATGGAAGCGCAGCCGAAGCCGCCGCCTCTTACCGCGGAACTGCAAAGCTGCCGAATCCGCTCAATGTCTGGAGCGAGGGCAGACGGGAGGACGCGGCGGACCGGGTGAGGTGCTCAGCTCGGGCCGAGGCTCGTAACTCGTCCGATATGCTGACACGCTTCGCTACGCGCGGCTTTAGGGTGTGTCCATTGCCGAGAGGCTGACGAAGAGCGGACCATGAAGGATGAGGGGCATTTTCTGGTGACTGAACCCTCTGCCGGCACTTATGGCGCCAAGCCGACGCCGTAGGGCTCGGCGAGATCCCAGAACCAGTCCGCATCAAGACGGGTTTCTCGATGGACTTCCTCTACAACTTCAGGTTCATGGTCATAGAGTGCGTAGCAAAGCGCCTCGTCATCGTGACGGGCATAATAGGCAACGCCGGCCGCTTGTATCGGATGATCGCGAAGGGCGGCAGACCAAGCCTGGGGAACATGGTACGGCAAGCTGCCATGGACCACCTCAGCAGTTGCCCCTAGACGTGCAAGTCCAGGCCCACCGAGCTTGATCAGCACAAGGGGACGAGCCACACGCAGCCGCACATAGGCTTTCCTTGCAAGCAGATCTGACGGAATGAGAGTGCGTCCTGGCTCGCGAAGGAAGGTTTCGGCAAAGGCGCCCCGCGCGTCCTTGGCCGTGTAGAGGACGCCATACGACGCATTAGGCGCATTGAGGCGACCATCCCGGCTGCGATCGAAATGGATCGGGTTGAATGCTGCTGTGAAGAACCGGTGGAGGATCTCGCCAGCCTCAAGGGTGACGAGGACCGGATCCCGCGAAGCAAGATCCGGTGGCGGCAAAGGTGCCGTCACGATCCTTGCTGACCCATGCGCCGGGCAGCGTCGACAACCAGGTCGATCTCGCCAGCCTTGAGGAGATCAATCGGCGTGCGCCCATTCAGGCGCGGATCAGGGCGAACAAGAAAGTTCAGCACCGCCCAGGGGTTCTCAGTTGGGAGCGCCTCCCGCACAGCCTTCAGACCAAGGACGACCGTGCCATCGCGGTTGAATTGCACAGTAGGATAGGCTCGGCGGTTGCTCGGACCCGGTACGGCCAGCAAGCTGCCTTCGCGCACTTTTCGATCCACCATCTGCCGTGAGATGCCGTTCATCAGGACCCGAACCTGATCCAGGTCGTAGGCTCCACCCGATTCCTTCAGATCGTTCTGGGCGATCTGAACACCTCTGAGGAGTGCCTTGGCCCGCGAGTTGGGCTCGAACGCAGAGGCGTCGACAACGGGTCTTTTCTTGATTGCGCCTGATCTGACCCGGGCGAAGAGACGGCCCTGAGGTCCTGCCAGGTGCCCTCGAAGCCGTTGGATCCGCCCAGACCCTATACGCAACAGCTTCTTCTCTGTCGTTGCGTCAGGAGGGACTAATGCGACCAGTACTCCGTCGGGGATCTCCCGAAGCACCTGTTCTGGATCTCCGACCACTTTGTATGAGTGAACAGACGGGGGCACGGATGACTTCGCCCTGGAGTACCGCCGGGCAGACGACCGCTTTTTCGCTTGAGAATCTTTGATGCGAGCCATCTGCTCCTCCCTTGGAGCTAAGATATGCCTTGTACTGCCGATTGGCAACTTGGACAACTAAGGCAACTTTGGAAACGAACTACATTTCGCACAAAGTGTTCCCGCAGTTACCCGTGGAGATGAGAGACAGGAGGGGATCGCTTACAGAAGCCGGTGTCAGCATCTAGCAAAATGCTAAACGAGATAACATTTCGCATTTACCTGGAGGTGTTCTGTAAATCCTTAGGCAGGCCAGGCGATTAGACCTGATTGACATGTCATCCATGGGCATTTGCGATCGAGGTGCCACCGCCATGCTCGCTGTCAAGAACAGGCCTGCGGCCTGCCGCCTCCGGCGGGGCCCTGCGGGCCTTCTTGACCGCTCCGCGTGCCGGCGGCTTGGGGTGTCCAAGCCCTGACGGCTTTGCCCGTCATGGCTCATGACGACCCATAACGTGTCAACCGGCTGCGCACCTCAAGAAGCTCGGTCACGGCGCGCTGATGGCGGCTACGCCATTCCTCTGCTTCGCCGAGCGCGCGCTCATAGCGGCGATCCAGCTCCATTTTCTGCTGGCGGACCTCGGCCAGCTCCGACTCCAGCCGCTTGACCTTGTTGCGCAGCGCCACCTCGATCGTTGCGGCACGGCCCGCCGAGCGAACCCGGACCTCCTCGCCATCGACCGTCACAACCTGCTGAAGCGCTGTCGTGCGAAGTTGCTGGATCACCTCCTTGAACTGGCGGTAAAGGTACTCGCGGCTGACGTTGGCGCGCTCGGCCACGGTCTTGAACGAGATGACCTCACCGTTCCGGCGCATGGTGCCCAAGATCTCTTCGACCGCACGCCGCTTGGTCACACTCCGCTGCCGCGCCGCTGCCAGCAGCCCGCTGGTATTTTCGAGCCTGTCCACTGAACGTCCCCTCCGCCTTGATCGTCTTGATGATGGTCTTGACGTTCGCAAGCCCCTGCTGGGTTCGCTCCATCCGCTTGCGACCGATGTCAGCCATGCGCCGATGGCCGTCGTGCTCGAAGCCTTCCACCTCACCTTTGAAGCGGGTGAGGCTGGCAGCCATGGTGCGCATTTCCTTCTCGAAGAACGGCAACTGCCCGATATCGGCCCGGAAGTACGTGCACGTGAAGCAGGCTCCGTTGTGTTCGCACCATTCACCGATCTGGCCCGGAAGCGAGCAGAGGCCGCCGGGGACGTCAACCGCCAGAGTGGCACCCTTGCGCAGCGCCAGTTCGGCGACCTTGTCGTCGACCTCGCCCTTGATGGAGATGAACTTGCCACCACCCTTCTCGAGGACAGCTTTCTTCTTCAGCTTCAGACGCTGATTGACGTAGATCAGGCTCATGTCGGCCGAGGCATGGCCGAGTTCCATCTGGATCATCATGATGTCATAGCCGGCCAATGCCAGTTCGGTGCCGTAAAAATGGCGCAGGTCATGCCAGCCGAACTTGTAGATGCCGCCGTCCTTGTCACGAATGCCTTGGCGGATGATCCACTTCGCGATCACGTCCCGGGTGTGCCCTGGACTGAGATGGACTTCGGCATCGCCGAGCCTGTGCGGGAACAGGTATTGTGTCTCGCGCCGCCATGCTGTCCGGACGTCGTCCTGCTGCTCCTGGATGGCCTGGATGACCAGAGCATGGGCAGCATCGTTCTTGTGCAGCGGCTTGGTGTTCCAGCGCTTGACCTTGGACTGGTAGAAGGTCAGCAGCATGAAGTCGGCATCGTCCGGATCCGGTGCCAGGCAACCGAACGCAAGGGCGTGCAGGTCGATGGACCGCATGCCCGTATAGCGGGCGATGATCAGAAGACGTTTACAGACAACCGGCAGGGAGTCGAACCTCAGGAAGATCTGCTCAATGACCTCCTCGGGCACCATCGCGTCTTCGAGATTGCGCGCATATTCATGCGTCCGGGGATGATAGCTACGAACCCTGCGAACGTTCCTCTTATCGAAGACAAGGCGGCGCCAGCGGTATTCCGGGAGGTAGGCGGAGGCCCATTGGACCATGTTGAGCGGGTCCGTATACCAGTTCTGCCCGGTAAAGCCCTTGTCGTTGCCCCATGACAGGAACGTATGCTCGATGAACTCCTGTGTGATGTGTTCGGGGCGAGGCGAGGAATGAAGACTGTACAGGCATGCCTCGATCTGTCCCAGGGAGGCAATGTAGGATGGCAGAGTGCGCGGCGAGAGTTCCTTGTGCTCGATTTTGTTGAGAACGTAGCGCCGCGCTACGGTGCGCAGCCACGGAAGTTGAATGCGGAAGAAGCTGAGATAGGGTGCTTTGGACCGCGTCACCGGAACTTCATCGGCGGGATAAACATCCTCCAGGAGAACCAGGTCCCTGGCCTCCACCGGCTTGGCTTTCTCGCGCAAGAGGATGAGGGTGAACACCAAGAGGTTGGCCACGGCACTGGCCACGGGCCCATAGGCTGTCTCGTGGATCGTGGCGTCCCGACGCCATTTGAGCTTCGTGGGGCGAACCGAGTATTCCCTCCCTGCCAGCCAATTCTCAAACAGGCTCCGAAGGGGCGTGCTGCCGCAGCCTAAACCGCTCTCGATAGGGCGACCGAAGTCGATCAGGTGGCGGACCGCAGGTGCTTGAGTGGATGCAAGGTCAGCACAGAAGGGAATCAACTGAATCGCTCGCGTGTACCAGCGGTAGTGCCGGCTCTGTGGCCGTGACAGGCGCCAGGCAAAAAATGCCTTGAGCTCCGTCTTGTAGAACTCCGGCACAGCGGCGAAGTCGAAGCCAATCCCACCCAGCAACTCATCGGACAGCGTTTGTCCGCGCTGCCGGATGATGGATGCCGGGCGGCCCTTTCTGCTGCGTTCTCCATGGGTGTTTCTCTCAACACAGCCACTACTGGGCCCAATCTCCTGGGCGTCGCGGAGGATTTGAGCGTGCCGCGCCCCGCCATAACTGTCCGGCGCGTATAACGCGGATCCGGCGTCGATCCCGAAGCATTCCCGAAGCGTATGGAAGCCCCACAGGTCTCGTTCGAGCAGGGCAGGGTGCAGGGCGGCCAGAAAGGCTCGCAGGCTCCCAAGATACGCGACGTCCGGATCGTAGCTTCGGGCGAGCTTCAGAGCCATTTGAGCTTCTCCTCCGCCAGGCCGATACGCCTCAAGTCATTCAGGCGCTCTTCGACCTCCGTGTGGTTCCTGAGCTGCAGCTTCTTGTACTCGGCATTGAACAGGTGCTTGTAGATGGCATTGGTCGTCTGCGGGCTGGCATGCCCGAGGCGGTCAGCGACATCGAGCAGGCTATAGCCCTGAGCGATCGCCTCGCTGGCATGGGTGTGACGGAACATGTGCCAGGTAAACGCAATCCCCGAGTTCCGGACCAGACGCTTTTGAATGTCGTAGGCGTTGCTCTCAGACAGCCCGCGGCCGATTTGCGCTTTGGCGATGTTGCAGAACACATAATTCGTGCCGGTCTCGAAGGCCGGAAGGTATTCGTCGCTGGCGACATAGTCCTCATACATCGTCATCACGAAGTCGAGCACCGGGATCGGCCGCGCCCTGCCGTTTTTGACGCGCGCCTTGTTCTCGTGAAGGCGGGGCGTGACCCAGATGACGTTCTCCTCCAACCGGAAGTCCTCGTGCAGCAGGCCCCGGGCCTCGCCGATCCGGATGCCGGTCGTGTACAGGAGGACCACCAGGAAGGCGTCGCGCATGAGGCTGGCCGCCTCGATGATCTTCAGGACCTGCTCGGGCTTCAGCCGGTGGTCGACGGCCCGTTTGGCGGAGGCCGCCTTGGCCTTGTGGTCCGACCGGCTTTCGGTGCGGCGCCGCGGCTTGCGCTGTGCGATATGAGCCAGGAAAGGCTTGTAGGCGTCGGGATGATAGGCGCGCGGCCTCTCGTCATTGCCAAAGATCAGCGCGGCGTGGCGCATGTCCAGAAAGGTGTAGAAGGCCTTGATCGCAAACAGGATCTGGTTGTGCAGGCTGGCGGAAACGTCCACGGGTTCCGGGCGCAGCGGGATGATGTTGAGGGCGATCTTCAGATCCAGGATCGGGCCATGGCGGATCAGCGCGGGAATGAAGCGGTCGAGGTCCAAGGGTGTGATCTCCCGGAAGCTCTTGCCCATGGCCGCGAGATAGTTGCCCAGCCGGACCACGTGCCGGGCATAATGGGCGACGGTGCTCGGGGCGTGATGGCGCGCCTCCAGGTAGATGACGAACTCGCGGATCTCGGTGACGATGGCGTCACCGTCATAGGCGGTCCAGGTGACGTGGCCGCTTGGGAGGACGCTGCGCTGCAGGTGCATGGGCCGTCATCCGCGTCGTTGATACCTGATGGTACGACTGTCAGGGACCAGCGCCAAGCGTCCAAAGGGGTAGGTCGATCACGTCGTTGACATGACCAAGCGACCTAGAGGTATTCGCATAACAAACGTTTTGACAAGAAGTCTGTAACGGGTGCCGTGACAGGGTCCTCCTACAGGAGGATCTCATGCGTTCCAATCAACGGCTGGCCGAACTCTGGCTCGATGCCCTGGCGACGGAGCTCGGAGCCTCGGCTGGCACCATTGCGACCTATACCGACGATCTCAACTGCTACTTGGTTTGGCTCGATGAGAACAGCCTCGGCTTGGACGAGGTCGGCTTGGAGCACATCCGAGATTACGTCGCCGCTCTCGATCGGCGGGACTATGCCGGATCGACCATTGCCCGACGCATCACAGTGGCACGGGGCCTGCACAAGTTCCTGATCGCGGAGGAACTCGGCTCCCGCGATCCCACGTCCAATCTAACTGCCATGCGCCGCTCCAGGAAGCTGCCCTTCGTCCTGTCGATCGCCGAGACGGAGGCGCTCCTGGAGACCGCCCACAGGATTGTGGCCGATCCTTCGGTCGGGCTCTACCGGCGGGCCGGCTATGCCCGCACGGCTGCTCTGTTCGAGACGCTCTATGCCTCCGGCATGCGCATCAGCCAGGCCCTATCCCTGCCCTCCGATGCCGCGCCTCCCGGCACCCGCATGCTGCTGGTGCGCGGCAAGGGCGACAAGCAGCGCCTCGTACCCCTGCATGAGCGAGCCATTGCAGCCATCGCCCAGTGGCAGAGGCTGGCGGGCGCGTACTCTGGTGGCAAGCCGAGCCAATGGCTGTTCCATTCGGTTCGCAACGGCAGCAAGGCTCTGACGCGCCAGGCGGCCCTGCTCAAGATCAAGGAAGCTGCCGTGGCGGCAGGTTTGGCCAATCCAGATCGGGTCTCACCGCATGTGCTGCGCCATGCCTTTGCCACCCACATGCATTCCGGCGGCACCGATCTGCGTGTGCTGCAGGAGCTGCTGGGGCATGCCGGCATTGAGACCACCCAGATTTATACCCATCTCAACGCCTCTCGCCTTCATCACATGGTCCGCGATCTCCATCCGCTGAACGCGCAAGAGAGTTCGGACCGATAGCACTGTGTGGCAGCGTCGCGACCTATTCCTGCGAAAGCCAGGCTGGCTCGCATACTTATGTCGCGTCACTCTCCTCGAGCGGATGCTATGGCTCGTTGACCTTCAGCTGTGTCCATCCAAGCGAGAGCTTCTTTCCGGTGGGAAAATCTCTCGCGACAGATCCTGGGCGTCAGCTTTCCGCGCACAGGGACAATCACGCGCCACGATCGTTTCAGCTCCATTGCATAGGCGGCTGGATATTCCTTCCTCACCGGATACTCCCCTGCCAACACTCAAAGGAATACAGCCGCTCGACCCAAAGAAGTTGCCCAAGGGGCGAGCGGCATCGGGAAGTATCTACTCGGGAAGTATCTACGCATCGCAATGAGCAAGAAGTTAAAGCAACGCGTTCACCCCCCTCGAATGTGCTTGTCCGTACCCCGTGAAGGTAGTGAACTTGCAATGCCAGCGTCGATGCTGATCGTTAAAGCCAGCAGTCGCGGTATGGGATGCCATCGAGGTCTGTGATCCCTTAAGTAGGTGCCTATCCCAAGGCTAGGGAGATCCATCGCCGAGGAGAGGAAACAGGCGAGCGTAAGGCTCGATAAACCATGACCGCACATTATCCTGCTGCCGTGAAACGGGGACTGGGTGGGCCTTATCTCAGAACGGAGACGATTGCCCATGACGGATACGATTTCATCTGAAGTCATTCAGGAGAAAATGGACCACGTCAGTGGAACATTGAACGCGATCCTGTCCGGAGGTGGTGAAGGATACCTTCGCGAACTTCAGGGACTTTTGCAGAAGAACCTCACAGGTCTCCTTAGCCTGTTCGACCGGAACCCCGACCTCGATGCAGCGACGTCCGACTTTTATGCCGCAGCCGCTGCGATCGTGAACGACATCGACGCGGAATCCCAGCCGCTAGCCCGGAAACGCCGTCTACTGCGGGAGGCGCAAGCAAGGTTTGAGGAGCGCATCAGGATAGCGGAGCCGAACAGACGCAAACCATCGGCGGCCTGGTGCAAGAACGAGATCTTTTTGGCGGCCTGAACCGGGCCTCAAATGCCGCTCCGCTGTTTCGTCCCAAGGCGTTTCCGCTCAGGACGATCCGTTCTCCCACCTACCGCCTGTCTTGCGATGAAGCGATGTTGTGGGACTGCGGAATAGCGGGGCGGACATTTCGGTCTGGGAGAGCCTGGCGATATTTGTCATTGCCTCCTCCCTGATGGAGATCTGGAGCCGTTCCGACATCAGCGGGTGGCTGCTGCCGATCATGGCGACGTTCTCGAGGATGCCGTAGGCCGGCGAGCTGCGAGGGATGGATACGGCGGTCCCGTTCAGGATGACGACAGCCTCTCCGAGGGATGCAGCCTCCAGCCACTTGATCCACGGCGTTTGGAAAGGCCCCTCCTGTGGGAAGACTTTCGGGATCTGGGCCGGGGCTCTTCCGAGCGAAACTGTCGCAACCTCGTTGGCCACATCGATGGACTTCACTCGGATGCTGAAACCTGAGCCGAGGACGGACAGGTTTTCCGGCGTGCTGATGCCGCTACCGGCTCTGAATGTGTCGTTCCCGTCTTCGTCCGGGACGAGATAGGAAATGCCCTTCTCGAAGCGGTGGACGAGAATACAGGCAGGTACGCGTGCGTCCCACCCCGTGTTCATCCTGAACTCTATGAAGTATTCGCCGAACCTGGCCGCGAGATAACCGGGAAGATCGCGTCGATGCAGCGGACGCAGTTGCACAGAGGTACTGATGCGGGCTGACCCGGGATCGGTCCAGACGCGGGTCATGTCCAGCAAACCCTTTGACCACATGTTGGCTGCGTTGAGACCGGGACCGATCTCGTAGACGGGCTGCCCGAAGGGGTCGAGGTCTGTGTAGATGGGATGAGGAGCAGACCGTCCCGCATCGACGCTCATGACGTCGAAGGGATCGGTGTAGTCGACGGTAGACCCTTCCCTTCTGGAATGGTTCAGGCCGTATCCATGGCCCATCTCCTGCCCCAGGAAACTGGGGGACAATCCGGAGAGAGCGCTGTTGGCGCCGTCGTCGCCGCATACGATGCCGTTGAGGCCACCGAAGAGGTCACGGCCGGAGTTGAGCACGACCACCACGTTGTGGAAGTCCCCGAGATTGACGCCCTCGGAGGTCGCCTTGTCCTTGGCCCATTGGAGAAGTTCGTCCCGGCCAGCCGGGTTCAGCCCACTCCCCGTGTAATCGGCAGTCGCCTTGTCGAGCGTGTACCACCCGAAGACCTGGGTACCGCTCAGATCGAGCTTCCCGTGGGACATGTCGCTGAAGTAGTCGACCATGTTCCATTTGCCCGTTCCGGCGGTCGTAAAGATCTCCTCATAGCGGAGTCGAGGAAAGGGCTCGTCGTTGTTGTCGTTGAATTTCGTGAGTAGGATTGCCCACGGTGTCTGCATGGCGGCACCCAATTCGCGAGAGAGCTGTCGGGACGCTGATAACGCAGTACGCAGAGAAACTACTCACAGTATAGGAAGATGGGCTGCGTAAGCCAGTACTCCAAAAAATCCTTCGTTTCGGGTTGAACTCAAGGATGTAGAGCCCGCCGTTGTAGTCGTTGCTGTAGACGATGCCATTAGCGTCAACGAAAACATCGCATGACTGGATCACCCGCGGTCGACCGGGGCGACGACCGGCCATCCACGCTGGAGCCGGCGGGACGAACGCTCAGACCTCGGCCGGACAGTACCGGTCGCGGTCGAGGCCCCGCACGCCTGCAGTCCGGTGCATCGCAACGATGAGTTCCGAGTTCGCGAAACTCCCTGGACGGTTCTCGTGAACGTCATGCGGACCTGAATGACCGCCCTTCTTCGCAGAGTCCGCCTCCGACGGTGTCGGGAGGGTCGATATGCTGATCGGATTCGAGGGCTCCCGGATGTCGAACATCCAGATGAACTTGAGGCCATCCTCCATGTTGTCGAGCACTGCCTCATCGAGCACGACGCGCAGGTCCCGGTCGGGCAGCAGAAGGCAGTTGTGCGTGCCGCCGTCGTAGGGAGCCGATCAATTGCGATGCACGACCAACTTGGGTAGGCTGCGGTCGGCGACATCGATCATCACTAGACCTGCATCGCGCCACGCCCCGTAGGCGGCGTCGCCGTGGATGATCGCATGGTGCGGCGCGTGCCGCCTTGTCGGCGCCCAATCGGGTTCTCCCCTGCCGCGAGTTCATACCCGGCAGCCAATAGCGTCCGGCCTTGCGAGGTTTCGTCAGATCGAATATGTCGATTGTGATGAAGATGTAGTCGATGAAGCCGTCGATGAGGGCCGATGCATAGGCCCAGCGCCCGCCCGCATATCAGATCCTGTGGATGCCCCCGCCCTCGACAGACATGGCGGGCGCTGACAAGGAGCGAAGCTCTGAGGGACAACCACGCTCAATCCGCTTAACGGGTAGGTCGCAGTTGTCCTCAACTAGGGCTGCGGCGTGCTGGATGTCGGCCTGAGCCGCGCCGGCGGAAACGCTGCTGCGCAACCCGCAGCGCCTGATGGTCGCCGCCTCGGAATCATGGACCGCGCTGCAACAGAGCTGGTCTGCCGCCGTGACCTGCGCGTCGTGACACTCTATGGTTCCGGCCTGCAAGCGGTCGGCACCGACAACGCGATCTCCACCGGCCCCTACGAGCCCTGCGGCTTGTGGTCGGACGCCTTTTGGGATCATCCAGACCAGCCCGACGGAATTGCGTATCAGTCCCGCCGCGATGCGAGGGAGCTCTGCCTGGCGCTCTTCGCGCGGCCCGACCTGTCATTCGACATCAAATCGACGAAGCCATTGACGGCAATGTTGCACGAGATCGCGGGCCTGCTCGATGGCTACGGTAAGTCCCTGTCGCCTACATAGCGGGCAAGGCCGGCCCGCCTCCCCCCGCGCAATTATCCTGCCGGACAACGTGCGCTCCCACCGGATGGCTTGCGCGATCATTTCACGGATATGGAACCCGGTCGTGAGTGCGGTGTGGCTGCCCATGGGCGCTCTCGTGCCGGCCGGCGAGCCCGCCAACGGTCCAAGCTACTGTGTATGGGGTTGAGTTTGACTTTAGGCCGCCCTCTCGGATGCAATGGGAACCGTGCCACTCAGGCCCGCCCTGCCCTTACCTATTACTGGTTCTGGACGCAGGCGCTGGCAGGCGGTCTGTTCTCTGTGCCAGGAAAGGTGGCGCGCGGATCCTGTCCGGGTCTGGAGCGTGTCCTCAACCGCTCCAACATACGCTCAGCCGCCAATCCAAGCACGATTCCCAGAAGGGCCCCTGCGGCCTTGACGAGGCCGTCCGGAAGCCTGCCATGCCGGCTTGGGCTCACATGCTGGAGCACCTCGAGCAGCCCAGCCAGACCGATCACCAGCCCAACCATGCGCCACCGGTGCTGGGGATAGCCCAGGCAGAGGAGCGCCCCGATCGCCATAAAAGCGGTAAACCGCTCCCAGTTCGCCGGTGCCGCGGTTACTGGTCGGAGTTCAATCGGGGACAGCGTGAAGACGGCAATAGCCAGGACGAGCAGCCAAGCCAGCCACTGGGAGAAGAGTCTGAGGGTCATGACCAACGCTACTAGCGGCTCCGGTGAGCCGGCGCACGTGATTTCCATCGCAGCCTGCCCCGAGGCTGCTCATTGTGTGATGAAAAGTCCCCATCCCACCACAATGGACCTTGAAATCGGCCTTGGGGCTGGTCCCAGGAGCAATTTCAGCTCCTTGATCTTGTTGTGGCCGAGGCGAAGATGGCTGCTCGATCCCAGCGGTGTGTGCCCCATGCAGAATTACGTCCTATTTAGAACGCCGAAATCTCCTCAAACGCCTTGAAGCGCGTTCTGGCCGCAAAGTCCTCGCCGTCCCTCAACAGTCGCACTTATCGTCCCAACCGAGATTTGCTCTCAGCCGATCCAAAGCAGTTCAGCTTCCTCCTCCGCAACAGCAAAGTATGTTTGCTTAGTAATGAGCTTGCAATTGATTGTTGATCCAGGACCCAAAGTTTGACTGAACCCGGCGCTCGTGCGGAGCTGACAGGTGCCTCTGACGAGAATGGCAAATTCATAACCATTTCGGGCGGCGATACGGCTTAGATCGCGGCGAATCCCTTTTTGCAGAATCGTATTTCCAAGGGTTTTGTGGACGACAATCTGTGCAGAGACGTCTTGCCTCGGCTCCTCACCTGCTGTCACGGGTTCCGGAGTTGCAGGCGCGATACCTGAATCCGGGTTAGCAGCCGATGGCTCCAGGTTGAGTGCCGATGTCAGCTTCACCACTATATCCAACGTGGGCGATAGCCGTCCGTTCTCTATCCGAGAGATTGTTGACGCAGCGATACCTGTTACTCGCGCAAGCTCTCGTAGTGAGAGGTTCATGTCCTTGCGCCTCTCCGAGATCATCCGAGCAAAGATTGTCTCTGCCATTTGGCTCCCTTCAAGCGCAAGTTCAACATGGGCAAAAGAAAACCCCGGCGTTGCCACCGGGGTTTCTCTATCCAATCAGGACAAGCCGATTAGAAGTCGCGCTGAACGCGCAGGCGGCCTTCCCAAGCATCGTCCACGTCGCCGAGGAGACCGTTGAACAGGACCGGGGTGTCCGACTCGAGGCGGCTGTACATGACCTCGACACCGAGATCGAGACCGGCAACCGGCGACCAGATCAGGTTGGTGCCGACGCGCCACTCGTTGAAGTCGATGTTAACAACAGCGGTACCGTCGTACGAGACGTCAGCATAGGAGCCGAACAGGTTCTGACGGAGGGTCGGGGTCCAGTAGTGACGCATACCACCGGCAACGGACCAGCCTTCGCCGGTCGCGATGTTGCCAGCAGCGTCGATGAAGGCATCGACGACGTTGATGTTCGTCCGCAGGCCGCCGAAGCTGGTGACGCCGGCGCCCGTGCCGAAGCCGAGGTAGCCAAGAGCGCCGTCAGCGTAGGTTGCAGCGAGCCAAAGGGCATCGCCAGCACCGAGCATCGGCAGGTTCACGGAGCCCTGAGCCGTCACGGCCCAGCCGTACTCGGTGTCCGGGATCGTGCCGTACAGGATCGGGTCAAGACCAGGAGTGTTGACAGGCGTCAGGACGTTGCTGCGCTGCTGGTGCAGAGCGCCGGAGACTTGGAACGAGCCCCAGGTACCAGCGTACTTCAGGTTAGCAACCACGTCAGGCATGCGCTGACCGGCTTCCGCGAGTGCGGTGCCAAGCAGAGTGCCATAGCGGCCTTCTTCTGCCGACAGGGTGGCCGAGAAGCCGTTGCCGAACGAGAAGGTGTAGGCGAACAGGTTCACGTTCGGAGCGTCCGAGAAGCGGAGCGTACCGAAGTGGCCCGTCGGCAGGTCGCTGTTGTCGAACATCGACACGACGCGACCGGCGGTGAGGCCACCGAACTGGATGAAAGCCTGGTCGACGTTCGGCGAGGTCGAGTCGTTGCCATACACGCCGGTGTTACGGGTCATCTCGAAACGCACGAAGGTGCGCAGGAGGCCGTAAGCGGTGGCGGTGCGGGCGTCGAGCTGAATGCGGCCACGAGCGCGGAAGCCGATCGCGTCGTCTTCGCGGTCGTTCGGCTCAACATAACCGAACTCGGCGCGAACACGGCCGCCGACGCGGAGGCAGGTTTCGGTGCCGGGGATGTAGAAGAAGCCTGCGCCGTAGGTGGAGCAGACGCGAACGTATTCGACAGGAGCGGCCTTCGCTACGGGAAGGTCGGCAGCTTGAGCTCCGGCAACAGCCGCGAGACCCGCGACCGATCCGAGAAAGAGGCTCTTAGCGAGCTTCATGGTTAAACCTCCAAAGTTTCGAGACCCTGGGGGGCCGGGTTTTAGTGCCTCGATGACTTCAACAAAGCATCAAACACGTCCCTTTTCCCCTAGTAGCCGGTGGCCCGTCTTTTCATCCGAACTCGCCGTGATGACGACTGGGGCATCCCCGTCGCTGCAGCCACATTATCGAGGAGTGGTTCACGATCAAGCGAGCGCGCTTGTTTTGTGCTCAGGTGCGTTCGATCTTTGACCCTATGTAGCCAAATTCCCACACTTTCGACGGCCAGAAGGGCCGTGGGATGATCGCCATCAACTTCTCGTTTACTTTCCAGCCGCTTGGCCAACAACCGCTACCGTCATCCATGACTTCGCCACTTCGACGGCATGGCTGTCCGCATTATGAAAATATTCCTCAGCGGTAAGAGAATGCGGAGAGTTCGGGAGGTAAGTCGGACTAATGTCCGCTCTGTGGTGCCCGTCCACGCAGTTGTGCTGCCCGTGTTCCAATCCTGCGGATAATGTAAGAGAATTACACGCTCAGAGGGCGTTGGTGCAGGGATCGTGAATTTTGCGGATTATGGTGGCTTTGTTGCGCGGATCGGACTGTGCAGCACCCATATAACGAACTGACCGCCCTGAAGGATTTCGCATGTGGCTGATGTCCTGGCGCACGGGCATGCGGATGGTTGGAACCCTGATGGCGCTCCCAAAGCAACTGCTCGATATCGAGCGCATCTATCTTGAGCCCGCGGTGGAAGCCTATGCCCGCGGCCAGGAGATCCTCTCCCGATACCCACAGGCTGAGCGCTTGACTGTCGGATCGCACTGGAACATCCCATCGCTCCACGGCAATGAGGGCAACGCTGAGGACTGGCTCAGGATCAAGAGCAGCAGTCTCGTGCTAGGGGGCAAGAAAGGGCTCACCATGCGCCCCAACGGGCGCAGTGCTCACTTCATCGCTCCATCGACATCGAACGGCTGCGCGATGGCCTGCGCCTATTGCTACGTTCCTCGGCGAAAAGGTTATGCCAATCCCATCTCGATCTTCGTCAATATCGAGGAGGCCCGTGCGGCCATCGCGCGACATATTAAGCGACAGAATGACCTGACTGTGCCCGACCAGATCGATTCTCAGCATTGGGTTTACGACATCGGCGAGAACGCTGATCTGTCGGTCGGTGCCTCCATCTGCGACAACGTCCGGGATCTTGTCGGATTGTTCCGGCGCCTGCCCAACGTCAAGGGTTCGTTTGCGACCAAGTTTGTGAACCGTGACCTGCTGTTATACGATTCGCAAGGTAAGACCCGCATCCGGTTCTCGCTTATGCCGGAGAAGATGGATCTGTCGCAACAATTTGTTTCAGAGTTTCAGCTACTGTGCCCAGAGTCACAGTTGCGGAGGTCATGGTGTTCAAGGGCAGGCATTTTGATCGCTCTGTAATCCTGCTCTGCGTGCGCTGGTATCTGGCTTACAGCCTCAGCGTGCGGAATTTGGAGGAGATGATGGCCGAACGAAGCATCTCCGTTGACCATGCTACGGTGCATCGCTGGGTTGTCCATTACTCCCCTGAGCTCCTCGAGCGGTTCAATCGCCGCAAGCGTCCGGTCACCGGCAAGTGGCATATCGACGAAACTTACATCAAGGTCCGCGGCCGCTGGATGTACTTGTACCGTGCCATCGACAGCAACGGCGACACCGTTAAATCCTGGTTCATCGAGCGGCGCAATTTGGCTGCTGCCAAACTGTTCCTAAGCCGAGCCCTCAAGCGGCATGGTCGGCTCGAGCGGACCGTCATCGACGGCAGCCAGACCAACCGGGAGGCGATCGGGTCCTGTGACATGACAGACCGGCTGCAAGGCCAAACACGGCAGAAACTGAAGCCGATCCGGATCCGGCAGAGTCGTTATCTCAACAACCGGATCGAACAGGATCATCGGGCCGTCAAGCGGCGAGTGCGGCCGATGCTCGGGTTCAATGCGATGAACAGCGCTCGTGTGATCCTGGGCGGGATCGAGATGATCCACATGATGCGCAAGCAGCAGGCGATCTAAGCCCGGAATCCGCAGCCCTCACTCGCCGAGCAGTTTGAGAGGCTCGCTGCCTGAAGCCAAGGCGACGCCTCAGCCATTCTCTCGCCTCCGTTCCAGATTTGCGACACAGCCGCCGATTTGTCCTCCCCGCTGTTTGTACCTACTACAACTTACGAGCGCGCGGTCACGGAGCGCTAACAGGACTCAAGAGATTTTCGCTCTGCGTAGTCGCCCGATCTCTCGCGGGCATACTGCGGGAGATCGGGCGACTGGTCATCCGTTCAGACGGTATAACCGCCATCGATATTGAGGAGAGCGCCAGTCACGAACTGGCTCGCAGGGCTAGCCACATAGGCGACAAGTCCAGCGATGTCATTAGGATGGGCGAATTCCTTAGTTGCCATAAAGCTGCGAATGGCTTCCGCCACCTCAGAGCCGTCGGGCGCTAGCATTCCGGTGCGTGTCGGACCGGGATTGACCATGTTCACCGTGATTCCGTGCGGGCCAAGGTCACGAGCCATACCTTTCGTCATGCCGACCAGGGCAGCTTTGCTTGTGGCATAGAGGCTCCCGGTTGTGCGAGGCATGCGGGTTGCCACGGTGCTTCCGATATTGATGATGCGGCCGCCCTTGGTCAGATGCCGAATAGCAGCCTGTGATGCGAGAAACGGAGCCCGAACGTTGACGTCCAGGGTCTCGTTGATTTCCTCAAGAGTAAACTCGCCCACTAGAGCATCGGCTGTTCTGATTGAATCGGAGGCTATGCGGCGTGACGGCTTTGTGATTCCCTTATCTCGGCCCTCTTTAGAGGAGATGAGCGATGACCAAGTCCTACTCGCTGGATCTGCGGCAACGGGTGGTGCGCTTTGTTGAGGCGGGGCATTCCTGCCATGAGGCCGCGCGCCATTTTGAGGTGTCGGTCGCGTTTGTGGTGCGGCTCATGGCGGCGTATCGGGCCACCGGCAGCCTGGCGCCCAAACCAGAGGGCGGCTGGCGCTACTCCAAGCTCGACCCGCATCGCGAGTTTCTGATCCGTCGCGTCGCCGAGAGGAACGACATCACCATGCCCCAGCTCGCGGCCGAACTGCTGGCCTTGGGCACCAAGATCACGCCGGCGTCCATCGCGCGCTGGTACATCCGCCACGGCTATAGCGTCAAAAAAAACTTTGCGGGCCAGCGAACAAGAACGCTCCGACGTGCGCCAGGCCCGCGAGCATTGGCACACAAAACGCCAGCCGCGCATGCGCCAGGAGCCGCACCGGCTCGTGTTTCTCGATGAGACCGGCACATCCACCAAGATGACGCGCCTGCGCGGCCGCTGCCTCAAAGGGCAGCGTCTGTATGCAAGGGCACCATTCGGCCACTGGCTGACCCAGACCTTTGTCGCCGGGCTGCGCTACTGTGGTCTGACGGCGCCTTGGGTGATCGATGGGCCGATGACCCGTCAGATCTTTGAGACTTATGTGGAGACCCAGCTTGCTCCGACCTTGTCCAAGGGCGACGTGGTGATCCTCGACAACCTGCCGGCGCACAAGAGCGAGACGGCGGCGCAGTGTCTGAAGCAACGCGGCGCCTGGTTCCTGTTCCTGCCTGCTTATTCGCCCGATTTGAACCCAATTGAGCAACTCTTCGCCAAGATCAAAGCACATCTGCGCAAAGCCGAAGCCCGCACCTTTGACGCGCTCTGGCGGGCCATCGGGGACATCTGTGATGGGGTCGAAGCTGAGGAATGCCGCAACTACTTCACTGCCGCAGGTTATGGATTCGTCTGAACAGCCGATGCTCTAGCTTGTAGATCGATACAGCTGCATTGTTGACGAGAATATCAAGACGGCCGAAATCTTCGGCACAGCGATCGATGACACCGGTTACCGCATCGGGTATGGCATTGTCTGCCTCATAGGCCTC